>CALLKY010000020.1 GCA_938083135.1 uncultured Alphaproteobacteria bacterium | reverse complement strand
GCTTTGAAGGAATAGGCGCTTGTTGCTGAGATCGACTGTTCTGGCCTGGCTGCTTCTATTCGGCATGACTGGCGGCGTGTTGGTGGACGCGCAGGCCGAACCGAAAACCAACAATCCGGGCGCTGATGGTCGTGCTGCCTTCGCGGTGAGGGATTTTGGCAAAGCCGGGCCACTGCTTGTAGAAGCTGCGCTTGGCGGTGATGTGGCGGCGCACCGGATGCTGGGGGAAATTTACTCTAGCGGTGGCAAGCCCGGGTCCGGTGGCCCGGATGGTCGTGACGAATGCGCGGCCCTGGTTTGGTATGACCAGGCCGCACGGATGGGCGATGGTTTGGCGATGCGACGGATGGCCAGGGCGTATCGCCGGGGCTGTGGCGTCAAACGGGATGAGCGGATGGCCGTGCTTTGGGCCCAATTCGCGGAGCATGTGGGCGCGCCGCCGGTATTGGCAAACCCGCTGGCGGAAGCTGAAACGCCTGTGAACGCTGCCCGTCATTTGCATCAGAAAGTGATCAATGCGGTCGCGGAAAATGGCGCGCCGTCAGACCTACCGCTTGCAGAGATATACTTTGTTCCCAGCTTCCTCTGGAATGATCCGGACGTCGCCGCTGGCCTTCTGGAACGCGGTTTGGCGCCGTGTGACGGTCGTCCAGCTAAAGCGCCGCGCGCGCAGCCGTCTGATCGGCTGGAGCTTGCGCTGATGAAGGGCCTTGTGCTGAAGGCGGTGTCCGATATTCCAGATGCCCAACGTCTATTCGCCGACATGCTTATATATGGCCGCACCGCACCGCCCAATACCTGCCACGGCGCGCTTTGGATGGAGCGCGCCGCCCGGTTTGGCGATCCGGAGGCGGCCTATGTGATGGCGCTCTTAACCGCTACCGGTCGCGGCCTCGTCGCCGACTTCGCCGATGCGAAAGTATGGGCGTCGCTAGCGAGTAGGCGTGCTGCCAGGACCGTAGATGCAACGCAATATGAAGCATATCTTGAAGAGTTGCTTACGATATACGCTACGCTCCGCTATAGCGACGAGCGCGGTGCTATAGTTGCCGCAGATCGGATCCAGGCATTGTCTAAGGTGGCGGAATCCTGGGAACCTGGCATGCTCACGCAAAGCAACAGATTCGTCTATTGGGATGCATCCAGAGGCTTTTCCTCGGCAGTTGATTCGGCGGATTTTGCTGAAACGCTGATCGTTTCCTGTGAACGGCCTTCGAAGAAACTGGTCGGTGCGCTTTACCGAAAATATCATGAATGACGCTGTTTATAGCGCGCCGACCAGCCTCTTTGTCATTGCCTACAGTTCACTCGCATGGGATTTGGTGCCTGGATCTAGGCTCGAAATTTGCCTTTTGATAAGAAGCATCGTCTCGTCCCGAGAGATCAGTTAACCTCCCCTTTTGCAATGAACCTCCGTCAGGCCTTGGCTGGTGGGGAAGAGTGGCGGCGGTATGACTGTATTGGGTGTGACGCCGTTTGCGGATATTCCGCTTTGGATGCTGGCGGCGGTCGCGGTGGCGCATTTTTGTGGGTTCTTGATCCGGGGTGCGTTTGGGTTTGGGTCCAACCTGCCTATCATCATTGCGACGACGTGGCTGCTGGGGCCACACCACGCGATTCTGCTGGTGATTATGACGGCATCGATGGCGCAGGTGCATTTGTTTCCACAAAGCTTTGGCCATGCTAACTGGCGCCTTGCCGCCGCCCTCACGCTCGGCGTTTATATCGGCATTGGCATCGGGACCTATGTGTTCGTGTCGCTGGATGCGGATTCGCTGGCGCCAATCTTGGGCGCGTTGATCATGACCGTCGTGCTGATGGACCGGTTCGATGCGATCCCCCGCCTCGCCCGCATTATTGATCTGCGGGCCAAGCCTTTGGTTGCCGTGCTGTCCCTGATATCCGGCTTTGTTGGCACGGTGTCTGGCGGCGGTGGGATTTATTTCCTAGCACCGTTCCTGCGCCACATGTGCCCAGAACCGGTGACATTCCGTGCGACGAATATTGCGCTCTCCGGCATCTTCATGTTTGGGCGGGCAGGCTTCGTGGCGCTGGCGGGGTTGGTTGACCTGACAGTGATTGTTGAAGGCATGCTGTTGATGCCGGTGGTGATCCTGGGCAACATCGTTGGTGGGCGTTGGTTCAAATCGGCGGACCCGGCTGGATTCTTCCAGGCGCTGAGTTTCATGTTGTTGGCGGGCGCAGCGCTGCTCGTTGCCCGCAGCATCTTGTATTGATGGAGAGCAAAATGGCGGACTTTGAACGCACGGTCGAGGATATCGGCAATATCGTGACCATGGAGCACGTGAACGTTCGTGTGCCAGACCAACAGCTTGGCATTACGTTCTATGTGACGGCCCTTGGCCTCACCCGCGATCCCTACCTGATGACCGGCACAACGAATATGTGGATCAATGCCGGGCGCAGCCAGTTCCACCTGCCCACAGGGGCTGCGCAGGTTCTGCGCGGGACCACGGGCCTGGTCATTCCTGGCCGGGAGGCACTGTTGCAGCGGCTGCACGCGGCGACGGATGCGCTGACGGGCAGCGCGTTCAGCTTCAAAGAACGCCCAGACCACATCGCCGTGACCTGTCCCTGGGGCAATCGCATCCGCGTGCATGAGCCGTCAGACCGGTTTGGTCCAATGCGGCTTGGCATGCCCTATGTGGAGGTTGATACGCCCGTGGGCGCAGTGGACGGTATTGTCCGCTTCTATAATGAGATCATCCACACCGCAGCCCGCGCCAAGGAAGGGGAGGCCCATGTGTCTGTCGGTGATGGCCAGACGTTGATTTATAAGGAAACGGACGCCGCGCAGCCGGACTATGACGGCCACCATATTGCGGTCTATCTCGCCGATTTTTCCGGCCCGTATAATCGCTTGCTAGAGCGCGGCTTGATCAGCGAAGAAAGCGACCAGCACCAATATCGGTTCCTGGATGTTGTGGACCCTGATAACGGCAAGGCGTTGGTGCGGTTGGAACATGAAGTGCGCAGCATGCGGCACCCCATGTATGCCCGTCCGCTGTTGAACCGTGATCCAGCGATCACCAATCGCTCCTATGCGCCGGGCCATCAGGAAATGGCGTGGTCGGCGGCACCGGGCGGATAGGTCTGGGCTAGGCGGCCGCCTTTTTGCGGGCGGCACCCAGGGCGGCGATGATCTGGCGGGCGATTTCGTCTTCATCCGATGCGCGAATGCCGCCAGCGAGTAGGGCGTTCAATGCCAGCGCGTGCATCTCGATGATTTTGAGGCCGAGCTTGTTGGATTGGTCTGGCAAATCGTCAATGACTTTATAAAGCGAATCGGCAACATGGCTGACAACATCGAAGCCGAACGATGCCCCTTCGCCGCGCATTTCGAAGGCCATATCTTGAATTTTCTGAAGCGTAGCTGCTCTTTGGGCGGGGACTTTGCGGGCGGATGCCGCTAGCCGTGCGAGCTTAAGCGCTGATGTGTTGACGGTATCATTATATTTCACGCCAAGCTGTTGGGCTGCCCCTTCTGCCATTGATAGCAGGGCCTGAAAGTCTTGCTCAGCAAGCGGTTGCGCCTTTAGCTTGGCGCGGTTCGGCGGGGTGGTGATTTGAGCTGGAGCGGCTGCTGACATGGAGGTGTCTCTGACTTTCTGGCCCGAAAGTGTGGGGCTGCAACTGGCGTAAAAAGTGTCGTTTGGATCGAATGCCGTTGCGATCAATAGGGTTTCTCGCAACTTTGCCTCCCAATCCTTCGTAATCAGTGTAAAAGGGGGCCTTAAAGACTACGTAAATACAGACTACTCTAAAGCATATGGGGGATGCAGCGCCGCGCTTTGGCAGCGGCGACCATTGGCGATTGCTGTGTGCGGCGTATCCGCATGCAGGGCGGAGGGAAGAATCTATGGGCGTTTTATTGAGTTCTCGCGAGATTGCACGCGGGCGATGGTTAACGGGCGCAGCTTTAATGGTTGGCGCTTTGGCCTTCGGAACGGCGGCGACGGCACAGTCGCTCGGCAGCCTTAGTGTGCCTGGTTACACCTTGCTCGCGCCGCCAAATGCGTCTGACCTTGCCAGCCCGGGTGAGCCGCTGCGCATTTGTGCGCCGCCTATTGGCGGACTGCCAGATGGATTTAGCTACCTGCACCCGCCCGTTTCAGAAGTCGCCCGTGCGCTTCAGATCAATCTCTGCCACGCGGCACTGGTTGATGCGAATGATGTGAATGGTGTGATGGCGGACGCTGACGGCTTGGGGTTGGCGCTGAATGCGACTGGCGGCGATTCGACGTTTGCTTCGGCTCCACCGCCATTGCCGCCATTGCAGAATAATGGTGCGCCGCCGCCGCTGCCGCCGATAGGCTCCCCGGCACCCCCGCCGCTTGGCCCGCCACCTCTTGCTCAAGGCGGCTTTGACGCGCCGCCACCGCTGGCACCCGCCCCGATGAATGCGCCGATAATGAACGCGCCACCGCCGTTAGCTCCGGCTCCTCAGGCGCTGCCGAATTACGCGCAAGCGCTTCCTGCGGCTGATGTTCCAATGGCGGATGCACCAATGGCTAGCGCCCCGATGGCCAATGCACCGATGGCGTTGCCGCGGGAATTGCCGCCGATTGCGCCTGCCGCCGTCAATAGCGACGCCCAGGCGCTTTTCAAGATCGCCTTTGATGATCTGAACAATGGCGACCCGTCCGCCAGTGCCCTGCAGTTCGTCCGCGGCTTGCAGATCGATCCAAGCGATGGCCTTGCGCACTATTATCTTGGCGTCGCTTATGAGCGCCTTGGCCGCACAGACTATGCCGCTATTCAATACCGCCGTGTTGCGGATGGCTGGCCAAATACGGAACACGGCCTCCGTGCTGCGTCCCGCATGAATGAAATGGTGGATGGCTTTGCGCCAAGGCCTGCCGTGACGCAGGCAGATAAAGACTTCGTCCGCCCCATTCGCAAGCGCCGCCCCCGTGTCCGCACGATCGAAGAAATCTTCAAGGGCAGTGAAGGGGCTGAAATCATGGCCTCCATCAAGCGCGGTGAGAAGCGCAAAGCCCGGGATGCGCGCCGCGCCAAAGCAGCCGCCGCTCAGCCTGCCCGGAGCCCAGCGCTCGTCCGTGTTGCGCAAAGCGGTATCGTTGCAAACGGCGGTCGCACACGTGTTCGCGGCCCATCCGTTGGATTTGGCGGCGCTGGCGTGGGGCGTGTTGGCACCTTTGCGGACCAACCGGCCCCTCGGTTTACACCACCGCCAGCACCGGCAGCGCAGCCTGCCGCCCCGCCACCGCTTGAGGCCGCGCCCCAATTGGCACCCCCAGCGCCAGTCATGACGGATGCTGGCCCCCCACCGATCGCGCCACCACCCATGGCCAATGTGGACGTCGGTGGGCCACCGCCCTTACTGCCGCCGCTCGGCGCACCTGCCGCTCCAGCGATGGCGGCCCCTGATTTACCGCCATTGTCGAGTGCGCCGCCGCCACTCTTGCCGCCGCTTGATGGTGGGGCACCACCTTTGCCGCCGCTCGACCAAGCACCGCCGCCACTGGCGTCACTTCCGCCTGGTGGACCGGCTGCTGGCGGCAATGAGATCTCATTCCAGGATGGTGCCCGCTATGTAGGCGACGTGCAGAATGGCCAACCGAATGGCCAAGGCGAAATGACCTATGCCGATGGCTCTCGTTACACGGGCCAGTTCCGCGATGGGCTACGTGATGGACAGGGCCAAATGGCGCTGACAGATGGGCTTATCTACGATGGCGCGTTTGAGCAGGACTCGATCAATGGCCAAGGGCGCCTCACATGGCCTGACGGTGCCATCTATACCGGTGACTTCATCAACGGTAAGCGCACCGGCCAGGGCGTATACCAATGGCCATCGGGCTCGCGTTATGAAGGCCGCTTCGATGATGGCGTGATCGTTGGCCCGGGTGTGTTCACGTCTGCCGATGGTGAGCGCTACGAAGGCGAATTCCAGAATGGCCGCCGTACGGGTCAAGGCGTCCTGACGCTGCCCACGGGTGAAAGCTATCAGGGTGCCATGGCTGACGGACAACCCAATGGTCGGGGCGTATACCAATGGCCGAATGGTCAGCGCTATGAAGGCGATTTCCAGGAAGGGCGGATCGAAGGCCAAGGCACGATGACCTATGCCGATGGCCAGGTGCGCACTGGGCTTTGGTCAAACGGCCAACCGGCTGGTTAGGTCTTCTCAATCCATGACGTTGCCGGAAACAAGCCTGCATCACACTGCGTTCGTTATGGACGGGCTGGTCTATCATTCAGATGGTGACACCGCAGCGCTAAAGGCTGGTGGTATCAATGCGATCAATCTGACCGTTGCGCATTTTGAGGCTGACTTCATGACAGCCTGTAAGCAGATGGCCGGATGGCATGCGCGTGTCTCTGCGCCAGATTCACCCTGGGTGATCATCGAGCGCGCTGCGGATTTTGACAGGGCACAAGCCGCCGGTAAGGTCGGCATTGTGATGGGCTGGCAGAATGGCCGGGCACTGGATGAGGATGTGGACCGCCTGGCGTTCTTTCATCGCGCCGGCCTCCGCATCATGCAGCTCACCTATAATTACCGGAACATGCTGGGCGATGGCTGCATGGAGCCGGAAGATGGCGGCCTTTCGGCCATTGGCCACGAGGCCGTGGACGCACTGAACCGCCACCGGATCGCGATAGACTTGTCCCATGTCGGTGAGCGCACTGGCATGATGACGGTCGAGCGGTCGACGCTGCCCTGCCTTTTAACCCATGCTAACGCCCATGCCGTAACGCCGCTCGCGCGGAATAAATCGGATGCCTTAATCAAGGCTGTAGCGGCCAAAGGCGGGATGATCGGTGCCAGCAGCTATGGCCCGATGTGCTGGACGGGTGACCCTGCCCGCAAGCCCGTACTCGACGACTTCATCCGCCACCTTGATTATTTGGTGGACCTTGTCGGCATTCAGCATGTGGGATTCGGCACGGACCTGGCTGCTGGCGCGGATAACGCCCGCATGGCCTATGATCGTGAAACGCCAAGGCGCTGGGATGTGATCGAAAATTACATGGCCGTCTTTGGGCGCGATATCCCGGCCCGCTATATCGATGGCTTTGGCAGCCATGCCGAAATGCCACGCATCACGGATGCATTGCTGGCGCGCGGATGGTCTGATGATGACGTGCGCGCATATCTCGGCGGGAATTTTAAACGGGTGCTCGGCGAAATCTGGGGCGGCTAAAGCACCTATAGGCCCGGCACATGGCCTAAATATACACCATCGCTGACAAGCTGGCGTTGCAGGTCGCGGATCGGCACGTCCTTGGCGTCAGCGCCGGATTTAAGGCCGAGTGCAGCAGCCGTTCCCGCAGCTTGGCCCATCACAAAGCATGGTCCACTCACCCGCAGCGAGGCTTGCCCTTCCGGCGTTGTGGAGGCGCAGCGCCCTGCGACCAGCAGGTTATCGACGCCCTGCGGAATCGTTGTGGAGAAGGGAATCTGGCAATAGCCGCGCCCAGGAATGAAGCGCCAGGACACATCACCAAATTCATGGGTCTCCAGCGGCCAGCCGTTCACGCCGACGGCGTCATCAAAATCGCGGCAGGATAGAACGTCATCGCCTGAAAGCTGGACGTTCCCCAAAATGCGGCGGGTTTCGCGGATCCCAATCTGCGGCGCAGTTTCCAAAAGGTAGGCGTCCTCAAATCCAGGTGCCATTTCCTTCAAGAAGCGGAAATATTCCCGGACCTGCTTGCGGCCTTCTTGTTCGGCAAAGGATAGGTCATCGGCGTCGGCACCATTGAGCGGCTGACCATTGCGACTGATTTGCGTCAGGTTCGCGCGCCATTCGCCGGCATGGGCTTGTGTCCGCATGATCCCGGCTTTGCGGGGTAGGGTGAACTGCCCGCTGTCATTGGCCTCAGCAATCAGGGCGCGGAGGTTTGGGCGGGCCTCATTCATCGCCCGGTCGTCATCTACGCCAGCGATGCGGAACATCAGGGTCGGGTAGGCAATGAAGCCTTTGTCGTCACCCGTCGCGGTTGGCGCGCCAGCCCATTGGGCCAAGTCAGCGTCGCCTGAGCAATCAATGAAGGTCCCGCCACGAATGGCACCCCGGCCGGACTTGGTTTCAATCAGCAGCGCTTGGATTCGGCCCGCTTCAGTGATCGCGCCACAAGCGAATGTGTGAAACCGGATTTTCGCGCCCGCACCTGTCACCACGGCGTCGGCAACTTCCTTGAACGCGGCTGTATCATAGGCCTGAGCGCCAGTCACAAGGCCATCCGGTCCCTGAACCATATGGGGTTCTGCCAGGCCATCAATCGCCTGTAGCCGGTTCAGAATATCATCGGCAATACCGTGAACGACTTGGCTGACAGCACCGTTTGAGCCCGCGTGCAATCCACAGAAATTGGTGACCATGGCGGCTGTGCCCATGCCGCCCAGAAAGCCGTAGCGTTCCAGCAATAAAGTTGAAGCGCCCGTTTGAGCTGCCGCCGTTGCGGCGGCGATCCCGGCTGGTCCGCCCCCAAGCACGACAACTTCCGCTTCCGCGACAACAGGGATATCCCGTGCGGGTTCTTGGATCGTCATCGCCATGGTCATCAACTCGCGATCATTGCTCCGAATGAGGCCTCAGCCGCGAGCTTGTCACCGACATAGGCTTTGCCATCAAACTTCCAGACGGTAGCCCGGGAGCGGGTTTTTGTTACATGCATGCGCAATTGATCACCTGGGGTGACCTGGCGGCGGAAGCGGGCATTATCAATCGTCATGAAGTAGACCAGCTTGCCCTCGGCATCCGCGCCAAGGGTCGCGATCACCAGGGCGGCTGCTGTCTGCGCCATGGCCTCGACGATCAGGACGCCGGGCATGACGGGCGCTCCGGGGAAATGTCCCTGAAAATGCGGTTCGTTGAACGTGACGTTCTTCACTCCAATAGCGCTCTCGCCAAGATTTATCTCCTCCAGCCGGTCAACCAGCAGCAGGGGATAACGGTGTGGGATCAATTCCATGATCCGTTGGATGTCGAAGGTTTGAGCGTCACTCATCGATTTTAGAACCGTGTGCCGAATGTGAAGGAAATGATCTCGGTCTCATCGAAGTCTTCTTCAATGAGCGCATAGCCGAAGTCGATCCGGAGAGGGCCGAAAGGTGATGCCCAAGTTACGCCAGCGCCGACTGTCAGACGCGGGTTTTTGCTATTCTGAATGCCAGCGCCATTGTCATCGACATCGAATAATGCACCGCCTTCAGCAAACAACCGCCCAGCCAACCCAACTTCCTCCGGCAAGCCGAGAGGGAACGTCAATTCAGTTGTTCCTAGGTAGAAATAATTGCCGCCAAGGGCATCGCCCGTTGCCGCATCACGCGCGCCGATACCAGACGGTGCGAAGCCACGGAAGCTGGTACCGCCAAGGAAGAAGCGATCATTCAGGCGAACATCATCATCCAAGCCATAGATGCCCCCAGCCCTGCCAGAGATTTCCAGAACAACATCTTCCATTACGGGATAATATGTGGCGGCTTTGACTTCGGTTGAAAAATAACTGACATCGCCGCCCAGGCCGGCAACGGCATTGTCCATCGTTAGGCGAATGCCTTCAGATGGTTGGAACCGATTGTTGGTCACGTCGTAAGAGAGCCTATGTGACACCCTTGATGTTACCGAAAGGCCATCCTGCGCCAGAATAAATCTTGAGGCGTTTGCGTCCGCTTGAATATCATCCTGACGGAGTTGGTAGCCCCAGGTCTGCCGCCAGTTGCGGGAGAGCCGGTAGCCGAGCCGGACGCCAGCGCCGATTGATTCCTGACTAAAATTGCTCTCGTCATCGTTATCTTGCTCTGAGGCAAATAGATCGATGCCAGCGGCAAGTGGGCGATTAAGAAAGTATGGTTCAGTAAACGATAGATCAAGCTGCTGATCGTCGAATGATAATGCGAATGAGAGGAGAAGGTCTTGCCCGCGGCCAAGCAGGTTCCGTTCGCGGATAGACATATTGGCCAGCAACCCGGCATCCGAAGACACACCCGCGCCAATGGAAAGTTCACCTGTTGATTGCTCAACCACTTCAACCGTAACCCGGGTTCGATCCGGTGCGTCTGTTGGGGCGTTGCTGATTTTGACTGATTCGAAAAACCCCAGATTGCGGATGCGTCGCTCAGACTCGCGGATCTTTGCTGAACTGAAAGCGTCGCCTTCGGCAAGCTGCATTTCGCGGCGGATAACCCCATCCAGCGTCCGCACATTACCTACAACATCAATCCGATCTACGTAAACGCGCGGTCCTTCGCCAACCTGAAACACGATGTCGACCAGTTTCTCTTCGCGGCGCCGGTCTACCTTCGGGCGGACATCTACGAAAGCGTAGCCATAGCGGGCGACCTCGTCGGAAATTTCTTTAGATACGTCATCGACTTCGTCAATGTCGTAATAGTCACCTTCGTCAATGGTGAGCAGCGGTTGCAGTACGTCTGCTGGCAAATCTTCAAGTGCGCTTTCAATCGAGACGGAGCCAACTGAATAGCGTGCGCCTTCTTCAATTGTGAACGTGATCAGAAAGCCTGATTTGTCTGGCTGCAATTCTGCGACAGCGGAAAGGACCTGGAAATCGACATAGCCATTCCTCAGGTAGTATTTCCTGAGGAGTTCTTGGTCGAACGCTAGGCGGTCTGGATCATAAACATCGTCCGATGACAGGAATTTGTACCAGCGCGTCTCTGCCGTATTGATGACGGAGCGCAATTGACCGTCAGAAAAATGCTTGTTGCCAATAAAGACAATCCTGTCGATCTCTGTTGGTTCGCCCTCAAGTATCTCAAACACGAGATCAACGCGGTTTTGCTCAAGCTCAATAAGCTTTGGCTCGACCGTCGCTGAGAAACGTCCGCTCCGCCGATATACGTCAACAATCCGCTGTGCGTCAGCCTGGGCACGACTGAGGGTGTACACGAGGCGTGGTTTCAGCTGCACTTCGGCAGATAGAATGTCGTCATCAATGCGCTTATTGCCTTCGAAGGCAATGCGGTTGATGACCGGGTTTTCTTTCACCTCAACCAGCAGCACACTGCCTTCGCGGCGCAGTTTCACGTCCTGGAAATAGCCGGTGCCGTATAGGGATTTGAGCGAGTCATCCAACCGCTGACGATCAAACCGGTCACCAGATTTGATCTTCATATAGGAGAGCACAGTGCCCGGATCGACACGCTGGCTGCCGATCACCTTTACATCACTGACAATACCTTGCGCGCTGGCGCGGACCACGCCTGCCGGTGGTCTGTTAAAGGGGGAGGCCGTTGGAGAGGGTGAAATAAAAGGTGTTTGTGCGATCTGGCGCACGGGCGGTAGAGGCATTGGCAGTGCTTGTTGGACTGCTTGTGGTTCAGCCTCCGCTATCTGCCTGATGGCTTCTGTGGGTTGCGGCGGCATTGGCGGCGCAATCCGTGTGGACGCCGCCGGGGCCATGAATGCAGGCGGTGGTAAAGTCGGGCGGCGGGACAGGCCTTGGCCAGGCTCCGAAGACGGTCGCCCTGCTTCCGCCAGTAATGCGCGCGGCATCTGTGTTTGAGCTGATGCGTGGCCAGGCGCTATCGCGCTTGCGGCCAGCAGCGCCACGAGCGCTGCTATGCTCAAATTCATCGCTTGCCTGGGAGCCAACATAAGAGTTCTCATTTCAAATCAGCCAAGCCAGGTTTGTAGCCGGTCGAAAACCTGAAAATGCGCCAAGTCATTCCATGTCGCAAATAGCATTAGCCCTATGACCATGGCAAACCCGACCCTGTACCCCATTTCCTCCGCCCGCTCACTCATCCGCCGTCCACGCGCCCATTCAATGGCCAAAAACGCCAGATGGCCACCATCCAACATTGGTACAGGAAAGAGGTTGATGAGGCCAAGATTAATGGACAACAGCACGCCGAAGGTGATGAGCGCCAGCAGGCTGATTTTTGCAGTATCACCTGCAATCTGCGCAATTCTAAGAACGCCACCGATCTCGTTGACAGGACGTAAGCCAATCACAATCTGCCACATGTAATCCAGAATGCGGCCAGACATGTCCCAAACATATACGGCACCAGCGCCGGATGCTGTCAGTGGATCTAGCTGTACTCGCTCCCGTGCGGCAGCGTTGACGCCGATCCGGCCAATCACTTGTTCCTTGCCATTAACCGTTGCCGTTGTGGGAGCGGGCGTTAGGTCCAGCACCATGCGCTGGCCATCACGCTCTATTTCGGCCGCAATCACTTGTGCCGGTCGCGCGCGGACAAATACGGCGAACTCACGGAAGGTCGGCACCGCTACGCCGTTCAGGCTGATAATTTGGTCGCCGGGCTGCAGGCCTGCAGATTGTGCGGCGCTATCCGGCATTATCCGGCCAATTTTGGCGGGGACCGCGGCGTACAAGCCAAGGCGTCCGCGTTCATAGGCGTTACCGAAGCGGTCTTCGAATTTGGAGATATCTGGTGTTGCGGTGAGTGTTAGCCGTTCGCCATTCCGCTCAACCTCTAGCGCCAACGGCGTTCCGGCAGCGGTGAATTCAATGTCTGCCACTTGCTCGAACTGGCGAATGCGGCTGCCGTTGATGCTTAAAATCCGGTCGCCAGGTTGGAAGCCCACGGCCTCTGCGGGGCTGTTCGGTGCAATGCCGCCGACGATAGGCGGCGTGATCTGCTGGCCCGCGGTCATGAACACAATCGCGGAGACGACGGCGGCTAGGATGAAGTTCGCTGCAGGGCCAGCAACAAAAATCAGCGCCCGCCCGCCGATTGAGGCTGAGAGCAACCCGCCCGGCTGTTCCGCTGTTTCGTCGTGCCCGGCGCTTGCGGCGTCAGCATCGCCCTGCATTTTCACATAGCCGCCAAGCGGGATCAGCGCGAACCGCCAGCGGCAGCCACGCTTGTCTGTCCAGCCGAATAATTCAGGCCCGAACCCGATGGAAAAGGCGCTGGCATGCACGCCAACAAACCTGGCCGCTAGATAGTGGCCAAGCTCATGGACGAATACCAAAATGGTTAGAAGCCCCAGAAACCAGGGGCCGTAATCTAGAATTACAGACATATGCGCTCCGGGTGCGCGCCTGATCCAACGACCAAGGCGGAGAACGGATAGCGGTTATATAGGCGGTTTTGCAGCATTATGCAGCCTCTAACCGCTCAATTGCCGCAGTCGCTGCTGTGCGCGCCGCAGAATCTGCCGCCTGGACACGATCCAGTGTGTCAGCCGGGGCGGTCGCAAGGATGTTCAAGGTGTCTTCGACAACGCCCGCGATGTCCAAATAGCCGATGCGCCGCGCCAGGAAAGCCGCAACAGCGACTTCATTGGCAGCGTTCAGTACGGCGGGGCGGTCGCCGCCTGCGCGGAGCGCTTCGCGGGCCAGACGGAGTGCGGGGAAGCGGATAGGGTCGGGTGCTTCAAACGTCAATTGACCAAGGGCTGCGAGGTCGAGCCGGTCGGTTGGTGTCTCCATACGGTCTGGCCAAGCAAGGGCCACGGCGATGGGGGTTTGCATGTCCGGCGCACCCAATTGGGCCAGAACGGAGCCATCGCGGTAGGAGACCATGCTGTGAATGATCGATTGGGGATGCACCAGCACGTCAATCTGATCTTCCGGCACGGGGAACAGGCGGGCGGCTTCGATCAGCTCCAGGCCTTTGTTCATCATCGTGGCGGAATCAATCGTGATTTTGGCACCCATATCCCAGTTTGGATGCTTGAGCGCATCTTCCAGGTGGACATGGGCCATTTCGGCCAGGGTCAATGTGCGGAACGGCCCGCCAGAGGCTGTCAGTGTGATGCGCTCGACGGCGTGGGCACGGTCAACCTCAAAGCACTGGAAGATGGCGGAATGTTCGGAATCGACCGGCATCAGCGTGGCACCTGCGGTCCTGGCGCGGGCTAAGGCGACTTCACCGGCACAGACAAGTGATTCCTTATTGGCCAGTGCGACCACGGTGCCTTGATCGCAAGCTGCCAATGTCGGCGCCAGTCCAGCTGCCCCTACAATGGCGGAAACGATGACATCCGCAGGGCGTTTGGCCGCTTCGACAACAGCATCATCACCGGCTGCCACTTCGGCGTCTGTATCTGCAAGAAGGTGTCTTAGCGGTGCATACTGCTTGGTATCAGCAATAGCGACGAACTTTGCATTGACGAGTTTGGCCGTTTTAGCCAGCGCCTCCGCATCGCGCCCACCAGCAATGGCAACGGCTTCAAAGCGTTCTGGGGCATTGGCGACAAGAATGGCGGCGGCGGCACCGACAGATCCCGTTGCACCAAGGATGGAAACGCGGCGAATGCTCATAACGGTGATTTCCCGGCCCATATGAGGACCGCATAAAGCGGTAAGGCCGCCAGCAGGCTATCCAGCCTATCAAACACACCACCATGGCCCGGCAGCAACGACCCGCTGTCTTTGACGCCAGCAGCACGCTTAAAGGCTGATTGCGCCAAATCGCCGATCATGCCGATCACAGCCAGCAGCAGGGCGATCCAGGCGGTTTGCGCGATGTCTGGGCTGCCCAGCGCTATGCCTGCCAGAACGCCCGCAGCTGTCGCGATCGCTAACCCTCCAACAGCGCCACTCCAGGTTTTCCCAGGGCTAATTGCGGGTGCTAGCTTTGGCCCGCCAATCACGCGGCCAACGACATAGGCACCGATGTCCGTCGCCCAGATCACAATGAATAGCCAAATCACCAGTTCCGCGCCGTGGCCGTGACGCAGCCAGAGTACAGCGACAATGGCGGGCGCAAACCAGGTTGCCCATTTGTAATAGTTCAGCAGGTCGCCGATAGACGCATGCACTTGCTCAGCACCGGGCGTGAGGGTGCGCGGCCAGCGGAGACGGAAGCTGGCGGCCCATGCAGTGGCAACACCAAGTCCGAAGACCCAAAGCGGCGCATTTGGCAAGGCCCCAAGCCCCAGAATACCGGGCAGCATAAACAAGAGCGCTCCCGCGAGGAGAGCAGTCATCCCGACCGTGCCAACGATCTTATCTGTGCGGTCTGGAAACGGCAGGGCCATATCCGCCCATTCCCAGAGCAACAATGCGAGTGCCGCAAAAACCAGCAATGTGAAAATCAAACCACCTGCCCATACAGCGGCCAGCGCGATGCCGAGAAGGACAGCGGCGGTCAGCGCGCGCTTTGTCAGGTCACGAAAACCGCGGCGTGGCAGGGCTGCAGTCGGCGCAGGCGGTTGGTCCTGTGGCTGCGAGTCTGACGGACCGGTGGGGGGACTATCCTGCTCTAAGGCCGCCATAGCGTCGCTCGCGGCCCTGGAAAGACTCGATAGCGGCGGCGAGTTCGTCCGCCCCGAAATCGGGCCACATCACATCTGAGAACAAAAACTCAGCATAGGCGCATTCCCATAGCAGGAAGTTCGAAATGCGCATTTCGCCGCCCGTGCGGATCATCAGATCCGGCGGTGGTGAGCCGGCGGTGGAAAGGCGTTCAGTAATTGCCGCCTCATCTATTTGATCCGGCGTCAGGCCATCAGCCGCCATGCGCCGGGCGGCCTGCACCAGATCATTCCGGCCGCCATAGCTCAAGGCCATGGTGACGGTGATCCGGCGATTGGCATCCGTCATTGCCTCAGCATCATCAATCAGTTTCGCGATATCTGTCGGCAAGCGCGCCCGGTCGCCGATGACCCGCAGGCGCACACCTTGTTTGTGCATATCTGCCACTTCGGACCGCAGTCGCCAGCGAAGAATACCCATCAGGTCCTGCACTTCGTCCTTGGGGCGGGACCAGTTCTCAGAGGAAAAACTGAATAACGTGAGGTGTTTAACGCCAAATTTCGCCGCCGCCTCAACAACCCGCCGGGCAGCGTCAGCGCCGCGTCTATGACCTTCAGCGCGCGGTAGGCCGCGGGCTGAAGCCCAGCGGCCATTACCGTCCATAGTAATTGCGATGTGCTGGGGCGGGGCTGGTGCAGCGTTATCTTGGCTCAAACTTGAAGTATCTCCGCTTCTTTCTGCTTCGCGGCTTCGTCAATCTGGCTGACATATTTATCGGTCAGTTCCTGAATCTCGCCCGCGTACAGTTTTTGATCGTCTTCGGAGATATCGCCGTCTTTCTCGGCTTTTTTAAGGCCATCCATGCCATCTTTGCGCACATTTCGAACGGCGATCTTGGCGCCCTCGGCATATTTGGATGCGACCTTCGTCAATTCCTGGCGTCGCTCGCCGGAAAGCTCAGGGATTGGAATGCGGATCAGTTGGCCATCCGCCATTGGGTTCAGGCCAAGATTAGATTCACGGATCGCTTTATCCACCGCGTTTATCATGCCCTTGTCCCAGACATTCACGGTCAACATGCGAGGTTCCGGTGCCCCAATGGTGCCAACCTGGCTGATGGGCATCTGGGCCCCGTAGGCTTCGACCGTAATCGGCTCCAGTAGTGCTGTTGAGGCGCGGCCGGTACGGAGGCCCTGGAACTCCCGCTTCAGCGCGTCTATGGCACCGGCCATGCGGCGTTCGATGTCGTCCAAATCAATGTCTTCAGCCATGGCGCTTGGTCCGTTTCCGTTGTGCAGTCTTCGCTGGCGCTCGCTTTAGGCAGGCGCATCCGTCACGATAGTATAGGCGCCTTTGCCAGAAACGACATCTGCGAATCCGCCAGACTCATGGATTGAGAATACGATGATCGGAATTTTATTTTCCCGGGCGAGCGAAACTGCAGATGCGTCCATAACATTGAGATCGCGTGCCAGAACTTCAAGATAATTCAGGCGGCTATAGCGTTCCGCGTTCGGATCCACATTAGGATCAGCGGAATAGACGCCATCCACCTGGGTGCCTTTCATCAAGGCCTCACAGTTCATTTCGGATGCGCGCAGTGCAGCGGCGGTATCTGTCGTAAAGAAGGGATTGCCAGTACCGGCAGCGAAAATCACGACTCTGCCGCGTTCCAGGTGCCGCTCCGCCCTTCGCCGCACATAGGGTTCGCAGACGGCAGACATTGGGATTGCAGATAGGACGCGGGTGGGCACCTCGAGCCGTTCAAGCGCGGCCTGCATGGCGAGGGCGTTCATTACCGTCGCCAACATGCCCATATAGTCAGCAGTTGCGCGCTCAATGCCATCCGCAGCGCCGGAGACGCCGCGGAAGATATTCCCACCGCCAACGACGAGGGCAACCTCCACGCCAAGCTCGCGGACCGTAAGCACGTCCGCAGCGATCCTGTCGATCACGGCGGGATCAATGCCGTAAGGCTGCTCCCCCATGAGGGCTTCGCCGGAGACTTTGAGAAGAACCCGACGATAGAGCGGCTTTACGGCCATTTTAGATCGCTCCTATTGAACCCCCGCTTGGGGCTGGATTAGCCCTTTGCGGCGGCTGCGACTTCTGCGGCGAAGTCGCTTTCTTCTTTTTCGACACCTTCGCCAATCGCCATGCGGACGAAGCCTTTGACGGTAATCGGCGCACCGATTTCCTTCGCAACTTCTTCCACTGCCGCGCCGACCGTTTTATCCGGGTCGATCACGAAGGCTTGCTCCGTCAGCACAGATTCTTCGTAGAATTTGCGCAGGCGGCCTTCAACCATCTTTTGGATGATGTTGTCTGGGCGGCCAGATTCTTTCGCCTGGGCGGTCAGCACTTCACGTTCGCGCTGAATGTCCGCGGGGTCGACTTCATCCCGGCTCGTTGCTTTTGGCGCTGCGGCAGCGACATGCATCGCAACCTGCTTGCCAATCTCGGCGAGTTTCGCTGCATCGCCCGTGGATTCGAGAGCGACGAGGACGCCGATCCGACCCATGCCTGGCTTCACGGCACCATGCACATAGCTCGCAATCACGCCGCTGGAGACACTGGCGATTTCGTAGCGACGCAGGTTCATGTTCTCGCCGATGGTGGCGATGGCGTTGTTGACGGCCTCTACGACCGTCTTGCCGCCAGCAGTGGTGGTCGCCTTAAGGGCTTCCAGATCGCCGCCAGCTTTCAGCCCAAGATCAGCCGCTTCCGCGACGAGGGCCTGGAAGTCTTCGTTGCGCGCTACGAAATCAGTTTCTGAATTGATTTCGACGAGGGCACCCTGGGCACCATCAACCGCAACAGCAACGAGGCCTTCAGCAGCCACGCGCCCGGATTTCTTTTCAACTGCCGACAGGCCTTTGGCGCGAAGCCAATCAACCGCACCTTCGACGTCGCCATCGGTTTCGGTCAGGGCCTTTTTGCAGTCCATCATGCCTGCGCCAGTTTTCTCGCGCAGTTCTTTAACGAGGCTTGCTGTGATCGCCGCCATCGTAGGTCTCCTTCAAAGGCGCGACTTTGCGCCCGCTTAGTGTCAGATCGCCTTTAGGAGGCGGGTTTTTCCTCAGCAGCAGGTGCTGCTTCAACCGGAGCTTCTGGTGCCGCTTCAACAGCAGCTTCTGGCGCTGCAGTCATCTCAGCTTCAAGGGCTGGGGCATCAATGTCTGGTGCCACGCCAATCTCTTCAGCGGGAGGCATGTCTTCGGAAGCACCAATATCAACGCCCGCTTCGACCATTTCAGCCTGCAGCCCGTCGAGCACAGCATTGCCCGCTAGCTCGCAATACAGGTTCACAGCGCGGATGGCATCATCATTGCCCGGGATCGGGTAAGTGATGTCTTCCGGGTTTGAATTGCTGTCCACGATTGCAACGACCGGAATGCCAAGTGTCTTGGCTTCAGCGATTGCCAGATGTTCTTTCACGGTATCGACGACGAAGATCATGTTGGGCAGGCCCGCCATGTCTTTAATGCCGCCAAGTGTCCGCTCCAGCTTGTCGCGGCTACGGGTGCGCTCAAGCAGCTCGCGCTTGGTGCGGGCCGTTTCGGCGCTGCCATTGTCCAGTTCGGCCGTCAGGTCTTTCAGGCGCTTGATGGACTTGGAAATCGTCGTCCAGTTAGTCAGCATGCCGCCGAGCCAACGATCATTGACGTAATACTGGCCGCAGCGTTCTGCATGCTGGGCAACCAGATCGCGCGCTTGGCGCTTGGTGCCAACAAACAGAATGCGACCGCCGCTTGCAGCGGTGTCCCGCATCGCCTGCAGCGCATGGTGCAGCATTGGCACAGACTGTTGTAGATCAATGATGTGGGTGTTGTTACGAACGCCAAAGATGAAAGGCTTCATCTTGGGGTCCCAGCGACGGGTGTGGTGCCCGAAGTGAACGCCAGCTTCAAGAAGCTGACGCATAGTGAACGTCGGCATAGCCATTGGATCGTTACTCCCGATTCCGGTTAGACCTCCGCGGGCCGGACGTCCAGCAAATGCCAGACACCGGATTGAAGGCAGCCTTTAACGCCGCCCTCGGGCATGGCCCGCGTGTGTGATGGAGCGGGGAATACGACTGATTGGGCGAGATTGCAAGGATATTCGCGGCGATTTCCGTAACTGGCCCACGGCAGGTGCGCGCGCCGCATAAGAGAAAATTGTTAGCAAAAAGTTAACAGCATGAAAGATAGCTGGGCCTGTGGATAAAATTGCGGAAAACTATGCTCAATCCTAATGTTTTCAACGAGTCCTGTTTGCGATCCTGCAAGCGTCGCATTTCTGTACACACTGCTTAAGTGATTGAGGTAATGCGTGAAAACAGTTTCTACAATCCTGATACTCTTATGCCAAAGGGTTTGACAAAGCCGATTCAGCGGTCGGCGAGAGCGTGTGTATAGTAAGTCCGCCAAGCCCTTCAAATATATTAAAGAATTATGAATTTCCCCAGGGCTGGCCTGGGGTCCAATTTGGTGCGGCGAGTTCGAATCCGGCAAAATCGAATCCGGGAGCGACGACACAAGCGACAAGGGCCCATGCGCCAAGCGGTCGCGCGGCTTGCGGCCGCCCTGCCGGCACAACGGCCTGCAACACATCACCGCCCAGAATGTTGCCACCGAGTCGCGTCTCTGAGATTTCACCGTCTGGACCCGCTATTTCCAAAAGCAATGGCCCACCGGACTGATGGATCCAGATTTCATCCGCATCAACCCGGTGCCAGTGCGAGCGCGCGCCTTCCGGCAATAGAAAGAGGATCGCGGTCGACGCTGGGCGCGCGCCTTCGGCACCCGGCTGTGCCCGCCAGGTTTCCCGATACCACCCGCCTTCTGGATGCGGCTGCAGCGCGAGCGCCTTAACGAGCGCCCGCGCTTCAGGATTTATGTTGTTTAGCAGCAATTAACCGTCCGGCTGTGTTGCCTTCATGGATGGGCGTTGCATCATCTGATCATAAAGAGCCGCCAGGTTCGGGCGGCCTGTGCGCCAGTCCAGATCGGCATAGCGGAAATTGGCGTAGCCGCAGGCGACAGCCATTGCGATTGTGCCAATGTTGACGGCATCGCCTGCGTCTTTGGCTTGGGCGTCCATCATATCCATGCAGCGCATCATCCGGCCCATCAGCTTGTCGACATCGGCTTGGCTACGCGCGCCATCGGGGCGGGAATCTTCGCCGCGCCGGTTGACGGCAGCGTCCATGAAACCGTCAGCAATGGCTTCAGCCGCCAGCGCCTGCCAGCGGGCTGGGCCGCTTTCGGGGATCATTTTTTGGCCGGAATGGCGCTCATCCAGATACATGCAGATCATATCCGATTCAGCCAGGTTTATGCCTTCAGCCGTCACGAGCGCTGGGATCTTGGAGATTGGATTGACGGCGACTAGCGCCGGATCAAGCGAACGCGGATCCGCACGGACCTGGTCAAGGTCAGCTAGCTGGCCGGTCTCATCAGCGACGACCAGAACTTTGCGCACGAACGGGGAAGCGGGGGAGGAGAAGAATTGCATAGCCATGGAATTGATGTGTCCTGCTCGATTTAGAAGTTGTCTTTGCGCTTGCGGATTTCCGCAAACGCCGCGACGGCATTGTCTGGCTGGCCAACATGGGCTGCAAGGCTTGGGTCGTCAGCGCGGAGGAAGGGGTTGGCTTTGCGATCATCGCCAAGGCGGGCTGGCACCGTCGGCAGGCCCTGGGCCCGTTTGCGGTCAATCTCTGCCGCCTGTGCCTTCAGCTCTGGATTGTTCGGATCGACGGAGAGCGCGAATTTGGCGTTTGATTGCGTGTATTCGTGGCCGCAATAGATCATCGTGTCGTCAGGCAGGGCGCGCAGTTTCTGTAGCGACGTCCAGAACTCTTCCGGCGTCCCTTCGAACATCCGCCCGCAGCCCAGCACAAACAATGTATCGCCAGCAAACAACGCATCGCCGCCGGGGAAATGCACAGAAATGTGGCCCTTGGTGTGGCCTGGCGTTTCAAACACGACGCCTTTCTCGTTGCCAATTGTGATTTCGTCGCCCTCGCTGACGGTTTGGTCCATGCCTGGGATGCGGGCTTTTTCCGAGGTTGGGCCGACCAGTTTGCAGCCATATTTGGCGATCAGCTCAGCATTGCCATCAATGTGGTCGCCATGATGATGGGTGTTGATGATGAGGCTTGGTTTCCAGCCTTTTGCCATCAGTGCTGCATCAACCGGCCCTGCTTCAGCGGGATCAACAACGGCGACAGCGCCGCTTACGGGCTCACGGATCAGATAGACATAATTGTCGCTAAGGGCGGGAACGAGCTCGATTTCGAGCGGCATGGGCTTATCTCCATCAACAGAGTCTTGTGAACGCGCAAGGTAGCACCAGCCCGTCGGCTGAGATAGATGATAGGCCATGCGAACTGAAGTGGATGCGTTGAAGGCGTTTTACGCCTCGCCCCTTGGCGATGTTGCTGCACGGCAGATCAGCCGGCGCGCGGCGGAGCTGTGGCCAAACCTGACGGGCCAAACGGTGATCGGCATCGGCTATCCAACGCCTGTTCTTGAGTCAATTGCTGCTGCCGCTGGCGCAGAACGGGTCGCAGCGTTGATGCCCGGCCCGCAGGGTGCCTGGCGCTGGCCGAAGGACGCCCAGAGCCTGACGACCCTAATCGCCGAAGACGAGCTGCCCCTGGCGGATCGATCTGTAGACCGGGTGTTGCTGCTGCATGCCCTGGAAGACGCCGAGGCATTGCGGCCGCTCTTGCGCGAGATATGGCGTGTGCTGACAGATTCAGGCCGGGTCCTTGCCATCACGGCCAGCAGGCGGGGGCTCTGGTGTCGAACGGATGCGACGCCGTTCGGCCATGGCCGCCCATATACAATGCGCCAGCTGCGAGGCGTCTTGCAGCAGGCGATGTTCGCGCCGGAAGCTGAAGCCCGGGCACTGTATGCGCCGCCTTCGGCCAAGGCGCTGTCGCTGTGGTCGTCTGATGCAGCGGAGCGGTTCGGCCAACGCTGGGCGCCAAGGTTTGGCGGCGTCGTGATGATCGACGCTGCGAAAAGCCTTTATGGTGCCGCACCTGCTGGCGGCGCCAAGGTTCGATCAGGTGCTGTAGTGGCGGAGTCTGGCGGATTGAACCGTTCTGATGCGCCGCCTTTACCCCAAACGCCAGCGCGGGTGTTGGAAGGTGACGAGGGTAAGGACTGAGGCCGTTTTGCATTTTGGCGCGCCCGGTCTAAAACTAGACGCTTCGCGTTTTGACCAATCACCTCTTTTTCTGAGATCCCAGCCATGCCAGAGGCGACGCCGCCGACCCTAGATGCGCTCCGCGTTGAAATCGACAAGATCGACGGGAAGCTGCATGCGCTGCTTCGGGCGCGGGCTGAGGTCGTCAGCCACGTGGCTGCGGCGAAGGCTGCGGCATCCGGTGGCGCGCCAAGCCCTGCGTTCCGGCCAGGGCGCGAAGCCTCAATGATGCGCCGCTTGATCGGCAATCATAAAGGCCCGTTCCCGGAACAATCCCTGGTGCGGATTTGGCGAGAGATCATTTCCGGCATGACCAAGATGCAGGAACAAATCGTCGTGGCCGCATATCGCCCAGAAAAAGGTGATGCTGGTGGATGGGATGCCGCGCGGGACCACTTCGGCACCGCCGCACAGTTCCTGCCCATGCGGCGCGCGCGGGATGTCATCGTCGCCGTCCGGGATGGTCAGGCCCATATTGGCGTTGTGCCTGCACCTGGCCAGGAAGATGGCGAGGAGCCCTGGTGGCCGGCGGTCGCAGCAAATGATCCCGACCTCCCCCGCATCATCCTGAAACTCCCTTTCGCCCGTCCGGCCTCCCAGCCGGTTGAACGGGAATATGTTGCCGTCGCTCTCGCTGGCCCGGAGCCTGAGGTCGCGGACGCAATCTATCTGGCCGTCGAAGCCGCATCCGGCGTGTCGAGAGAGCGCGTGGCGGATGCGTTAAAGGCAGGAGGTGTCGCTTCAAAACCACTGCTGACAGCCATGGCAACGCCGGGCTTATATCTGGCGGAAGTTGAAAGTGGCTGGGCTGGTGCCATTGAAGACACGGGCATCCGTCACGTCACGCCCATCGGCGGCTATCCGATGCCGCTTGATTGCGATTGATCCGCTGTAATTGACTTTGGCCGTTATTCGGCCTTTCTACCCTTCCAAATTGATCTCGCGACCGCTCGCATAAGGGAATTTGCGCGATGGCCAATCCGCCGTTAACACCCCCGATCACGCCGCGCCCTGGAATTATGGACATCGCCGCATATGTCCCCGGCGAGGCGAAGCTTGCTGGACGTGCAGAGCCAATGCAGCTCGCCGCCAATGAAAATGCGCTTGGTCCGGCGAAGTCTGCCATGGCGGCATACACAGATGCGGGTGCCAGCCTGCATCGCTACCCAGATGGCGCGGCGACAGTGCTCCGCAACGCCATTGCGGATGCGCACGGGCTTGATGCGGACCGCATTATTTGCGGTGCGGGGTCAGACGAAATCCTGTCCTTCCTGGGTCGCTCCTATGCTGGCCCTGGCGACGAAGTGCTGTATTCGGCCCACGGTTTCCTAATGTACCCGATCATCACGCTAACCGTCGGGGCCACACCTGTCGCAGCGCCGGAAACGGCGGACCTGACAGCAAGCGTCGATGCGCTCCTGGCTGCCGTGACGCCGAAGACGCGCATTCTCTTCCTGGCCAACCCGAATAACCCAACGGGCACGTTGCTGCCGGTGCGTGAGCTGCGCCGCCTCCGGGCAGGTCTTCGGGATGATATTCTGCTCGTGATTGATGCAGCCTATGCCGAATATGTTGACCACCCGGATTATGACGCCGGTGCCGCGCTGGTAGACGAGGGCGAGAATACTGTCATGACGCGGACCTTCTCGAAGATCCACGGGCTGGCCGCGCTCCGCCTTGGTTGGTGCTATTGCCCGGCCAGCGTCGCGGCTGTTTTGAACCGGCTGCGCGGTCCCTTTAATGTGGGTGCACCAAGCATCGCTGCCGGTGTCGCAGCGATTGGGGATACGGGCCATATCGAACGGTCCCGGGCGCATAACGTTGCTGAACGCAAGCGCTTGCAGGACCGGTTGCGCCAGCTTGGGCTGAACACGCCGGAGAGCCACGGAAATTTCATTCTGATCCGGTTTGCGGATGGCGACCAAGCTGAAGCCGCTTTGCAGGCTATGAATGCGGGCGGCGTCATTCCGCGCCGGGTTGCAGGCTATGGCCTGCCGGAAAGCCTGCGAGTGACTGTCGGCACGGCGGAAGAGAATGACGCTGTAGTACAGGCGCTGACCGAATTTGTCGGCGAGGCATGATGTGATGGCGGATTTTGAACCGTTCGATGAGATCGCGATCATCGGCATTGGCCTGCAGGGTGCGTCTATTGCGATTAATGCGCGCGACCGGGGTTTGGCCAAGCGGATCGTCATCGGCGATATCTCTGCCGAGAATTGCGCCCGCGCGCTGGAATTGAACCTTGGTCAGCACGCAACAACGAACTTGGCCGAGGCTGTCGCTAACGCGGATTGCGTGTTTGTGGCCGTGCCTTTGGGCGCATTTGCCGCCGTTGGCGAAGTCATTGGCCCAGCGCTGAAGCTTGGCGCTATCGTTACGGATACGGGGTCCACGAAGAAATCCGTGATCCGGGATTTGGGGCCAAATATTCCATCTGGTGTGCATTTCGTACCGGCACACCCGATCGCCGGGACGGAGCATTCTGGGCCTGACGCTGGGGTCAAAGAGCTGTTCGACGGTCGTTGGTGCATCCTGACACCGCCGCCGGGTGCGAATGAGGCTGCGGTTCAGCGGGTTGGGGATTTCTGGCGCGCTACAGGCTCAATGATCGAAATCATGGAACCGGCGCATCACGACCAGGTTTTGGCGGTCACATCGCACCTGCCACATCTGATCGCCTTCGCCATTGTCGGCACAGCGACGGATATGGAAGATCAGCTCACCCAGGAGGTCATCAAGTTTTCAGCCTCCGGGTTCCGGGATTTCACCCGGATAGCGGCGTCTGATCCTGTGATGTGGCGCGATGTGTTCCTGAACAACCGGGAAGCGCTTTTGGATTGCGCTGCCCGGCTGTCAGAAGATTTGGCACGCCTGCAACGGGCGATCCGCTGGGGCGACGGTGAGGAGATAGAGGCTCTCATCATCCGTGCCCGCGAAATTCGCCGTGCGCTGATTGAAGCCAAGCAGGCCTAATTTACCTGGCCGGTTTCAATCAGATATTTTGCCATGCCGCGCACGTTCAATTCGCGCCAATTGGCGTAGGAGCCCCAGTCTTTGTAGGCGTCCATGGTGACAGAAACCGCCAATTCGTCTGTGGTTTTTCCAGCGCGGAGACCACGCAGCACCTGATCGCGCAGCTGCAGCATGTAGACCCGGGCGTCGGTCGCATCCAGCTTTGTGCCAACATTGCCGTGGGCCGGTGCCATGATGTCGAAGTCCAGGCTTTCGATCGTCTCAATCTGGCTGATCCAGCCGTCGATATCGGAGCGTGGGAAATCGCGATAAGGCAGGCGTTTTGGCGCTGCGGCATCGGTAATGAACGCCACGTTTTCCGGGCGGACGACCACGGCAATCAAGTCTTGGCCATGGCCTTCGCCAAGCCAGGTAAGTTCGAACGTCTTGCCGCCGACACGGATATCCATCTCCTCACTGAAGCGGATGTCTGGTGCCACGCCGTCAATGGCATCAGGCGCGTTTTACTGCGCGATCACTAAAGCGCCGCCCTTCTGTAAGACAGTACCGCCGGACGCATGGTCTCCATGGCTGTGGCTGTAGATCAGGTGGGTGATGGGCTTGTCGGTGATCTGGCTCAAATTGGCTTTGAGCCATGTTGCAGCTTCCGCATGGATCGGATCGACGACCACAACGCCTGCACTGGTTACGGTGACCAGGGAGAAGTGGAAATTGTTTTGGAAGCGATAAACATCGCCCGAAACTTTGGTGATGGATCGCTTGATGTCCTGGGCTGAAGCGCTGCCAAGACTGACCGCGAGGGCTACCGCCACAATCGCACTTTTCATGAGAATTCTCATCGGTGTTCGTCTCCTGGGGGTTGAAGATGCAGGGGGAGCGTAAACCCGTGTGTCAGCCCCTGACAATCACAGTGGCGTTATTGGAAAATGCATAGGTGCTGCTCCAGATCGTCGCTGCCGCCTGTGCAATGGCATGGTTCCAGCCTATATCTGATGGCTGAAACGCTGCTGAGATTGGGAGAGAACGTTATGGCCCGGAAAGCAACGCCGAAACGCACGACCGAAGATAAGCTGGTGGATGCTGCACTGGCGCTGGCGGCTGAACAGCCCTGGAACCAGATTGGCATGGACGCTATCGCAAGCGCTGCTGGCGTATCGCTGCAGGATGCCTACAACGCTTTTCCGGAGCGTGCTGGCATCGTCACCGCTGTGATCGCGCGCAATGATGCGGCCATGCTGGCTGGCGATGATCCGTCACTGGCGGATGAATCCCGCAGAGACCGGCTGTTTGATGTGATCATGCGCCGCTTGGAAGCCATGCGGATGCATAAGCCCGCGCTCAAATCCATGGCCTGTGGCAGCGCGCGGGACCCGTTGACGCTTCTGGTGGCGGCACCGCGCTTGCTGGGCTCCTGCAAATGGATGCTGCGCGCGGCCGGCATTCCGGCGGAAGGGCTTGCTGGTATTGCCCGCACCCATGCACTCAGCCTGATCTACGCCGCCGCTGTTCGCGCCTGGCTCAAGGATGATTCGCCTGATCTTGCGGACACAATGGCCGCATTGGATAAGGCGCTGAAACGGGCAGGCGCGCTGACCTCCTAAGCCGAATATGCTCTAGCCTCAGTCACCCAGTGCGAAACCCTCGCGGCGGGGGTCCGCGGCACCCTCTAGCTTGCCGTCACCATGAACACGGATGGCGGCGAGGCCGCTGTTGAGATCGCGGATGCGGGTCTTGTGGCTCATTGCAGTCAGCGCCGCAGCCAGCGTTTCGGCACTGGTTCCCGCCTCCAAGTCTGTCGGGCCGTTGCGATTGCTGACATGGCCTGCTGCCAATGCTGTGGCGACCGGCATATCGAAATCAATCATATTGATGATGGCACCTGCCACATAGCCGATAATCCGCGACCCGCCGGGCGATCCGACCAGCAGCGCCGGCGCGCCATCCTTCATCACAATCACCGGCGACATGGTAGAGCGCGGACGCTTCCCGCCCTCAACGCGGTTTGCGACGAGCAAACCCTTGCGGACGGGCGCGCGGGAGAAATCCGTCAATTCGTTATTGAGCAGAAACCCGCCTGCCATTAAGCGGCTGCCAAACCCCGTTTCAATCGTTGTAGTCATAGAAAGCGCTGCCCCCCATTGATCGCGCACAACGATATGACTGGTGCCTTTCTCCGGGGGCTGAATCGGTGCGGCCATGGGGGCTGGCGCGCTCGGCGGCTCACCGGCTTTCGCTTTGCCGCCTGCCTTTGCGGGATCAATCTCGGCACCCCGTTGCTGCAGATATCCAGCGTCAATCAGGCCTTTGGTCGGGACGTCGATAAAGTCTGGATCTGCCAGATAGCGCGCCCGGTCCGCATAAACGCGTTTCATTGCGGCGGCGAAAAGATGCGCCGCCTGGGCACCTGGGCCGATAGCCTTCAGGTCATGCTGCCCCAACATCGTCAGGGCTTGAAGGACACCGACTCCACCGGACGTTGGTGGCGGAAACCCGCAAACATCATAGCCCCGATATGGCGCGCAAATAGCTTGCCTGTCCCTTACGCGATAGGCCTTTAGATCACTGGCGGAGAGCAGGCCTGGATTGCTCGCAGCCTGCACTTTGGCAATGATTTCTTGACCGATAGGGCCATCATAAAACGCTTTTGCGCCATCCTTCGCAATCTGGCGGAGGGTCTGGGCGAAGGCGGGGTTATTCAGCCGGGTGCCGGATGGCTTCGGTTGCCCATCCGCCTGGAAGAAATAGGCCCGCGTTGCCGGAAACCTATCCAGGCCCTTGGCCTGCGCCTTGGCGATAGCGCCAGCAAGGCGGGGTGAGATCGCGAACCCAGTCTCGGCCAATCGGATCGCTGGCTCCAGTAAATCGGCCCAGGGCAGCTTGCCGTAGCGTTGATGCATTTCGGCCAGCAGCGCCAGAGTTCCTGGCGTTCCGACAGCGCGGCCACCAACCACGGCTTCCCAGAACTTCATCGGCTTGCCGCTTGCGTTCAGGAAATAATCCGGGTCTGCCGCAGCAGGTGCCGTCTCACGACCATCCAGCGCAGCCATCTGTTTCGTGGTGGGGTCCCAATAGAGCAGGAATGCGCCGCCGCCGATGCCGGAGGATTGCGGCTCAACCAGGTTCAGCACGAACTGTGCGGCGATGGCCGCATCTGCTGCCGTCCCGCCCGCCCGGAGCGCTTTATAGGCTGCCTCGGTCGCGTGATTGTTCGCCGCGACCGCCATCTGCTTTGTGCCGAGCGTCGGGCGCGCTTGGCCAATCCGCCCGGAAGCTTCTTCTGGCTCTGGCTCGGTCGGGGTTGCAGCAGCTTGCTTTTCGCGCACCGCTTCCACGCGGATTTCGACGGACACTTCATCCTTGATGATGCTGGTGTCTTTCCATTGGCCTTTGCCAAGGCCGAGTGCGATGCGGGACAGGCCGACGGATGCCGTCATCACGGCTGTATCGCCGCTGATTTCCAGCATGAAAGGCAGCGTGACCGGGGCTTCCAGATCTTTGATCTTCAGAATACCGTCAGCTTCAAATTTGCCGTCGCCCAGGTCGCGGAAGGTCGCGGCTTTGTAGGTTGCGGTTGGGAATGCGTCACTCTTGAAGCCATCGCTACCGCGCAGGCCGTCATCCCGGTCCTTATAGGCGGTGTCCAGGCTGGCAGTGTCGATTTCGATGGCGACGCTGCTGGCGGCCAGGTCCGCTGGATCAAAACGGATATCGCCGCTCCAGGTTTTGAATACGCCTTTGACGGGGGCACCCTGCCATTTCGAAATAAAATGCAGGTGGCTCTTTGCGTGATCTATCGCCCAGCGGGGTGGGTCAGCCGCGGCGGTCGTTGAAATATTGGCGAGCGCCAGGATCGCGAAGCAGGTGATTAAGCGCAGCATGTGCCGAGAACTCCCTCTTTACGGTTCAGGCCATTCGCAGGCAGCATAGGCTTCGGACGCGAATGGTGAAACGGCGGAACATCACAAATGAGCGAGCTACTAATCGAGCGCGACGGCCCCGTGTTGCGGATGACCATCAACCGCGAAGAACGGCGGAATTCCATCAATGACGCTGTGGTCGACGGCATGATGGATGGCATCAATCAAGCCATGGTCGCTATGCCGGACGTGCGGGTAATCGTGCTGACGGGCGTTGGTGATAAAGCTTTTTGCGCTGGAGCAGACTTGAAGCGCACCGGAGATGACCGGCCCTTTCAGATCGACCATTCGGACCCTTCACAGAAAATCGGAGACCTGTTCCGTCTCGTCGATCGTTGCCCTTTGCCCATGATCGCACGGGTGAACGGCCACGCCGTCGCGGGTGGGCTAGGCCTGGTGGCGATGTGCGATATGGCGGTCTCCACTGATACAGCGAAGTTCGGGGCACCTGAAACCCGTATTGGCGTTTGGCCTATGATGATCATGACCCAGCTCATGCGCCTCATGCCGAAACGCAAGCTACTGGAACTGATGGTGACAGGCGAGCCAATGACCGCCGATGAAGCGGTGGAAGCTGGCCTCGTGAACCATGTGGTGCCCGCAGCAGAGCTTGACGCCAAAACCGATTGGCTGCTGGATCGTATTCTGAAAAGCAGCCCTGCCGCCGTCCGTCGTGGTTTGTATGTTTACAAAGCCATGCAGGACATGACGATGCATCAAGCCTTGGTGCTGGCTGAAAGTAATGGCGGCCTTATGGGCACATCAGAAGACGCCCAGGAAGGCATTGCCGCATTCAACGAAAAACGTGCGCCCGATTGGTCGGGCATTTAAGGACCTAACGGAGAGAACCATGACTGAGAAACTGAAATTTGAAGTGCGCCCCGACAAAGTGGCGCTGATTACGTTCAACAATCCCGAAAAGCTGAACGCCTTCTCCAACGACATGCTGGATGCTTACTTGGCGCGCCTGCAGGAATGCGGTGAGCGGGACGATGTGCGCGCGGTTGTCGTGACCGGTGCGGGCAAGGGCTTCTGCTCCGGCGGTGATACGGGTGGTATGGGTGCCGGCGAAGTGCCGCGCACGAAGGATGTGAAGTCTGGCCTTTGGGATCGCATTCAGAAAATTCCGCAAGCTGTGGCGGCCCTGGATAAGCCGGTGCTCGCGGCCGTCAACGGTGTCGCCGTGGGTGCAGGCATGGACATGGCGCTGCATGCAGACCTTCGCTATGCGGCGAAATCCGCCCGTTTCGCCGAAACCTATGTGCGCATGGGCCTGGTGCCCGGCAACGGCGCCTGCTGGTTCCTGCCGCGCATTGTTGGCGTGCAAAAGGCGCTGGAGCTGTTGTGGACGTCCAAGTTCCTGAATGCGGATGAAGCCAAGGATATCGGGCTCGTTTGCGATGTGTTCGATGATGACAAGATGCTGGATGAAGTGCTTGCCATCGCCGCCAAAATCGCTGCAGGTGCCCCGATTTCCGTCCGCCTGATCAAGCGCTTGGTGCAGCAGAACCAAACAATGGACCTGCGCTCCAGCCTCGACATGGTGTCCTCACACATGACGCTGGCGCGGCTTTCCGATGACCATGTAGAGGCCATCGCCGCATGGCGCGAAAAACGCACGGGCAATTTCAAGGGTGCTTAAGGCCGCCCAGACATGACTGCTGACCTGATCATCCGCCCCGCAACCCTGGTCGAATACCAAACTGCCGTCGATTGGGCGGCGGCAGAGGGCTGGAACCCGGGGCTGGATGATCTGGCGGCGTTCTTTACGGCAGACCCTAAAGGTTTCCTGATGGGCTGGCGCAATGGTGAGCCCGTCGCCTCCATCGCTGTCGTGCGCTACGGCCCAGAATACGGCTTTCTGGGTTTCTACATCGTCCGTCCAGACCAGCGCGGCACGGGGACGGGCATTGCCATCTGGAACGCTGGTATGGCGCATCTGGGCGATCGGACGGTCGGGCTGGATGGCGTGCCGGACCAACAGGCGAATTATCAAAAGTCGGGCTTCGTGTTAGCGGATGAAACCGTGCGCCATTCTGGGGTCCCGGTCTTGCCGAAAGCGCTGCTTTCCCCCAGCGTGGTTGATCTTACGGCGGATAAACTGGACGCCCTCGTAGACTATGACGCGCGATTTTATCCAGGCCCGCGCACGGATTTTACCCGCGCATGGACTTTGCCGCCCACTGGAAACCGCCGCCGTACACAGCTTGCACTCCGAGATGGCACCATCACCGGCTACGCCACCATCCGCCAATGCCGCGAAGGCTACAAAATCGGTCCGCTGTTTGCGGAATCAGAAGATCTGGCAGAAGCTTTGATCGTCACCCTCTCCGCCGATCTAGACCCAGGTGCCTCCATCGCGTTTGACACACCGGCCCGCAACACCGCGGCCACAGCGCTCGCGTTGCGGCTTGGCCTCAAACCCAGCTTTGGCGCGGCCCGAATGTACAACGGCCCCGAGCCCAATTTGCCACTGCAGGAGACGTTCGGGATCACAACGATGGAGTTGGGGTAGAATTGGGAGTGTGCATGAATATATTCTAACTATAGTATATATTTTAATATGTAGTTCAAGTACGATAGAGCGTTTTTACCGCTTCGTCTAAATCCGGCCGCGCAATTTTCACTGGAGGGCGTTTCTTGACCAGACCAAAAGGCCAATCGGTGAACCCAAAGTCTCCGAATGATGCGCTTGAAAGCATCACCGCCCCCGCATCCACACCAGCCATCGAGCCTGTTCGGCTTATAGAGGATGAGGCGACTGGCGATAGGTTCTTGCTTTACACCACGGATGCTGGCGCGTCTGTCCAATTGCAATATAGCGGCGACTCACTCTGGATGACGCAGGCTCAGATTGCGGATTTATTCGGTAGAGATACTTCCAGAATATCCCGCCATATAACGAACGTCCTTGAAGAGGGAGAGTTAGACGAAACGACTTCTTTGCGGAAAGCGCAAACAAGTCATGGTCGTCCCGCGACGCTCTATAGCCTGGATATGGTAATCTCAGTTGGCTACCGTGTATCGTCGCGGCAAGGCACGGTATTCCGGCGCTGGGCGACGGATAAGCTCGTGCAGTTTGCAACCAAAGGCTTTGTGGTTGATGCCGAGCGGCTGAAAGAGTCTGAGGCTTCGGACCATTTTCGTGAACTTCGCGAGATTATTCGCGATATTCGGGCATCTGAGGCGAATGTCTACAAGGAGGTGCGGCGCATATGTTCCCTATGCAGTGACTACGCCGCCATTCCCGAACAACGCCGCCGGGCGTTCTTCGCCACCGTGCAGAACAAGCTGCATTATGCGGTCACTCAGATGACAGGCGCGGAACTTCGTATGCAGCGCGCAGACGCCAGTTTGCCGAATATGGGGCTGGCAAGCTGGCCTGGCAGGCAGATAACCCAACGCGATACGCTAACGGCCAAGAATTATCTTGGCGATGCGGAAGTTCGTGACCTCAACCGCTTCACCGGTATGCTCCTCGATTACTTTGAACAAGAAACCGACCTTATGCGGTTGGTCACGATGCTGGATGCCGAGACTAAGCTGGACCAGTTCATACGCAACAACGACCGCCCCCTTCTGCAGGACAAGGGCGGTGTTTCCAAAGCCGACGCCGATGTATACGTGAAATCCGTCTACGACACGTTCGCAAGTGCGCGCCGTGCCGCTATTCAAGCTGCGTCAGATGACGTGGACTAGCCATCGCCCAAACTTCTCCCCAACCCTGCCGCTTGAGGGGCGCCGTTGGGTTCGATAGAAACAATGTGTTTTGTTGGGGTGAATGGGCCAGGGCAGTGTATTGCCGCTGGTGGAGAAGCTGATGGGTGTGTTGCCGGATACCTGGATCCGCGAAATGTCGGAGACCAAAAACATGATCGAGCCGTATCATGACGGCTTGAAACGGGACGGCGTGATTTCTTACGGCTGCTCCTCATATGGCTATGATGCGCGGGTGGCACCGGAATTCCGGGTGTTCACCAATGTGGACTCGGTCACGGTGGATCCCAAAGCGTTCTCTGACCAGAGCTTCGTGGAGCGGGATACGGATGTTTGCATCATCCCGCCAAATTCTTTCGCGCTTGCCCGCACGGTCGAATATTTCCGCATTCCTCGTGATGTGCTGGTGATCTGCCTTGGCAAATCCACCTATGCCCGTTGCGGTATCATCGTGAACGTGACGCCGCTGGAACCCGAATGGGAAGGCCATGTGACGTTGGAATTCTCCAATACCACGCCGCTGCCTGCCAAGGTCTACGCCAATGAAGGTGCGTGCCAGTTTCTGTTCCTGCGCGCGGAGAGTGAATGCGAAACGTCATATGCAGACCGGGCGGGCAAATATATGGGCCAGCGCGGCGTAACGCTGCCGAAGCTTTGAGGAACCGCTGATGGACCGCCTGCGCATCCGGGGCGGCGCTCCGCTCCACGGCGAAATCAAGATCAGCGGCGCCAAGAACGCGGCGCTGCCACTGATGGCTGCTGGCCTCTTATCCGCCGAGGGGCTGACGCTCGAGAACCTGCCTGATCTGGCAGATATCGCGTCCATGGCCGAACTGCTGGAAGGCCTTGGCGCTGCGGTGGACCGGACTACGGGGGCTGCCAAAATTCAGGCGAAGACATTCTCCAGCACCGAAGCGCCCTATGACGTTGTCCGTAAAATGCGTGCATCTGTGCTGGTGTTGGGGCCACTTGTCGCGCGCGCTGGTGAGGCGACGGTGTCACTGCCCGGCGGTTGCGCCATTGGCAATAGGCCAGTCGATCTGCATTTAATGGCACTGGAAGAAATGGGTGCCGAGATCATCTTGGAATCCGGCTACATCCAGGCGAAAGCGCCGAATGGCCTGAAGGGCGGGCGCGTTGCGTTCCCTATGGTTTCCGTCGGTGCCACCGAAAACGCGATGATGGCCGCAAGCTTGGCTGATGGCGAAAGCGTGCTGATCAACGCCGCGCGCGAGCCTGAAATCATAGACCTTGCCAATTGCCTGATCGCCATGGGCGCTAAGATTGAGGGCGTTGGCACGGATACGCTGCGGATCACTGGCGTCACCAGCCTGCACCATGCAACTCATTCCGTCGTCCCGGACAGGATCGAAACTGGCACCTTCGCCATGGCCGCGGCGCTCACCGGCGGTGATGTTGAAATTATCGGCGGACAGCTTGACCTGATCGCCGCCGCTGCCGCGAAGCTGGAAGATGCGGGTGTTGTATTCACAGAAACGGCGCGTGGGTTCCGCGTTGCCCGCGCCAATGGGCCGCTTGAAGGTGTGGATATGATGACGGAGCCGCATCCAGGCTTCCCGACAGACCTGCAAGCCCAGTTCATGGCCGCTATGGCGACGGCCAAGGGCGCATCGATGGTGACAGAAACGATCTTTGAAAACCGCTTCATGCATGTGCCGGAACTGACGCGCATGGGGGCGAATATTAATGTCCATGGCGCCTCCGCGATGATCCGTGGCGTTGAACGCCTGAAGGGCGCGCCCGTGATGGCAACAGATTTGCGGGCATCCGTCAGCCTCGTGCTGGCTGGATTGGCGGCGGAGGGGGAAACTCTGGTCAACCGCATTTACCATCTGGATCGCGGTTATGAACGGGTTGAAGCCAAGCTAAACGCCTGCGGGGCAGAAATCGTGCGGGAGCGCGCCTGATGACCAGCGCCGAACCCAAACCTTTGAAGCTCCTGGCGAAGGACGGCGCGGACCTGACCGTCATGAGCGCCTGCCTGCAGGATGCGCTGTCACCCGTAGGCGATATCACCTGGCTTAAGGGTGAGCAGCGCGTGGTCATCGCCTTCAACCGTTTTATGTGGGAGCAGGGTGGCGAAGAGTCCGGTGGTGAGTTGATCTACTACCGCATCCATTCGGTGCTTTCGATTGCGGGTGTTGAGCGTGTTCGGTCCCGGGGCTTCAGCCTGAATGAGAGCGACCGCATGCTATCCTTCATGAGCCTGCGGCCTGTGGATGGTGGCATCGATCTTATCTTCGCCGAAGACATCCAAATTCGCGTCGAGACCAATGACATCGCCGCCGCCCTTGCGGACCAAGGTGATGCCTGGCCGACCCGTTGGAAGCCCGACCACGACCTTGATAGCATTGCCCCCGATTCAGCAGAATAAGCGAGACCTCCCATGATTGATCTGTCCGGCCAGAAGGCCTTTGTTACCGGCGCTGCATCGGGCATTGGCCGCGCAACCGCCAACACGCTGGCTGAAGCAGGGGCCTATGTCATCGCGTGCGATATCGCTGCCGACAAAGCTGATGCAGTGACGGCGGAACTGGCTGCGCAAAAAGGCGGCGGTGAGTTTGTAGCGCTGGACGTCACTGATCCCGCCGCCATCCTCGCCTGCTGTGATGATGTGACGGGCCGGCACGGTGCTATGAACATTCTGGTGAATGTCGCAGGCTGGGATCGGACGGAGCCGTTTGTTGAGAACTCACCAGAGTTCATCGAAAAGATCGTGCAGCTGAACTATCTGGGCCAAGTCCGCGTGTGTCAGGCCTTTGTGAAGCCGATGATGGAATCCGGTGCCGGTGCGAAGATCGTCAATGTGTCCAGTGACGCAGGCCGCGTCGGCTCCATGGGCGAAACGGTTTATGCGGGTGCCAAGGGCGGTGTCATGGCGTTCTCGAAGTCATTGGCGCGGGAAATGGCGCGGCACAATATCTGTGTGAATGTCGTCTGCCCCGGCCCAACGGACACGCCACTGTTTGAAGGCCAGAGCGAGCGCATCAAGGAAGCCCTGCTCCGCGCCATCCCCTTCCGCCGCCTAGCCACCCCCCAGGATGTCGCCGACGGCATCCTCTACTTCGCCAGCCCCCGCGCCAACTACGTCACCGGCCAGGTCCTAAGCATCTCCGGCGGATTGACGATGAGTGGGTGATGGGATTCCCGCTGGATGCTGTTATGCACAGAACGTGGATTAATTTATTGGCCTTTTTGGGCGCTTTTCATGGTTCTTGTCCCGACTCTGGCGCTCGCAAATAACGGCCTGACCTTTGCCGACTATAACGAGCTCCAAACACGCTTGAATGTTAAAATCACCTTCGAGGAAGAGGTTTTCCCCGACTACAGCCGCCGTGTCGACGGTTTGTACAGGGTCGAGGGTGCGACGTTAGGGGAGCGGTTTCGAGGGCAGGCGCTGACCAAAGGGGCGCCCAATTCAAGCCTTGCTGATTTCGACGTTCTTTCGAATACCGCCGCAGCGCCGCTCGTTATTCAGGCGGGCCGGCCGCGGCAAAATTTGAGCTTGCGGAGAAGTCCAAGCCTTGGCGGTATCGGCTTGTTCGGAGAGGCGTGGAAGGGCTTTCCCCGCGGCGATGCAGGCGGTGAGGGCGCTGTTTCCATTTTTTTCGCAGAGCCGCAATTTGGTTTCGGCTTTCGGGTCAAAGCATCAAAAGCAGACGGGTCAGCGTATGGCCTCGGCGTTATTCAGATCGTCTGCTTCAATGCCGGAGGAGCCCGTGTCGGCGATGTCGTTTTTGACCGCCTCCGATGGAACACGCTGCAGGACATCGCCTACGTGCGTTCCAACGGCCAACGCGATATTAAGGGATGTTCCATCACCAACACAGACCCGAAGGGCGTCATATACGACGATTTTATTTTCGCGTATCGGAATTCTTACGTTTAGTCCGCGCTCAATCCAATTGTCTGAGCGCAAACGCCGAACCCAAGGGAATGCTCATTCCGGCTTAGGGTCGTTCTTGCGGCTGCGGACTTCTACGCCTGCCTGTTCTTCAACGTAGCGCATGATGTGGGAGAAATCTTCTTCTACGCCGCCGCGGGCGAGCGCCAGGGACCACCATTGTTTGACCGGCTGGCCAACCCACATGGGTGAGCCAAGCGCTTCGGCTTCTTCGAGGCAGAGGCGGACGTCTTTGTACATAAGCTCCGTGCGGAAACCGTAGTCGAACGTGCGGGTCAGTACAGATTTCGGGAACTTGTCGCGGACGGCGGTATTCGCACCGGAGCCGGCGTTAATCACTTGCACCATGATGTCCGGGTCAAGGCCCGCTTTGGCACCAAGCGCGAACGCTTCTGCGCTGGCGACCATGGCGGTGGCGCTCAACATATTGTTGATGAGCTTCATCATCTGGCCTTGGCCCTGGCCTTCACCGACGAAATAGGCGTTATGGCCAATTGCTTCCAGCACGGGCTTCCAACGGGTCCACTGTGCTTCCGGGCCAGATACCATAACGGCGAGCGTGCCTTTTTCCGCCCCGCCCACACCGCCTGAAACAGGCGAATCCAGCATTTCCAGGCCTTTTTTGTTGAGCATGGCGCCCACATCTTGGGCAACGCGCGGGCCGGTTGTTGAAAGGTCAATAAAGAGCTTTGCCTTGGACCCCTCGGCGACCTCCGCCGCGACGGCCTGTACGACAGCGGGCGTTGGCAGGCTGACCATGATGGTTTCAACTTGATCAGCCAGGGCGCGGGCGCTGGTGGCGGCTTGTGCGCCGGACGCAACCATGGCGTCCAGCGCTGCTGGGTTCGCGTCACAGGCAATTACAGTATGCCCAGCCCCCAGGAGACGGCGCGCCATTGGTGCACCCATTGCGCCAAGCCCAATAAATCCGATTGTTTCGCCCATTTTTTAAGCTCCTAGGGTTCGTAAATTTCTGGTGAGACTGTTGCTAATCAACGCATATCACGGCAGAATTGAAACGTTAATGCATCCGCACCAGCATAAGAGACGCTTATGACGCCTGCCAACACCGGCGCCGAACGTTCTGAAATGGTACAGCCGCTCCTGCGTGATGGGGCGGACGACCCGCGCGTCTCGCCCTTGGCGGCGCGGCGCTTAATCCGTTCCGGCGTTCACACCGGCCACACGGCGGGCATGGCGATGGGCCGATTGCAGGGCAATCTGGCAATCCTACCGAAGGACCTGGCGCTGGAATTCGCGATTTTCTGCCACCGCAATCCAAAGCCATGTCCCGTCGTCGCAATGACGGCCCCGGGGGACCCGATGCTGCCGGATATTGGTGCCGACGTGGACATCCGCACGGATGCGCCGCAATACAATGTATATCGGCATGGTGAGCTAGATGCGCAAGTCACGGATCTGAATGATCTTTGGCAGGATGATTTTGTTGGATTTGTGCTTGGCTGCTCCTTCAGCTTTGAAGATGCGCTGGTCAAGGCTGGCATTGGCCTTAGGCACCATGAGATGGAAGTGACCGTGCCAATGTATGCGACCAACATCGCATGCCGCCCGGTCGGGCCATTCCAAGGCAATACTGTATGTTCCATGCGACCCATGACGCCGAAGGACGCGCTGCGCGCCATTGAGGTCACGTCACGGTTCCCAGCCGCCCACGGCGCGCCACTACACTTTGGCGACCCGGCGGAGATTGGCATTACAGACGTGATGGCGCCCGATTGGGGCGACGCTGTCGATATCAAGCCGGGTGAAATTCCAGTCTTTTGGGCGTGCGGAGTAACGCCGCAATTGGTTCTGCAAACGGCGAAACCGCCGATTTGTATTACGCATACACCTGGGGCCATGCTTATTGGCGACCAGGCTAGTGATGCGGTCAGCATGCGCTGGTCCGCGTGAGGGCGCCTCTCGAGAAGCGCTGTTTAATGCGCACCCAGTTAGATGGGGCGTCACTTTCAACAGGAGGTAAGTTACTATGAAATCCCTTAAATTTGCCCTTGCCGGGGCGCTCGCCGCCGGCTTGGCATTCGGCGCAGGCGCTGCCAGCGCTGACATTAAGCCGAAGAAGTTCACGGTCGTCGGGACCTGGGGCTTCCTGGATCACTGGAAAGAGCGTGAAGGCCCGTTCTGGAACGAGACCCTGCCAAAAGTTACCAATGGCGCATACACCGCCAACGCCAAATCACAGACCGAAGTTGGCCTGTCTGGCTTTGAAATCATGAAGCTTCTGAAGCTTGGCACCTATGATGCCGTTCATGGTGTGACCACGTATGTCGCCCAGGACAGCCCAGCCATTGAAGGCGCTGATCTTGCTGGCGTCATCCAGGACATCGATGTGTATCGTAAAGCGCTCGAATCCTATGAGCCTATCATCAAGCGTGAATTCGCACAGAAGTATAACGCGAAGCTCCTTATGCTCTATGCATGGCCGAGCCAGCAGCTTTGGTGCAACTTGGGTGACCGCTCTAACACGAACGTCTCCCTCGCCGACCTTGCCGGCAAGAAGATCCGCACTTACTCCACGACGCTGGGTGATTTCATCGAAGGCATCAACGGTTCTGCCGTAACGATCGCATTCGCCGAAGTCGTACCTGCTCTGCAAAAGGGCGTCGCGGATTGTGGCATCACCGGCACCATGCCAGCGTATAACGCTAAGTGGTGGCAGGTTGTGACCCATAACGTGCGCGTGCGTCTTGGCTACGCTTCCTCGTTCTTGGCGATGAACAACAAGACCTGGAATGGCCTCGATAAAGAAGGCCAGGCAGCGATCATGGGCCAAATGCAGCCTCTGACCGAAGCTATGTGGGTTGCGACCCGTGCGAATGATGCACGTGGCATGAACTGCAACGCGCAGGGTCCTTGCGACATTGGTGAGCCGGGCAACATGACCCCGATTGAGCCAAATGCAGCAGACAAAGCGAAGCTCAAAGACGTTGCAGAAAACGTCGTTGTGAAGCGTTGGGCTAAGCGCTGCGGCACGCAGACGTGCATCGATGAGTGGAATGCAACAGTCGGCAAGTTGTCCGGTCTGAAGGCGTCCCTCTAAGCGTCTAAGCTAAAGTCTGGAACCGGGCGCTGCGCCTATAGCGGTGCCCGGTTTCCGCTTTTTACGTTATCTTTTCAGTATTTTAGGGCTTTCGGCCATGATGGAAAAGTTTGCGCAAGTCCATAGTGCCTTGCAGTTAGCGTCCCGCTGGCTTGTATGGTTAGGCGGCGTTGCACTTTTGATTTCCGCGATCATTGTGACGGTGGATGTGCTTTGCCGGAAATTCATCGGCGTCACCATGAGCGGCTCTGACGAAATTTCGGGTTATGTGTTCGCGGCCTCGACGACATTGGCATATTCCTATTGTCTTTTGCATCGTTCAAATGTGCGGATTGATGCGCTTTACAATCTCTTGCCCAAGCCCTTCACCGCCACTTTGGACGTAATCGGCCTCTCATTGCTGCTTTACTACATGTGGGTCATGACGAACGCTGCCATCGCTGCGTTCCTGGAAAGCTGGGATTTGAACTCAGTCTCCATCACCACCCTAGAAACGCCCCAGTGGATTCCGCAGTTTTTCTGGATGGCAGGGATCGTGCTGTTCTTCTGCACCCTGGTCTTCGTCACGCTGTATTCGCTGATCGCACTGCTGCAACGGAACTGGGATCTGGTCGCTAAGATCGCTGGCATCCCATCCATCGCGGACGTAATTGAAGAAGAAACCCATGTCGAAGACGTCATGGATGAAGCCGCCGCTGGGCGGGAGGTCTGATCAATGGCTGTATGGATTCTCACAGGCCTGCTTGTTCTGGTTGTTGCAGCCGTCCCCGTTGCTGCGGTTCTCGGTATACTGAGCTTCGTACTCGATGAGATTACGATGGACGGACGGCTGACGTTTGGCATTGGCGAAATTATCTGGGACAAGAGCAAAGAGTTCATCCTGGTTGCCATCCCAATGTTCATCCTGTTGGGTGAAATCATGCTTCGCGCAGGCATTGCACGGCGCATGTATAGCGCGGTTGTGCAATGGGTTTCCTGGCTGCCCGGCGGATTGATGCATGCCAATATCGGCTCTTGCACGATTTTCGCGGCAACATCTGGCTCCAGCGTCGCGACAGCGGCCACCGTCGGTACGGTGGCATATCCTGAAATTGAGAAGCACAAATATAATGAGAGCCTGTTCTTAGGCTCCCTAGCGGCCGGTGGCACGCTGGGCATTTTGGTGCCACCGTCGATCAATCTCATCATTTATGGCTTGCTGACAGATACATCTGTCCCAGAACTCTATCTGGCTGGCATTATCCCAGGTGCCTCACTCGCTTTGTTGTTCATGCTGGTCATCATCGGTGCCTGCCTCTATCGCAGAAGCTGGGGCGGCGATCGCGTCAAGACGAGCTGGGGCGAGCGTGTGCGCACGCTGCCGCATTTGCTGCCGCCAGTTTTGCTGTTTGCAGCCGTTGTCGGCTCAATCTACGGCGGCGTTGCAACACCGACAGAGGCTGCGTCTATTGGCGTTGTGATGGCCTTGTTCATCGCCGCCTATTTCAAGTCGCTGAATGTGCGGATGCTGCTGGAAGCCTTTGAAGGCACCATGCGCACCACGGCGATGATTATGTTGATCGTGTTTTCCGCGATCTTCCTGAACTTCGTGCTGGGCTTCATGGGCATCACCCAGGCGATGCTGAACTTCATCGCTGAACTTGGCCTGACGCCAACAGAAACCATCCTGTTGATCGTGGTGTTCTACCTGATCCTGGGCATGTTCATGGAAACGCTGTCCATGATGCTTACGACGATCCCGGTCGTGTTCCCTATTGTCATGAGCCTAAACGTGGAAGCGTTCTCGGACGTTTGGTTCGGCATCCTGATCACGATCCTTATGGAAGCGGCACTGATTACGCCGCCAATTGGTGTGAACTTGTATGTTGTGCAAGGCATCCGGGCGCGCGGTGGTAAGTTCAACGATGTTGCGATTGGCGCTGTGCCCTTCATGATCGCGATGTTGGTGATGATCGGCATTTTGATCGCCTTCCCAGGTGTCGCCACATATCTGCCTAACCAGTTCTTCTAGGATTGATGGTTCGCAATGGCCGCAGACACATCGGCTGACAAAACGGCATCTGGCCGGTTTTCCGCCTGGCGCGTCTTCAAAGAAGCGCTTGGCGGCAATACCGGATGGAAGCCCTGGCGGCGCAACCCTGAACCCAAGCCCCGCTATGACGTGATTATTGTCGGCGGCGGTGGGCATGGACTGGCGACCGCATATTATCTCGCCAAGCTGCACGGGATCACCAATGTTGCGGTGGTAGAGAAAGGCTGGATCGGTGGTGGCAATGCAGGCCGCAACACCACGATTGTCCGCTCCAATTATCTCTGGGATGAGAGTGCGGCGATCTATGAGCATGGCCTGAAGCTCTGGGAGGGCTTGAGCCAGGACCTCAACGTCAATGTGATGTTCAGCCAGCGCGGTGTGCTGAACCTGGCGCACACCCTGCATGATGTGCGCGAAAGCATCCGCCGGGTGAATGCCAACCAGCTCAACGGTGTTGACGCTGAATGGCTGGACCCTGAGGGCGTGCAGGACTTCTGCCCCTTAATTGATATCTCCACAAAGAAGCGCTGGCCTGTATTGGGTGCGACTCTGCAGCGCCGCGGCGGCACAGCACGTCATGACGCAGTCGTGTGGGGTTATGCCCGGGCGGCGGACAGGCTGGGCGTTGATATCATTGAGAACGCTGAAGTGACGAGCGTACTGCGCGGTGCCGATGGCGCATTCGAAGGCGTTGAGACGACGCGGGGAACCATTCGGGCGGACAAAGGGGCCTTCGTCGCTGCCGGTCATTCCAGCGTGTTGGCAGATATGGCTGGGTTCCGGTTGCCAATCGAAAGCCATCCCCTGCAGGCGCTGGTGTCAGAGCCATTAAAGCCGCTGCTTGATTGTGTGGTGATGTCCAACCAGGTGCATGTCTATGTCAGCCAATCGGACAAGGGGGAGCTGGTCATGGGGGCGGGCATTGATGCACACACCAGCTACACCCAGCGCGGTGCCTTCCACATCATAGAAGACCAGATGGCGTCTGCGATAGAACTCTTCCCGATGTTCAGCCGCCTGCGTGTCATGCGCACCTGGGCCGGTATCGTTGATGTTTGCCCGGATGCATCGCCCATTATCGGCGAAACGCCGGTGCCGAACCTTTATATCAACTGCGGCTGGGGCACGGGTGGCTTCAAGGCAACGCCATCATCTGGCTGGACCTTGGCGCATACCCTCGCCCATGGCGCGCCGCACGCCCTAAACGCGCCATTCGCGCTAGATCGATTTACGACCGGCGCGCTGGTTGATGAACATGGCGCGGCAGCGGTGGCGCACTAACGTTCCTATCCGGCCCGGGCTGCGCGGACAGCATCCTGCATGGCGGATTTGCTGATCGCACCTGGAATGATCTCATCACCAATCACGAAGGCCGGCGTGCCGCGAATGCCAAGCGCCTCAGCCGCTTCATAGGTCTGGCGGATATGGGCGCTGATTTCGTCAGATTTCATCATTTCTGCCACTTTCAGCGGATCGTACCCCGTGGCCGCGGCGAGGCCGAGCAGGGTGGTTTCATCGAACGAACCCCGGTGGCGCATCAACGCTTCGTGCAGAGGGAAATGCATTGACGGATCAATTTTGTTGGCAGCCAATGAAACCCTGGCTGCGGTGACGGAATCTGGCCCAAGGATTGGGAATTCTTTCAGCACGACCCGGATTTTCTTATCTTCGTCAGCCAGCGCCACCACGCCATCCAATGCGCGCTTGCAGTAGCCGCAGCGGTAATCGAAGAACTCAACAACGGTGATGTCAGCGGTGGCTGCGTCTGCGCCAAGCACTGGGTCCGCCGGTTGTTCCGTCAGGACGCTGCTTAGGTTACGGACAGACTCTTTGCGCTTTTGGGCTTCCTTAGCCTGCTCATTCGCCTGGTATTTTTCCAAGGCGGCGACGACGGCTTCGGGGCTGTCAGCTAGAAACTGCGCGACGCCGCCGGAGATTTTACCGTCCAGGTCAGCGGCGGTCTCGACGCCAAGTGCGGTCAGGCGTGCATCCACAGCCTTCTTTACGGCTTTATCGACAGCCGCCGCCACCATGGGTGCCGGATCATCCCGCTGGCTGACGGTGTGGCTCGCTGCGAACCCAATTGCGCCGCCGACAACGGCGCTGACAATGACATGAAGCATCCGCATAACGATGAGCCCTACTTTCCTGGAAAATGTGGCGTTGAGTTTTGCCCGCCAGCGCCCGTTTGCGCAAGCCGGTCTAACGCGTATGTGACGATAGACGCGCCAATGCTTATGATTGGGTAACAGCGAGACATCAAAGTAGGGATGATCATGGTGATGGACAGAAACGTAGCACTGATAACGGGCGGCAGCCGGGGCATAGGGGCTGCAGCGGCAAAACTGCTTGCAGCGGAAGGCTGGGCGGTCGCGATCAACTACCGGGCTGATAAGACAGCCGCGGAGGCCACCGCCAAAGCTGTTGAAGCCGCAGGTGGTGCAGCGATGATTATCCAGGCGGATACAGGCGTTGAAGCCGATGTCATCCGCATGTTCGAGGCGGTGGATGTGGAATGGGGCAGGCTGGATGCGCTGGTGAACAATGCTGGCGTCGTCGGCCCACGCGGCCCGTTCGGCAAAGTGACAGCGGCAGATATCCAGCATGTGCTGTCGGTGAACGTCACGGGCTATATGCTGTGTGCGCAGCAGGCTGTCAGCCGAATGTCCACCAAGGCTGGCGGCAAGGGCGGCGGGATCATCAATGTGTCGTCCGGCAGTGCGCAACAAGGCGGCGGCGGCGAACAGATCCTCTACGCGGCGTCCAAGGGTGCCGTGAACTCGCTGACGATTGGCCTGTCCCAGGAATTTGGGCCGGCAGGCATTCGGGTAAACACGGTCTCGCCGGGTCTTACCGCAACGGATATGCCGCCCCAGGACAAACTTGATAGCGCTGGCCCATCAATCCCGCTTGGCCGCGTTGGTGAGGCGGAGGAAGTCGCGGAGGGGATCGTATGGCTACTATCCGCCAAGGCCTCATACGTTGCCGGGGCATATCTTAGAATATCGGGTGGGCGGCCTTAATCCCTTTCACATATCGTTCGACCAGCGGCATTTTTGCAATGCTTGTGCTATACACGGGCTGCACCTGACGAAACGGATTGTTCATGCCGACCGATGCCCGCCTTCCGCTGCCTACGCCTATTGTCGCCATCTCTGCCTGCGTCAAACAAATCATGGCGCACCAGTTTCACGCGACGAACCAGCGAAACTTGGACGCAGTCGCGGCGCATTCCGGCTGTTTCCCCATCATCATGCCGTCGATTGGCCAGCGCGCAGACCCCAGTGCATTGTTGGACCATATTTCCGGCCTCATGCTGACAGGCAGCCCCTCCAATGTGCATCCCGATAACTATGGGGATGAGTTGGCAGCACCCGAAATCACCGTTGATCCACAGCGGGACGCCACGACGCTGCCAATGATCCGCGCCGCCGTTGAACGGGGCATTCCCGTTTTCGCGATTTGCCGTGGCATGCAGGAATTGAATGTGGCGCTTGGCGGAACACTGCATCAGTTTGTCCATCTACTGCCGGGTAAGGGCGACCACCGGGCCGATCGGTCCAAACCACCGGAACAGCGCGGCGATCTTGCCCATGCCGTGATGCTGTCCGGCAATGGCAAGCTCCGGCAGATTCTAGGCGCTGAGAGCGTGATGGTGAATTCGCTGCATGCCCAAGCGGTTGCCAAGCCCGCACCTGGCTTGATTGTCGAAGCGACGGCGGAGGACGGCTGCATCGAAGGCCTGTCCGCGCCAGATGCGCCGGGCTGGGTGCTTGGCGTGCAATGGCACCCGGAAGCCGTTTTCAAAAAGGATGAGCCGTCTCGCAAGCTGTTTGAAGCATTTGGCGTGGCGGTTCGGGACTATGCATCCCGCCAGGGCCAATTGGCCGTCGCGGCAGAGTAGGTTTGACCGTGACAGAGATTAAACGCGCGCCGTCAGTTTCGGGTGATGTGGCGGAAGATTGGGTTGCCATGGGCCATGGCGATGTTGGCATTCGCTGCTATGGCTGGCGCACGAATACCGGCAAGCGACCGGCCCTGGTTTGGGGCCACGCAAACGGATTCTCAGCGGGTGCCTACACGCCAATTCTGAACGTCCTGGCCGAAAAGCTGGATGTATTCGCCTATGATATGCGCTGCCATGGCGGATCAGAAGATCCAGTGAGTGATCCGGATGGCGACTATGACGCCGTGATGACCACCGATTGCCTGGCGCTGGATTTCCTGGCCGTTGTGGATTCAATCCGCCGGGATACGTTCCGCCAACCACTGCATTTCGCAGGGCACTCCGCCTCCTGCCTGGCTGCACTTAGGTTGGCTGGCGCGTTTGGCCATGCGCCGTTTCATACAATGACAATGTTCGAGCCACCAATGGCACCCACGCCAGATCACGCACTGCACGCCGCGGCTGGCGTATTGGGGGAAGTGCTGTCCAGGCGGGCGACAAAGCGGAAGCGGCATCTGCCGGACCCCGCATCGTTCGCCGCCAGCTTGGCAGAACGTGACGCCTTCGCCCGTTGGCGCCCCGATATGCTGCAAGCATTTGCTGAAGCAACGCTCCGTCCCGATGCTGATCCTGCTAACACGACTGGATGGACGCTCCGCTGCGAGCCGGCTGCTGAAGCTGCCGTATATCGCACCACCATGGACTGCTCGACGTTCAAAGCGCTTAGCGCGTGTACGCGGCCGATTTTGTTTGTGGAAAGCGATCCGACGATCCAGGGTGTTGCACCTAGCTGGGCGACACGGGTGCAGGCTTTGTCGGCTGCACAAGCGCCCAATGGCAGCCTCGCGCGGATTGATCAAACCAGTCACATGATGCCGTTTGAACGGCCAGATGCAGTGTTGGCGCTAATAACAGAATCGATAGCGGTTGCGTGATGAGTGATTCATTGAAACCTTTTGGCTGCGAACCCATTTATCTAGCAAGGTCGACGGCGCTCAAGCGCTGCGGCGGCTCGACAATCCCCCCTCGCCGAGCCGCGGGACCGCATAAGCGGCGCCCGGTCATCCCCCCATGGCCGGGCGCCGTCGCGTTTTCGGCATCCATATCCTGAATTGCTGGAACACCTCTGATGCGCTTGATCACCTGGAATGTGAATTCCGTTCGCCTACGTCTGCCTGCCGTCGCCGCGCTTTTGGCCTCTGCAGCTCCCGATGTGCTGTGCTTGCAGGAGATTAAGGCGGACGACAGCAAGTTCCCGTTTGATGCCTTGCGTGAGATCGGCTTCGAACACATCGAGACCCAGGGGATCAAGGGCTATCACGGTGTTGCAACGCTGGCCCGCCAACCATTGGAAAAGCTGGAACCAATAGCGTTTTGTGGTAAGCAGGATGGGCGCTATATCGGGGTAAAGCTGGAAGACGGTACGGAAATCCATAACTTCTACGTGCCCGCAGGCGGTGATGAGCCGGACCCAGAGGTCAACGACAAATTCCGCCACAAATTGGATTTCTTGGCCGAAATGTCGGAATGGGGTGCGGCGCGCGACCAGGCAACGCCTGCAATCCTGGTTGGGGACCTAAATATCGCGCCGTTGGAAACTGATGTTTGGTCCCACAAGCAATTGCTCAAGGTTGTCAGTCACACGCCGATTGAAGTCGACGCACTGAACCATGTGCAGGAATCTGGCGGATGGCGGGATATTGTGCGGGAAGCAATTCAGCCAGATGTGCCGCTCTATACGTGGTGGAGCTACCGCAGCCGCGATTGGGCCGCCGCCAATAAGGGCCGCCGCCTCGACCATATTTGGGCCACAGCATCTGCTGCAGACCGCATGAAAGCGGCGACGGTCATCAAAGAAGTGCGCGGTTGGGAGAAGCCATCCGACCACGCACCGGTCCTGGCCGAGTTCGCTTAAGGCAGACATCTCGCACCTCGGGCTTTGCAGACGCTGGGAAATGCGGTCTGATTGACGGCGGATGTCCAATTGGGGCTTGCCTATGTCTCTCCAGATATTGAATAGCGATGCCTGTATTGGCGCAGAAGCCGCAGGTGTCGACTTATCGAAGCCCATGGATGCGGCGACGTTTAATGCGCTTGAGGCGGCGTTTAACGAGCGTTCCGTTCTGTGTATTCGCGATCAGGCGCTGACGGCGGACCAATATCTTGCCTTCGCCCGCCGCTTGGGCCGGGTGGATCGTGTGTTCTTGCAGCATTATGCGCACGCAGATCAGCCGGACATCATGCTGGTCTCAAATATCAAGGAAGATGGCCGTGATATCGGCCATGCCGATGCTGGCCGCGTATGGCACACCGATATGTCCTACACGGTCCATCCACCGCGCGCGACGCTGCTATATGTGCTCGAAACCCCCGTCGCTAATGGCCGTAGCCTTGGCGCTACTGCGTTCGCGAGCGCGGAAGCTGCCTTTGCTGGGCTCGATGAGGCGACAAAAGCGCTGATGCAGGGCCAAACCGCTGTGCACCGGGTTTCCGGGCGCCGGAAACGAACAGGGACTGGCGTTGCTGACAATGCGCTTAGGGATAAACAGCCGGATGTGGTTCATCCCGTGGCGCGCGTGCATCCGATAACTGGACGGACGGCGATCTATGTCAGCGAAGGCGAATGCGTCTCAATCTCCGGAATGGATGATGCGGCGGCGGTAGCTTTGGTGAGGCACCTCGCCGCTGAAATTCAGAAGCCGGACTATCGCTATGTGCATGACTGGCGGCAAGGTGATGTCCTGATTTGGGACAATGCTGCGGTCCAACACAAAGCCACATTCGACTACACTTGGCCGGACCATCGCCGCCTGATGTGGCGGATCACAGTTGGCGGAACGGGCTGAAACTCATGCAGACTTTCGATTACATCATCATTGGTGCGGGCTCTGCCGGGTGCGTGCTGGCCAATCGGCTTTCGACTGATCCCAAGAATCAGGTGTTGTTGCTGGAAGCGGGCGGCAAGGACAAAAGTCCGCTGATCCATATTCCTGCAGGTTTCATCAAAACCCTGAACAACCCGGATTACAATTGGGGCTTTCAGACGGAGCCTGAGCCGAATACCAATAACCGCGCCATCCCGATTGCACGGGGCAAGGCACTTGGCGGCTCCTCGTCCATTAACGGCATGGTCTATGTGCGCGGGCAGGCGCGGGACTATGATGACTGGGCGCAAATGGGCAATCGCGGCTGGTCCTGGGATGATGTGCTGCCGCAATTCATTAAGTCCGAAAACCGCGAGGGTGCCACCGATGCAACCCCGTGGCGTGGGCGTGGCGGGGAGCTAAATGTGGCCGATGTCCCGCAGACCTATCCGATGCTGGACAAGGTGCTAGACGCTGCGGAGGAATGCGGTTACCCGCGCAATCCGGACTACAATAGCGGCGATCAGGAAGGCTGGTCCTATTACCAGGTCACCCAGAAAAATGGCCGGCGCTGGTCTACAGCAAAGGCGTTCTTGGAGCCTGCTAAATCCCGCCCCAACCTGCGAATCGAAACGCATGCCTATGTGACAGCGCTGATGCTGGACGGCAAACGTGTTACCGGTGTCGCTTATGAGCAGAACGGCGTCGAGAAGCAGGCAACGGCTGGGCGCGAAGTGTTGCTATCCGCTGGTGCGGTTCAGTCCCCGCAGATCCTGGAACTATCGGGCATTGGCCGTGAAGATGTGCTGGGCGACCAGGGCATTCCGGTAAAGCATCGCCTAATGGGCGTTGGCGAAAATTATCGGGACCATTTGCTGGTGCGCATGGTGTGGCGGGTTAAGGGCATACGCACGTTGAATGAGGAAACGCGCGGACTTTCGCTGGCTGGCCAGGTGCTGAAATATGCGTTCACCCGTAAGGGCGCATTGGCGCTACCGGCGGGGTTGCTCAACGGGTTTGTGCGCACCCGGCCAGATCTGGAAGTCCCGGACCTGCAACTGCGCGCGACCCACGCATCGTTCAAAGATGTGCGGAAGCGTATTCTGGATGACTTCCCTGGCATCACCTTTGCGCCAAACCAAAGCCGGCCAGAAAGCCGGGGCTCCATCCACATCAAATCGGCGGATAGGCGTGCGCCGCCCGCCATCCGCCCGAATTTCCTTTCCGATGAGATTGACCGTCAATGCCTGATTGCGGGCATGCGCATCACCCGCCAGATCGCCGCCGCACCAGCGCTGGCCCCTTATATGGCAGAGGAGCTAGCACCTGCAGCCGGGGCGGAGACAGATGACGAACTGCTCGCCGTCGCCCGTGCAAATGGGTCAACCGTATTTCACCCCGTTGGCACGGCGCGGATGGGGCCGGATGGTGATGTGATGGCTGTGGTTGATCCAAGATTACGGGTGCATGGCCTGCGCGGCCTCCGCGTGGTGGACGCATCGATTATGCCGACGCTGGTATCTGGAAACACGAACGCGCCGGTTATCATGATTGCTGAAAAGGCGGCGGCGATGATTTTGGAAGACGCAAAGGCTAGCCTGTAGCTGGCGGCGTGAATGCAGCGCCATTCGCGAGAAATGCCGTAATCTCATCCCCGCTAAATCCAAACTCGCGCAGAATTTCGGTGGTGTGTTCGCCCTTGGCAGGTGCTGGGCGTTGCGTAGTTGAATAGGCCCCATTGCGGCGGATCGGGACGCCGACGGCTTGGGGTACATTGGGCGCTAACGGATCAACCAGCGGGAGGCTGGCTGTCAGGTTCGGGTCTGCGGCGACATCTGCGAAATCATTGATGGGACCGCACAGAATATCGGCCTCCCGCAGCAGGTCCAGCCATGCTGCAACAGGTTTGGAGGCGAAAAGCGGCGTGATCAGATCATCCAGCAGCGCCCGGTTTTCGACACGAACGGCGTTGGTTTGAAAGCGCGGATCGTCCGTTAGGTCCTCCAGGCCCATGGCGCTGCAGAACTTCCGCCAATGGGAATCCCGCAGAATTGCAATTGTGAGATAGCGCCCATCGGCACCCTGGAACGCACCTGCAGGGGCCAGCGTTGCATTCTGGTTGCCTTGGCGCTTCGGGACCTTGCCGGACGCCAGATAGCGCGTGAACCCGCCGCTCATCATTGCCGCCGCTGCCGCCATCAGGCTGATATCCAGGTTCGCCCCGCCTTGGCCGTTCTGCCGACCGTAGAGTGAAAGCAGAATGCCTTGGACGGCGGCGTTAGCAGCGGCCATGTCGATCAGTGGAAAGCCAACCCGGAGCGGCGGTCCGTCCGGCTCGCCAACAAGGCTCATAACACCGCTCATTGCCTGAATGATTGTGTCGCTGGCCGGGGATGCGGCGTAGGGGCCATCCTGACCAAAGCCCGAAATCGTGCAGTAGATCAGCCCGTCATTGATCACTTTCGCATCTTCATACCCAAAGCCCAACTTGGCCATTACGCCGGGGCGATAGTTGGAGATCAGTACATCCGCGCCACGAACCATCTGCGTCAGGATGGCTTTGCCTTGCTGGCTCGTCACATCTAGCCCGATGTCGCGTTTGTTCCGGTTAAGCGCGATGAACTGGGCATTCACCTCCCTGTCTACATGGAAGTGATCATTGGGCCGGGACCAATCACCCGCTGGCCGTTCCACCTTAATGACATTGGCACCCATGTCGGCGAGAGTCATGGCGGCGCAAGGTCCAGCCACGCCCTCTGTCATGTCGATGACAGTGATATCATTCAGGATTGGGGCTGGCGGGTTCTGCATAATCGGCCTCAATTCTCGCCGTTCAAGAATGCTGTGGTTAGGGCAACCACCTGATCGGTGCGGGTTTCTGGCAACATATGCCCACCACCATCCAGTGGCGCATAGCGGGCACCGGGGATGCGTTCGGATATCTCTTGACCGAACCACGCAGGCATCAGCTGATCGTCAGCCCCTGTGATGATGAGCGTGGGGGTCTTGATTGCTGGCGTCAGGGGGCGGCTATCGAACGCGAGGATGGCACCGAGCCGGCCTGCGATCTGGTCTGCATCCTGCGGCTGGGCGTCCGTGACCTGCTGCGCGAATCCGGCGGCATGGGCGCGGCGATAGTCTGGCGGGAACAGCAGGCTGGCATTGAAGTGGGCATAATCTTGCCGCCCAAGCGCCTTGGCGGCGGCAATCCGCAGGTTCTGCATACCTGTCAGGTGCTCGTCGCCGTGGGACCAGGGGGATGCCAGCGTTAGCGTGGTCAACCGATCAGGAAAGGCTGCCGCGAAAGCCATGCCAATACCGCACCCGGTCGAATGGCAGAACAGGCTTGCTTGCGGGATCGCCAATGCATCCAGCAGCCCAGCAACTTCCTTGGCGCGATCTGGCATGGCGATGGCGGTAGGGTCATCAGGGGCTTGGCTTTGTCCCGTGCCGCGCTGATCGTAGCGGATAACCATGCAAGATTGAGCGAGCCCTTCAATGAACGGCCCAACACCGACAGGCCCTGCACTCTGCGGCAAGAGCAGAACAAGCGGTGGTCCTTCACCGCTGATGGAATAGTGAATATTGCCGCCTTCAACGGTCGCCATGGGCATGGGGGCAGCTCCTCTTTGATCCTGTGGCCGGTACTATATGGAAGTCTGCAACGCTTGCGAAAGATGCCCTCTTGCCAGACCTTTGGCGCTGCCTTCATGCTCACCTTTCGCCCAATGCCAGTCTGAAGGAGTTCCAATGGGTTTATTTGATATCCGTGCGCTTACGTTTGATACCGGCGGTACGATTCTAGACTGGCACACCGGCTTTAAAACTATCCTCAGTGAGACTGGGGCCAAGCACGGCTTGGAGCGGAATTGGCATGATCTGGCAAACGCTATCCGCCGCCAGGGGCTCGGCAAAATGCTGAACCTCGGCAAAGACGCGCCGCCAGGACATAATTTTGACGGCGCGCACCGTATGGCACTGGAAGAGGTGATCGCCGAGCATGGCCTGGAAGCGTTCACGGAAGCGGAACGCCATGCCATCGCCTATGAGGCACCCCATAATTTTGACTGCTGGCCAGATTTTCCCGCCGTGCTGCCCAAGCTTCGCGAAAACTTCATGTGCGCGTCGTTCACGATTTTAAGCTTCCGCATCATCATGGATACAGCCCGCCGCAATGGCCTGTCCTGGGACGCTGTATTTTCGTGTGAGGCGATTGGAAAATATAAGGTGATGCCGGAAGCCTACGACACGGTTGCGCACTATCTGCAGTTAGACCCATCCCAAATCTGCATGGTGGCGTGTCATAATTTTGATCTGGACGCGGCCAAGAAGCAGGGTTTCAAAACGGCCTTCGTCAAGCGTCCGCGTGAATGGGGTGATGATGCATCGCCGGATCCCGTACCCAATCCAGCCCATGATATCATCGTCGATGATTTCCCAGCGCTTGCGGCAGCGCTTGGCGTGAAGCTTTAGCGTTGGGTCCTAACCCTAGATTGGGAGAACGATGATGAACCGTGGATTGCTTGCAGTCGGTTTTGATTTCGCGAATGCGCATGCTGACGAATTCCATGATTGGTATGATCTGGAGCACATTCCAGAGCGTGAAGCCGTGCCTGGCTTCGGCGCCTGTGAGCGCTGGATCAGCGTCGATAATCCATGCCATGCCGTGGCGACATATGATCTGGCCGCACCGGATGTTCTGAAAGGCGAGGCTTACAAGGCGATCGCCTATGAGAACCTGAGCGTATGGTCCAAGCGCGTGACGGGCATGTGCGCCCGGCTGCTTCGCTTTGAAGGAGAGCAGACGCTGCCCGGCGGTGCTGAACCGCCGGTGGGTGCCGACGGTCTGCTGGTGAATGCCATGAATGTGGCCCCTGAAATGGAGGCGGATTTCAACGCCTGGTATGACGAGGAACATATCCCCGCACTCGCGGCCGTGCCGGGGTGCCTTTCCGCGCGCCGGTTTGTGGGTGGGGCAGCTATTCCAGAAGGCCGGAAATATGTGGCCCTCTATCATCTTGAATCGCCGCACGTAACCTATTCAGACGCATGGGCCAAAGCGGTTGATACACCGTGGAGCGCCCGCGTTCGCCCGGGTTTCCAGGACCGCTTGCGGATACTCGCCAAACGGTACGAACGGGCGGTTTAGAGCATTGTAGCTATTGCGAGGGCCAGTGAAGCCGTTCAAGATTACGGCTGTAATTCTAGGCAGACAGGTCTTTCGCACCCATGGTTTCTCTCAACGAAGAAACGATTATTCCCGCACTCTTTGCGGAACACGAACGCGCCAACGCTGCCAAGCTTTAGGATGTTCACACGGGTGATCTGATCCCATCCCGCGCTTATCGCCGCCTCTTATATGGTGAGGTCTAACGGCGAGCCACCTGCACGCAACAATTGGAGGAAGAATTCATGTCGATATCAATCAAGCAAGTCGGTCCATGTTTCGCCGGTGAGGTTACAGGCATTGACCTGACCAAGCCGATTTCTGACCAGGACGTGCAGGATATTCACGACGGCATGGACGAATTCGCCGTTCTGGTTTTCCGTGGCCAGGCGTTCACAGATGAAACCCAGGTGGCGTTCACTGAACGGCTTGGTGAGATTGAGCATTCGATTGGCGCCAACTTGCGCAAGCCCCACGAATACCGATTGCCGACAACATTCGCCGATGTATCCAATTTGGATAAAGACAATAAGGTTTACACGCGGGAGGATCGGCGCCGGTTATTTGGCATTGGCAACCGGCTTTGGCATTCAGACAGCTCTTTCAAGCCGCTTCCAGCCAAGTATTCCCTGCTGCACGCCCGCGCGATCCCGTCCAAGGGCGGCAACACGCAATTCGCCGATATGCGCGCCGCCTATGATGACTTGGATGATGAAACCAAAGCCGAGGTCGCTGATCTGGTCTGTAGGCATTCGCAGCTCTATTCCCGCAAATCTGTTGGCTTCGAAGCGTTTGACGCGGAGGAACGGGCCCGCATGGCACCCGTCCGACAAACGCTGGTGCGCCAGCATCCATCAACAGGCCGGAAGTCGCTCTATCTTTCATCCCATGCCGGTGAAATTGAGGGCATGCCGCTTGCAGAAGCGATGCTCCTGCTCAAAGACTTGACCGAACACGCGACCCAGCGCGAATATGTCTATACCCATGTCTGGCAGAAGCACGACCTGGTGATCTGGGATAACCCGCGCACCATGCACCGCGCCCGTCCGTTCCCAGAAGATGAACCCCGCGATATGCGCCGCACCACAATCGTCGGCGATGAACCCACCATTGCGCAGCAGGCGGCCTAAACGGGCGGCATAGCCTGATGTCCGTCCAAAAGAGGAGCATGGCCGATGGCCGTTATTGATTCACAGGTCCACGCCTACGAAGCCAACACAGCCAATCGGCCCTGGCATTCTGTGCCAAACTGGCCGGACCATGTAACGGGTGATGAGATGGTGGCGGCTATGGATGCGGTTGGCGTTGATGGCGCCATTCTGGTCTCCGCCTTCTCACTCTATCAGTGGGACGATAGCTATGCGCGGATCGTGCAGCAGGCGCATCCGGGTAAGTTTGGGCTGGTGAAGCCGTTTGATTCGACGGACCCGAACACAGCCGACGTCATGGCGGAATGGAAATCAGTTCCGGGGACTGTCGGTGTGCGCATTATGCTGGACCGGGGCCCGGACCGGAAAGCAGATGACCCAGGCATTGACCGCATCCTGACCGAAGCGGCGCGCAATGATTTCCCGGTGAATTTCCTTTGTTGGGGGAACATGGATCTCGGCATGGCGATCATTGATCGGCACCCGAACACGCGCTTCGTGATTGACCATCTGGGCATCGTCCAGCCACGCACACCGCCCGCCCCCGATGCGCCGTTTGAAAATCTGCCCAAAGTGTTGGAAATGGCGAAGCGGGATAACGCCGTCATCAAAATCAGTGGCGCGTGCACGCTTTCCAAGGCGGGGTATCCCTACCCCGATATCTGGGACCCGCTCGCCCGCATCTTTGACGCCTGGGGCATCGACCGTTGCCTTTGGGGCACGGATTGGACACGCGCCTACGCTGTCCTGAACTACGAACAGGGTGTGAAGCCTTTCGTAGAAACGGACCGACTGACCGCAGACGAACGCGCCATGCTGATGGGCGGTGCCTGCGCTAAGGCCTATAATTGGTCGCCGTCTTAAACCGTTAGCCAATAGGGCCGGTATCAATCAGGCCCTCTTCAAGCGCCTTGATCTGTAGCGCCATATATTTGGAGTAGACGCGGGCCTGGGTCAGGCTGCCAGCAATGAACCACACACCCTCCTGGGGTGTGCGCTTGAACATATTGGCAAGCTCCCCATCTGCATCCTCACCCCAAATCGGGCCGATTTTATCCGCCATCTCCTGGCCGAGCGCCCGGCGCACCAGCTCGCCCTGGGGGTAGTATCCGGTGGCGAGCACGATCACATCGGCGGGGGCGATGGTGCCGTCCTTCAGCAGCGCGCCTTCTGCGCAATAGCGCTCAATCGTGTCGTCCTGAAGCAGGCCTATCTCGCCTTTGATCATTAATTCTGAACTGCCTGCGTCCAGATTATAGCCACCGCCGCGCCTGCGATATTTCATCTGGTGGCCCGTGCCGTCCTCGCCCACATCAAACTTAAAGCCGATACCTTCAAGGCCTTCGATCATGTCCTTATCCAGCTCCAGCATGCGCTTCACCGCGAGCTGATAGCCTTTGACTGTCATGGGCGGCGTGGCGGACGTGCCGATCAGGTCACAATCCTCAACCGGCAAGCCTTCATCATAAAGCGCATAGTTCAGCTTGGCAGATGGATCGATGGAAACGACCGTGGTTGAGCCACGCTGCACGATTGTCGTGTCGCAGCCAAAGCTGTGCAGGTCGAGCGCGATGTCATTACCGCTGGACCCGGTGCCGATCACCAGCGCCCGCTTGCCCGCATAGGGCGCGCCGCTATCAAACCCTTCGGAATGGATGGTCTCGCCTATGAACGTATCAATGCCCGGAATGTTCGGCTCTAGCGGATAGCTGCTAACGCCATTTGCGAACACGATGTGCCGGGGCCGCATGATACGCTCGCTGCCGTCTTGGGTTTTGAGCGTGGCGACCCAGCATTTCCCGGCTTCATCCCATTCGCCCTTGGTGAACTCTGTACTGGTCCAGTGATTGATTTCCATCACCTGGGCATAGACTTCAAACCAAAGGCCAAGCATGTCTTTTGGAATGTAGTTCGGCCAGGTTGGCGGGAAGGGCAGATAAGGCAGATTGTTCACGTGGATAGAGTTATGCAGCGCCAATGAATGGTAGCGTTTGCGCCAACTATCACCGATGCGCGGCCATTTCTCGACGACCAACGTATCCACCCCAAGCTGGTTGAGGCGCGCGGCGGCTGAAAGACCGGCCTGGGCGCCGCCGACCACCAGCACAGTCGGGTCCCGGTTCTCGTAGGCCTGTGCCTTCTCGCGCACACCATTCCAGTTATCGCCGCCGAAGTTACGGGAATATGCGGCCCCCGATGGGCGGTTTGCGCCGATCTGTTCTTCAAAGCCGGTTAAGGCTTCTAGGGAGGTGGAGACGACCCAGGCTTTATAGGCATCCCCCGGGTCGCCTGCGGGTGCAATACGTAGCACGCCCTCGCAGTGGCCAAACGCCGTGTCGAATGCAAACATCGCTTCGATACAGTCCCGGCCAAGCCGTTTGACCCGGCGGGGTGGCGTGCGGGTTGGGCTGATCTCAAAGTTCTTGGCCTGAACCACCGGCTGGCGCGCAACCATGGCCGCCGCGATATCCTGGGCGCCGACATACGGAACGATGCGCCATGTGAACGCCAACACATCCCGCCAGTTGCCATCGTCCTCAATCAGTGCTGCGACATCTGCCGCATCCCCGCCCGTCAGCGCGCGTTCAAATGCGCCAAGCCAGGCGGTGACAGCCTCCCGCACAAATATCGCGTCCCGCGCTTCGGCGCCTGTAGGGTCCATATAATTCATAACAATTTCCGCTGTAATGCTACGTTTGCCGCAAATTGTATGGGAAATTTCAGCAGTGGGCCATCTGCTGAAATGATGTGGTCAGCCTCAGTCCAAGTCGTGAGCGTTGCGGCGGTGGAGCCAGAAGCCGACAAAGCCTCCCGCAAGCGTTGCAGTGACCGCGCCAATGGCGGCCTTGGAAAGCACCACGCCCATCCAATGAAAGATGCTTACGGTCCATCCAGCCAACCCAGAGACCTCATTCCGGCTGGCCAAGATGGCCGTTTCGGCGACGCCATAGGCAATCGAAAAAGCGAATACTGCCAGAAGCGCAGCATGTGCGCCTTTGCGCCAACCAAGCGGTCGAAATACCGCGCCCAATACGCCGCCAACAAGCGCAGCAAGCGGCAGGACTTCCCGCCATAACCGCAAATTCTCCGCATCGCTCGTGAGCACGTGCGCGGTGCCGGCTATCAAACCAACACTTGCGAACAGTGCCGCGGCTCGTAGGCGCGATGGGCGTGATTTGCTCATAATATCAATCAATATTTCTGAACCCTGGTGTTATCGCGAATCCACCTTATGCGAGTGGATGTCCGGTGCCAAAAGCATATTGCGGTGCCGCGCATATTCGACTTTGTGCATTCCTTTTGATGCTTGCCCGATGCGTTCGTGTTAGGATCAAAACCTAAGGTCAGGACCTTGGGGCAAAAGGAATTGTGACATGACTGACCCCGCTTCGGAGATCATTCTCCATAACTATCCGCAATCACCCGTGGCCGAAAAGGTGCGCGTGGCGTTTGGCATCAAAGGGCTCGCTTGGCGTGACGTTGAGATCCCGCGCATAACGCCAAAACCAATGCTGACGCCGCTGACTGGCGGATACCGGCGCACGCCAGTGATGCAGATTGGGGCGGACATCTATTGCGACAGCCAATGCATCATTCGTGAGCTTGAGCGACGCCATCCAGAGCCCTCGTACATGCCAACACCTGAAGCCGGATTAATGTGGTGCCTTAGTCGTTGGACAGATGGTGCGTTGTTCGATCTGGCAGTGAAGCTGGTGCTGGGCTCAGCCGGCGACACTCTGCCAAAGGATTTTGCTGAGGACCGCGGCCGTCTTTATTTGGGAGAGGATTGGGCTGAAGGCTTGAAACGCGCCAATGCCCAACTCCCCCATCTCGTGGCGCAAATGCGTGCGCCGCTGGCCTGGGTGGACGATCAATTGAAGGATGGGCGCGCGTTTCTGCTGGGGCCAGCGCCGGCTGCTATCGACGCACAGATTTACTATGTCGTTTGGTTCATCCGTGGACGGTGGGAAGGGGGTCCAACTATGTTGTCCGAATTCCCGAACCTTGTTCGCTGGGAGGACACTGTCCGCGCGCTTGGTCATGGTGCCGCCAGTAGTATGAGCCCGGAGGACGCCATCGCCCGTGCCCGGGGCCTGGAGCCGACCGCAGAGACTGGCGTCGCCCCGAACGATCCGCAAGGCCTCGCTGTTGGCGCATCCGTGACCGTGCATCCAGACGTTGATGGCGGTGAACAGCCTGTTGCAGGCACGTTGCGGTTCGCAAATGCAGAAACCATCGTCGTCGAGCGTAATGCGGGGGATATCGGAACCCTGTGCGTGCATTTCCCGCGCGCTGGATACCGGGTCGAACGCACTTAAGCTGCAGACGCCAGATGAATACCGAATAGGCTCTCTAGCAAAGGAAAATGATGTGTCTGATATCGATCCTGCAATTGCAGCTGGCGACAGCGCTTTTATCGAGTTTGTCGCGGCCTGCGAAAAGCTGGTCCAGGCGCGGAACGGGCCGCTGGAAACCAGGGATGCTATTGCGGCGCTGACAAAAGACCTGGCCAGTCAGTGGACAATGTCGGACCCGGATTTTCGGCGCTTGCAGCCGGGTGCGCCCTATTCCTCCTATCAGCTCTACATCAATGCGGCGGAAGACTTGTCGATTGTGATTGATATCTTCGCGCCGGGACAGATTGCGCCTATCCATAACCATTGCTGCTGGGGCGTGTTTGTGTGCCTGGAAGGCGAAGAGCTTGAGCGCCGCTACACGGTTGCTGATGACTTGTCTGGCCGCCCCATCGAAACTGAAGTCGTTCGCAACGGCCCGGGTGAAGTCAGCGTCGCCGCACCGGCCCGCAATGCGTTTCACCAAGTTGAGTGCCTGGGCGATATACCGGCGACCAGCCTGCACATCTACGGTGCGAATATTAAATCAATCCCGCGCAATCGGTGGGATGAAGCCAGTGGTCGATTTGTTGGCTTTCAAAGCGGTGCTGATCCAAACCGCAAACAGGCGCAAGATTATCTAACACCTGCCGGTCTCAGCAGTGCGCTCGCCTAAAAGCCAGCTGCTTTAAGCGCCCAATTCCGAAAACCACGCGAGAAACGATGCGCATCGAAAGCTATTCGGACGACCGACATTTGATCGATTGCGCTGCCCTAAGCGCCGAGCTGTGTCGTAAGCGACGCACGGCGCTTAGGGCCAGCGAAGTTGGGGGTGATGCCCTGGCACCACCCCCCCCGAGCAATCGCAATTGCGGCTATCCGCCCTGCCGCTGCTTCTCGCGGAAGGCGACAAGCTTCAGCACGTCCTCTGCTTCGGTCCGTGCAATCGGTCCGTCGCTGTAGGATAGCTGAACGATCTGGTTCTCTGGTGAGAGCACCACTTCGCAGGGCTGCGCGAACTTGCGGTTCGCTTCCCAATAACCACCCAAGGCTTCGATGTCTGCCTGGCTAACGCCATAGCCAACCGGGAAGCCAATCTCTTCAGCCATCTCCGCCGCTTTATCCTGCGGGTCGGAGCTGGCTGCTACCAGCGTGATATTGTGCGTGTCGAGATCTGCTTTGATCTTACTGAAGCCGTCCAACTGACGTCGACAGTAAGGTCACCAGATACCTCGGTAAAAAATGATGACTTTCCAGCCTTCACCCATATCGCCGGGCAGATTCATCGTGCTGCCGTCGGATAGCGTGATGGTCGTGTCTGGAAAAGTCTGACCTGCGGCCAGTCTTGTAATCAAACTGCAGTTCCTTTCGTTTGACGAAAAAGAACCGCACTTTACAGGACCTTCTGGGTGTTGTCCCCGCTTGGTTGATGGCCCGATCGGCCCAAAACCGATGCCGGATCGCAGTCTGACATTGGGCTATGCGTCGATTGCAGATGGATACCTCGAAGGACGTGGATTTGCGGCCAAGGCAGGGCTGATATCAGGGTATGGGTGGATAGCATTGATTTCACGTCCGTATTTGTAGCGGTTTATAGCGCGTTTTTGGTGCCTTTGGGGCTGATTTCGTCTACGCGGGCGCTTCGCTGACTGTGAGCCAGATCCGTTGGCGCATGTCGCATGCCAGATTAACCATACCGATCTTCGGCTGCGCTCGGTCGACCCCTATGGTTCGGATGAAGAAGCCCATGGGCTGCTTCTGATCTGCGAGGACATGCTCGACAAGCGCGCGCCCCTTCGGCCTCCGGCGATGGATGCGGGAGACAAAGCCCCGCTACTGCGGCAGCGCCGCATTCTTCTCTAAGCGACAGGTGGTATCCGTTGGCCACACGTCACCAGCCGTGTTGGCCCTGTCCAGAAGCTCTGGTAGCCGCACGCCATCATTGGCCGGTGCGAACGTCACGGCCCACTTGGCGGATCAAGTCATGCCGCCGGTCGGTGGAGACAGGGTTTTATCTCCAAAGATGACAGGCAGTCCTTGCTCATATAGTCGGCCTGCTCTTCCAACAGGTTATGCAAGGCCTGCAGGACCAGAACCTTGAACATCAGCACCGGATCGTAAGGCGGACGCGTGCCCTTCGACTTGTCCGACCGCTTCGGAACTCCCGGTGAATTCCGGAGCGAAGTGCAACACCGCGGGCAGATTTGGTATCTGTCTGATGCACAACGTGAAACGGTGTCGCCATGTCGAACTATACGCATCTCACGCCCAGCGAGAGAGATCAGATCGCTGCCTTGAAGGGTGC
>CALLKY010000019.1 GCA_938083135.1 uncultured Alphaproteobacteria bacterium | reverse complement strand
CAGAAAAGCCGCCGCCCGTAATCTCCCAGATCTCTGGGACGCCATCCGAGACGCCATCGACGACCTCACGCCAAACGACTGCAGGAGCTACTTCACAGCTGCAGGCTATGAACCAGAATGATGGGAATCTGCTCTAGGCGTCGGCTTGTGGATCGACGCCCCTTTTGTCACGATGCATCTCGCCAACGCCAAGAGTGGCCACGGGCCGAACAATGATACCATATGCACCATCGCAGACCTCCACTTCGTCCGCCGCAGCGTTACCAATACGTGACTGAATTGCGCCTGCTATGCAGCCACCCGCATATACCGCCAAAGACGTAGGAAACAAAAACTCAAACGGCGGTGCCCCGGCTGCCAACCAGGGTCCGCCAGCGCTGTACCAGGCCTTTACGATCGGCACCAGCGGGATCGTATCCGGGGCGGTAGTATTTCAGGAAATACGGCAAGCCCATCAAGATAAATCCAGGCGATATAAACATTCGCCGCAAGCATCGCATAGTGAAGCGGAAACCGGGCTTTACGCCATCGGCCTCTGCGTAGAGCTTCAGATTATGGATATAGGCCCGGGCGATCGTATAGACGGTCATATTCATCGCCATCGTACGGAACAGGTACCGCTTCCACGCGGGCAACCGCACCATCACTGCCGCATAGACTTCAAGGGCGACGGACCTATGCTCAAGCTCCTCCAGCGCATGCCATAGCCATAAGTCGCGATAAGGCTCATGGGCACCATCCAGCAAATCTGGTCTTTGCAGCAAAGTGCGGGAAAATGTTGTGGTCAAATGCTCCAGCGCGCAGGTGACGGCTAGGCGGCTGGAATTGGTCTTGATATCGCCCAGCAACGCGGCACCGAACGCTTCCATGCGAGTCACGTCATATCCCAGCGATGACATTGCGGCGTTGTATCCAGCATGCTCGCGGCTGTGAAAAGCTTCCTGCTGATAGAACCCGCGCATTTCTTCAATGAGCATTGGGTCTTCGATTTTCGGCTCATAGAACTTGAGCGAGCGGATAAAGAACCGCTCCCCCTCCGGCAACAACACGCCGAAACAGTCCACCAACGCCGTGAGCTCCATATCACCACGAAGCCAATGGCGCTTCGGCGCGTCCGCTAAACCGAACCTGTAGTCACGTGGCTGGATATCACCCACGGCGGAACCTACACAGCACGCAAAAGCACATGCCGCTTTTTACCTGCGGAGAGTTTGATGGCACCATTCGGCCCGGCGTCTTTGAGCGATATCGTCTGGTCGTCTGCCGTGATCGGCTTATCATTTACCCTGGCACCACCGCCCTTGATCAAACGCCGCCCCTCGCCGTTAGATTTCACCAACCCAGCCAGGTTCAGCGCCACAAATGCAGGAACACCGGCTTCCAGTTGGTCGCGAGGCGCATCGGCTGTCGGCAGGTCCGCTTCCTGGCTGCCCAGCTCAAAGGCTTGGCGGGCCGTCTCCGCCGCCGCCGCAGCAGCAGCCTGACCATGGGCCATCGCGGTCGCTGCAGTGGCAAGGATCTTCTTGGCCTCGTTCAACTCAGCACCATCCAAAGCTTCGAGGCGAGCGATCTCGGCTAAGTCCATGTCCGTGAAAAGACGGAGGAACCTGCCTACATCATCATCGCCCGTATTCCGCCAGAACTGCCAATAATCGTAGGCGCTCAAGCGGTCCTCGTTCAGCCAGATCGCACCCGCGGCCGTCTTGCCCATTTTGGCACCGCCAGAGGTCGTGATCAGCGGCGTGGTCAGGCCATAAGCCTCACTGCCGTCCATGCGGCGGGCAAGGTCCGCGCCCATGACAATATTGCCCCACTGGTCGGATCCGCCCATCTGCAACGCACAGCCATGGCGACGCGCCAGTTCCGCGAAGTCATATGCCTGCAATATCATGTAGTTGAATTCCAGGAATGATAACGGTTGATCCCGCTCCAACCGTGTTTTAACGCTGTCCATAGTCAGCATGCGATTGACAGAGAAGTGCCGGCCTACGTCTCGCAGCAGTGGGATATATTTAAGCTCATCCAGCCATTCTGCATTATCGACCATAACGGCGTCCGTCGGGCCATCCCCGAAGGTCAGGAATTTTTCGAAGACGCTACGGATGCCAGCCATATTCTGCTGGATTTGCTCGACCGTAATAAGCTGGCGCGCTTCATCCTTGCCGGACGGGTCGCCAATCTTTGTGGTGCCGCCGCCCATCAGGACGATTGGCTTATGGCCGGTTTTTTGCAGCCAACGCAGCATCATAATCTGAACAAGGCTGCCAACATGCAGGCTGTCGGCCGTGCAATCAAAGCCGATATAGGCTGTCACTGGCTCCCTGACGGCCTTAGCGTCGAGTGCCGCAAAATCCGTGCATTGGTGCATAAACCCGCGCTCAGTCATGGCGCGAAGGAATTCTGATTGTGCCTCTGGTGTGGGCGTGGTCATGGCATTGATCCGGGGATATTGAAGCAGGCGCTGGCCAAGCGCCCCAACCTGGGTCGCCTCAACGCCTGCCGCGAATTAGCACGCCTGCGGCCCGTGAGGCAACGCAGCCCTATGCCGCAACCCATTTATCGCGCCGTCTGAAACACCGTGCGCATCATTGTCCGGACCATGGTCAGGGTCGTTTCAGGCAATCGTTTTTCCAGCGCATCAAGGTCAAAATGAAAGCTCTGCAGCTCCGGCAAGCTGTTGTCCTGCCGAAAGCCCATGCTCCATTCACCAAAAAGCCGTTGAGCAACTGGCCCCTCGGAAAGCTTGAGCATACCGCTATGTCGGTCATCCAATGCGATCCGCTGCCGCGTCGCGACCACGCCTGTTTGCGGCCCTTCCAAATACTGGATGAAAGAGCCTTCGTGGAACAACAGCATTCCCGTCACGTCAACTTTCACATTGTTGCGGCGGGACGCTGCTAGAATTGCATCAATCTCATCTGACACAGAAGTAGAGCGCGCTTAGCTGAGATAGAAAAAGTGGTAATAAACTTCTGATTCTAGCGGCTTAGAGGACGTTATGGATTGGTCCTGCATGGCAGTCCTAACTCCAATTGCGTTCGCAAAAAAAAGCTATAGAAAATGTATTTATTGGGCAATCGTTAACATTTCTTAACGCTAGGGTCAGGCCCCATTGGAGGATTATGATTTGGCGCTCAGCTTAGGGCTGATGAGTGGCACATCCTTGGATGGCGTCGATGCAGCACTCCTCGAAACAGATGGCGGTGCGCATGCAGAACCGCTTGGCGTGTTCTTTGCGCCCTATTCCGACGCATTCCGGTCCGACCTTCGGCGCGCAATCGCTGGCGACATTGATCCAGGTACATTGGAAGTCGAACTGACAGACCTCCATGCAGACGCCGTGGCGCATCTCTTGCAAACAACTGGGCGGAAGGCAGTAGACATAGATCTGATTGGATTCCACGGCCAAACCGTCGCCCATGATCCTGCAAATGGGCGGACCTGGCAGATCGGCGATGGCCAGCGATTAGCGGACGCCACAGGCATTCCAACAGCATTTGATTTCAGAACTGCCGATGTCGCTGCCGGCGGTGAAGGTGCCCCGCTAGCACCAATTTATCATGTGGCGATTGCGGCCTCCGTCCCGGAACGTCCCATCGCCATCCTTAACATCGGCGGTGTAGCGAATATCACCTGGATCGGTGCGCGCGGTGCGTTGATCGCCTGCGACACCGGCCCTGGCAATGGCCCGCTCGATGACTGGATGCAGACCCACACGAACCATCTCGTTGATCAGGACGGCGGGTTTGCAAGGACAGGCCACATTGATCAATCGCGCGTGAAGCAAGCACTGGCCGCCGATTTCTTCAGCAATGCTGCGCCTAAGTCACTGGACCGTTTGGACTTCACCATGGCGATGGCCGATGGCCTTAGTCCACGCGATGGCACCGCCACGCTGACGGAAATTACCGTCGCGGCTATCGCTCAGAGCATTGAGATTTTGCCAGAGCCACCAAAACGCTGGCTCGTCACCGGCGGTGGTCGGCTGAACAGTTGGATGATGGAACGGCTGGCGGCAAACCTTGAAGCGCCGGTTGATCCTATCGAAGCCATTGGCCGCGATGGCGATAACCTTGAAGCAGAGGCTTTTGCCTATTTGGCGGTGCGCACGAAAGCAGGCTTGCCGATCAGCTTCCCTGGAACAACCGGTGCGCCCAGCCCAATGACGGGCGGTCGTATTGCCTACCCGTCACCGCCAAAAACAGGTAGTTATTTGGCCGTGGAGGCTTCGTCTGCATCGCCTTCTGCTTCTTCCGCCTCTTCTTCAGGCGGCGCCAATAGCAGCGCTTCGTCTTCCAGGCGCCTGTCGACATAAACGGCGACGCGCCCAAGCATCATTTCCAGGTCTTTCATGAAGACGTGGCCAGCCCCTTCGATATTCTCGTAATCGATGACGATGCCTTTTTGGAGCGAAAGCTTATCGACAAGTCGCAGCACGGCTTCCTGTGGCACAATCTCATCAGCGTCGCCATGGATGATCAGCCCGGATGACGGGCACGGTGCCAGGAATGAGAAGTCATACATATTGGCCGGTGGGGAGACCGAGATGAACCCACCGATTTCTGGCCGGCGCATCAGCAATTGCATGCCGATCCAGGCACCGAAGGAGAATCCAGCAACCCAAACGTTCTTCGCATCAGGCTTTAGCGTCTGCAGCCAATCAAGGGCCGCCGCCGCATCCGTGAGCTCGCCCTCACCGCGGGAATAGGTTCCCTGGCTGCGGCCAACGCCGCGGAAGTTAAAGCGGAGTGTCGAAAACCCGCGCTTGATGTAAATCTGCGCCAGGCCCTGCACGACCTTGTTGTGCATGTTCCCGCCATATTGCGGATGCGGGTGCAAGATGATCGCCAGTGGAGAATCGCTTCCCTCCACATGATGATAGCGACCTTCGAGCCTGCCTTCTGGCCCCGGGATAATGACTTCTGCCATGAACTACCTGCTTCTCAAATGTCGCTGCGCTGCTAGGTCCCGAGCGCCGGAGGAAGCGCTAAAGACCACAAATCGCGGACAATTTCAAGAATTTGGGTCAATCCGTCGCACTTTAAGACTGCCCTCTATGCCGCGCACCCGGATACATATGGCTTTATGCGGATTTACCTAGATCATAATGCAGCGGCACCACTCCTGCCGGAAGCAGCTGCGGCGATCGCAGAGGCAATGGCCTTGTGTGGAAATCCATCATCCATCCACGGCCACGGTCGCGCTGTCCGTCGGATGGTTGAGGATGCACGCGCTGCGCTTGCAGAGTGCACAAGTGCTAGGGCTGAAGACATCGCATTCACTGCGTCTGGATCAGAAGCCTGCCAGTTGATGCTCAATATTCCCGGCAGATCACGCATTCTCGCGTCAGCAACAGAGCATGCCGCCATTCTTGAAGCGGCACCTCATGCTGAAACCTTGCCAGTCCTTCCGAACGGGTTGCTGGATATTGCGGCGCTTGAGAATACACTCACCGATGATGCTTCGAACGCAATCGTCGCTGTCATGCTTGCCAATAATGAGACTGGCACCATTCAACCTATCGCCGACATCGCTGAATGCGTCCACGCCAAAGGCGGCTTGCTGGCTGTAGATGCGGCCCAAGCGTTTGGTAAAATGCCTGTCGTCCTGGCTGATCTCGACGCGGATATGCTGGCGTTCTCCTCTGCCAAAATCGGCGGACCCTTGGGTGCAGGCGCTGCCGTATTTCGCAAAGGTGTCGTCCCAAAAGCGCTGTTGACCGGCGGTGGGCAGGAGCGCGGGCTGCGTGGCGGGTCTGAAAACGTGCTTGGCATCGCAGGCTTTGGCGGCGCGCTTACTGCACTGGACGCGAGCTTGGCTGCACAGCCTCAAATCGCGCACCTCAGGGATCAAATGGAAGCGGCAGTTCTGGCAGCCGCACCCAGCACCGTTCTAAACGGTTTGGATGCACCGCGCCTCGCCACGACAGCATCCATCGCCATGCCGGGCGTGGATGCGGCGACCCAAGTGATGGCCATGGACCTTGCGGGCATTGCTGTGTCTGCTGGTGCTGCCTGCTCATCGGGCAAAGTCGGGGCAAGCCATGTGCTTGAAGCGATGGGTCTTCGCGACGATATCGCAGCTGGCACAATTCGCGTCAGCCTCGGCCTCTCCACCACGGAAGCTGAAATTGAGGCCTTCGTTGCAGCCTGGACCGCGCTATATATGAGACGAAACGCGAATTCCGCTGGGACCTGAAGCGCCATGACCGCAAGCGCAGACGCAATCTATTTGGATTATCAAGCGACAACGCCGATGGACGCGCGGGTGTTGGAAGCCATGCTGCCCTACCTCACGTCCAATTTCGGCAACCCGCATTCTACACAGCACGTGTTTGGTCAGGATGCTGAGAATGCCGTTGAAACAGCGCGGAAAGAGATTGCGACGCTGATCGGTGCCGACAGTCGCGAAATCATTTTCACATCGGGTGCAACTGAAGCCAACAACTTGGCGATCATCGGCGCTGGCCGGTTTCGTCAACGCATGGGTGATGGTGTTGCCCGTGTGCTCACATTCGCGACCGAACATAAATGCGTCCTCGCCTCCGTCGCAGCATTGGCTGAGGAAGGTTTTGAGACCGAAGTTTTGCCTGTTCAGCCAGATGGCCTGATCGACCTAGATCTGTTGGAAGAAAAGCTGCAGGCACCGACAACGCTTGTTTCTCTCATGGCAGTGAATAACGAAATCGGGACCATCCAGCCAATCGCCGAGGCCGCGCGGCTGACCCGCGCGGCAGGCGCGCTCTTGCATGTTGATGCAGCCCAGGCGACTGGCAAAATCCCACTGGATATGTCCACAACAGATATCGACCTACTCAGCATCTCTGCGCACAAGATGTACGGCCCTAAAGGTATTGGCGCGCTCTACATTCGTCGTCGCCCACGGGCCCGGGTACTGCCGCTAATCCATGGCGGCGGGCAAGAACGCGGGTTCCGGTCTGGCACATTGCCGGCACCTTTATGCGTTGGATTTGGCAAGGCCGCAGTATTGGCAAAAGCGGAGATGGCTGCGGAGGCCGAGCGGCTGGCCCGCATCCGCTCAAGCTTTCTATCGGCACTCAATAAGGCCGGCGCGCGCTATACGATCAACGCAAGTATGGAACGACGCACAACTGGCAACCTGAACCTGCAGTTCGACGGCGCAGATGCGTTGCCGCTCATCAATGCAGCACCTGATGTGGCGATCTCCACGGGCTCCGCCTGCTCGTCCGCATCTGTCGAGCCATCCTACGTCCTAAAAGCAATCGGCCTCTCTCCAATAGACGCCGCACGATCCGTCCGCATCGCCTTCGGGCGGCAAACGACGGAGGCCGAAGCTGTGCGCGCGGCGGAGCTATTGGCAAGAGCAGCAGCAGATATCGCCCGTATCAATGCAGCAGCGGAATAGACCGATGCCAAAGGTAACATTCATATATGCAGACGGACGCCGCATGGATGCCGAGGCGCATATTGGCGAATCGATCCTTGCACTTGCATGGCGCTTAGACGCAGGCATTGAAGGCGACTGTGAGGGCGCGATGGCATGCTCCACCTGCCATGTCATCTTGGAGGAGAATGCCTTCGACGCCCTCCCCCAGCCCAGCGAAGAAGAGGAGTCGATCCTTGATCTAGCACCAGGTGCCGGTGAGACATCGCGCTTAGGCTGTCAGATCGTCATAACGGCAGAGATGGACGAATTGCTTATTCGTTTACCTGCAACAGCACCGTCATTGCTTTGAAATGCCCAAGTGGCCTAAAATTGATTTGAAACAATGCTTTCTGTTTCAGTACTAGAGCGCCGTGCGTCGCTTGGCCACGCAGCCCGGCGCTCTATCACATTGATTGCGGGCAATTTATCCCGACTAATCTGGTTCAGATTGGTCGGGAATTGCCCTAGCTGACATTCAGGATTGATATGAGTAAGACCAATTTAGGCTGCATCTTTCAGCGCCATGTTGGGCATGACCGCCCGGCTATTGTTGATCTTAAAGACCCCAAGGCACCCCTTAGCATCACCTATGAACAGTTGAGCGATATGGCTGATGCCGTAGCGCGTGGCTTGGTTTCACGCGGCTTGGTTGCGGGTGATCGCGTGGGCATCCTTGCGTTGAACCGTGTTGAATATTTGGCAGTCTTCTTTGGTGCGATGCGCGCTGGCGTAATTCCTGCCCCGATTAACATCAAATTATCTGTCGAGATGGTCGCTTATGTGCTTGGTGATGCAGGCTGCAAGCTGGCATTTGTGGAGGACGCCTTTGCCGACTTAGCACCAGCGGACTTGCCGAATATTTCGTTCGACACGGAATTCCAAGACTTTCTTGATTTTGGGCCGTTTGAAGCCATCGAAACCACGCCGGACATGCCCGCCCTTCAGCCCTATACGTCAGGCTCAACCGGCAAGCCAAAAGGTGTCCTGTTGAGCCATACCGGCCAAATGTGGGGACCTTCCACGGCGGATTGGATGCGACCGGATGGGGCCTACCTCATCGCCGCACCGCTCTACCACAAGAACGCGCTGATGGTGACGAAGAGCGCATTTTACACTGGCGCACGCATCGTGTTGATGCCCCGTTTCAACGCCAAGACCTACCTGAAAGCCATTGAAGACTATCGTCCGACAACCGTATCCGGTGTCCCAGCGATGGTCGCCATGTTGATGCTGGAGCAGGAAACGCTCGCCACAACGGATCTCTCATCGGTGACTGAAGTGTCCATGGGTTCTGCGCCAGCGTCCGAACTGCTGCTGGCGCAAGTGAAACAGGTCTTCAACAATCCTCGCATCATGATCCAATATGGCGTGACGGAAGCTGGCCCCCGGATGTTCGGCGCACATCCAGATGGCATTCCCCGCCCGCTCGGCTCTTGCGGCTACCCCCTGCCTGGCGGCGAAGTGAAGCTCGTCATGGATGAAGACAATCCGGCTGACCCTGGCGGCGAAATGGCTGGCGAGCTTTGGGTGCGAAACCCTGGTGTCCTGCTGGCCTACCACAATCTACCAGAAGCCACGGCGGCGAAGCTGCCCGGCGATGGCTGGTTCCGTACCGGCGACGTGCTCCGCCGGGATGCCCAAGGTTTCTACTGGTTCGTCAGCCGCGCCGACGATATGTTTAACTCCGGCGGCGAGAACATTTATCCGGCTGAAGTTGAAGCCGTTCTGGAAAAACACGGCGATGTTCTGCAGAGCGCCGTGGTGCCTATCCCGCATGCGGTTAAGGGCGAAGTTCCAGTGGCATTCGTGGTGTTGGCAGACGGCGCGGCGGTTAGCGAGGATGACCTGAAGCAATTCACCCTCGCCAATGGCCCCGCCTATGCCCACCCACGCCGCATCTTCTTCCTAGAAGCATTGCCGCTTGCCAGCACAAACAAGGTGGACAGGCGTGCCCTGCTGGAAGATGCGCTGGCGCGTACTGACGCTTAATCGAGCGCCGGTCAGTCCCGATAGATCGGATCTATCCATTTGACGGATTCTGGTTTCTCAATCGGCTCAACATCCAGGTTCACGACGACTGATTCTTGGTCGCTGCGAACAAGCACGCATTCCAGCACTTCATCCGCTGATGCGTTGATTTCTTGGTGCGGCACATAGGGCGGTACGAAAATAAAATCCCCCGGACCCGCTTCAGCCACATATTCCAACTTCTCACCCCAACGCATGCGGGCCTTGCCTTTCAACACATAAATCACGCTCTCAAGCGCGCCGTGGTGGTGGACGCCAGTCTTGGCATCAGCATGGATGTGAACCGTCCCCGCCCATAATTGCTTCGCCCCGGCCCGTGCGAAATTGATTGCGGCGGCGCGGTTCATGCCAGGGGTTTGCGGTGTGTTGGTATCGAGCTCATCGCCTGGAATGACCTGAACGCCGCCATGCTTCCATTGATCTGTCACGAGAAGTTTCCTTATTTTACGGTATCTTCGCTAAGGAAATTGCGATCAGAATCGGGCCCAATCAATGCCGGTGAAAGAATATGGACATTTACCCATCGGCTGAGTTCAACCGCTACAATGCGCCTGGAATTGGCAAGTTTTCTAAACAATCCGTCGTGCGGCAGCCGGGTGCCCCTTTCCCTTTGCCGCAAGGCCGCCATATTCTATCCGGAATGTCGTATACTGACGGTGAGAGACCGAAATGATCGCGTGGACTTCATGAGCGACGACAATGACAAATCTGGCGACGGCGGTTCTGATACCGGCGTCACCGTCCGCACCAAACCGGCCACGAAAAAGCCGGCGATGTACAAAGTGCTGATGCTGAATGATGACTACACGCCCATGGAATTCGTGGTGCATGTGCTGGAATCCCACTTCCGTAAAACGCGGGAAGAGGCAACCCAGGTCATGCTGCATGTCCACCGGCGCGGCATCGGCATCTGTGGCGTCTATACCTATGAGATCGCTGAAACAAAGGTGACCGAAGTCGTTGAATTCGCCCGTCGGAACGAACACCCTCTCCAGCTGACGCTGGAAAAAGATTAACGAAACCCAGGAGCGCCCGTGCCTATGCTGTCGCGCACATTGGAAGAAACCCTGCACCGCGCCATCGGCTATGCGCGGGAGCGAAACCACGAATACGCAACGCTGGAGCATCTGCTCCTAGCGCTTGGAGATGATAGCGACGCCATTGCTGTTCTCCGCGCCTGCGCCGTCGATGTAAAGAAACTCCGCGCGGATGTAGCGGAGTATGTCGAGAGCGAATTCGAAACCGTTGATTATGATGACGCCGACGCGCCAGACCCGAAACCAACGGCCGGATTCCAGCGTGTTCTCCAGCGTGCCGCGATCCACGTGCAGTCATCGGGCCGGGAAGAAGTGAACGGCGCCAATGTTCTGGTCGCCATCTTCTCCGAACGGGAAAGCCATGCTGTATATTTCCTCCACCTGCAGGAAATGACACGGCTGGACGCGGTTCAGTACATCTCCCACGGCGTCGCCAAAGCCCCTGGCCGCAGCGAACGCCGTCGCCCAAATGGCGAAGGATCCCGTCGGGCTTCAGAACCCAACGGCGGCGGTAATGGCGGCGACGAGCCAGAGGACGAAAAGGTCGAAGCCGAAGCGCTGGAAGCCTATTGCGTTGACCTCAATGAAAAAGCGGCTGACGGCAAGATCGACCCGCTGATTGGCCGTGGCCCAGAGCTTGAGCGCGTCATTCAAATTCTATGCCGCCGCACCAAGAATAATCCCCTGCTGGTTGGCGACCCTGGCGTTGGTAAAACTGCCATCGCAGAAGGTCTCGCACGCCGTATCCTTGAAGGGGATACGCCGGAAGTATTGGCGCACTGCACCATCTACTCGCTCGATTTGGGCGCGTTGCTGGCGGGTACCCGCTATCGCGGTGACTTTGAGGAGCGGATCAAAGCTGTCCTTAAAGAGCTCGAAGAACGCCCCGGTGCAATCCTGTTCATCGATGAAATCCACACGGTCATCGGTGCTGGTGCTACATCCGGCGGGTCCATGGACGCCTCCAATCTTCTCAAGCCAGCGCTTGCCTCGGGCACGCTCCGCTGCATTGGGTCCACGACCTACAAGGAATATCGCTCTTACTTCGAGAAGGACCGCGCCCTGGTGCGCCGTTTCCAGAAGATCGATGTGAACGAGCCTTCTGTGCCGGACGCCATCAAGATCATGCTGGGCCTTAAGCCGGTTTACGAAGAGCATCATAAAGTCCGCTACACCCGGGACGCGATCAAATCAGCGGTCGAGCTTTCGGCCAGATACATCAATGACCGGAAGCTGCCGGACAAGGCAATTGATGTGATTGACGAAGTCGGCGCCGCGCAGATGCTCTTGCCAGAAGCTAAGCGCAAGAAAACCATCACAGTGAAGGACGTCGAGGATATCGTCGCGAAAATTGCGCGCATTCCAGCGAAATCCGTCAGCAAAGACGACAAGACCGTTCTGGCCAATCTGGAAGAGCAGCTGAAAAGCACGGTATTCGGCCAAGATCAGGCGCTGGACGCCCTTGCGAGCGCCGTCAAACTTGCCCGCGCTGGCCTGCGCCAGCCAGAGAAGCCAATTGGCTCCTACCTGTTTGCTGGTCCTACCGGTGTCGGCAAGACGGAAGCGGCCAAGCAATTGGCCAATGTCATGGGTGTTGAGCTCGTACGCTTCGATATGTCGGAATATATGGAGCGTCACTCCGTATCCCGCCTGATTGGCGCACCGCCGGGCTATGTCGGCTTTGATCAGGGCGGCATGTTGACCGATGCGGTTGATAAGAACCCACATGTGGTGCTGCTGCTGGATGAGATCGAAAAAGCGCATCCGGATGTCTACAACGTGCTGCTGCAGATCATGGATCACGGCAAGCTGACGGATCATAACGGCAAACAGATCGATTTCCGTAATGTCGTGCTGATCATGACGACCAACGCAGGTGCGGCAGACCTGGCAAAACCCGCCATGGGCTTTGGCCGTAGCGTGCGAGAAGGTGACGATACCGAAGCGATCAACCGTATGTTCACCCCGGAATTCCGGAATCGGTTGGATGCGACGATCTCCTTCAAGGCGCTGCCTGTTGAAGTGATTGACCGCGTTGTCGATAAGTTCATTGCGGAGCTTGAAGGCCAGTTGGCTGAACGCGCCGTTTCTATCGAACTGTCAGGCCCAGCCCGCAAATGGCTCGGTAAGAAGGGCTATAGCCCTGAATATGGTGCCAGGCCGCTCACCCGTGTCATTCAGGAGCACATTAAGAAGCCGCTGGCGGAGGAACTTCTCTTCGGTAAGCTCGCTAATGGTGGTGCAGTTGAAGTGGTTGTCCAGAAGGGCGGCAAGGCGCTAGGCTTTAAGTTCCCGGGCATCGAGAAAAAGCCCGCCAAGAAGCCGCCACCCAAACGCGCCCGCAAACCAAAGGCGCCAGCTAAGGTAAAATAAGCCCATGCCGACAGTTTCCGCAGAGCGCCTCCGCGCCATCGCCGCCGATCTTTTAGAGGGCGCTGGCGCCCCTAGGAGCGAGGCGGAAACTGTCGCTCGGCATTGCGTTGGCGCTAACCTGGCCGGGCACGACAGCCACGGCATCATCCAAATTCCCACATATATTGACCGCATTGAAAAAGGGCACATCGTGCCCGGTGCAGCGTTCGATATCGTGCAGGAATCGGGCACGACAACAGTCGTCGATGGCAATTGGGGCTTCGGCTACGTGCAGACCGAGCGCGCTATGGCCATGACGATCGAAAAGGCGAAGACCCAAAACGTCGCCGCAACCACAATCTACAAGCAAGGCCATGTTGGCCGGGTCGCAGCCTATCCGCTGATGGCGGCAGAAGCGGGCATGATCGGTATCATGACAGCCGATTCTGGCCGCGCGCCGAAACAGGTCGCCCCTTTTGGCGGCCGCGAAGCCCGGCTTGGCACAAATCCCATCTCCATCGCTGTCCCGTCTGACCTCGACGGCCCCTTCTTCTTCGATCTTTCAACGGCAGCCGCAGCAGCAGGCAAGATCAAACTCGCCCAAGCCCGCGGCGAAACCGTGCCCGAAGGCTGGTTAATCGGCGCAGATGGCCAACCGACTGACGATCCCGGAGTCCTTGGTAAGGGCGGCGCCCTGTTACCGCTTGGCGGCAATGTCGGGTTCAAGGGCTATGCGCTCTCCTCCATGGTCGAAGTGCTGTCAGCGGTGCTGACTGGCCTCGGCTTCGGGGTGGAGCCGACTGGCCGCCACAATGACGGCTGCTTCATTGCTTGCTTCAAGGTGGAGGCCTTCCGCCCATTGGCGACATTCAAGCAAGACGTCCGCGATTTCGCCGAATATCTTAAATCTACACCGACTGCTGATGGCTTCGATGAAGTGCTATATCCAGGCGAGATTGAGCATAACCGCCAACAAGCCCGCCTCGCGAGCGGTATCCAGATTGAGGACAAAACTTGGGATGCGCTCGGCTCCCTTGCCCAGAAATTCAACCTTCCAGCCATTTCCGCTAACTAAGGCCTGACACATGACCATGAAAATTCACCACGCGCCCAACACCCGCTCTGTCCGCACTGTGTGGCTGTTCGAAGAATTGGGCCTGCCGTACGACATCCAATTCCACAAGCTTGGCGATCCCGAAATGCGGTCGCCGGAATACCGCAAAATCCATCCCATGGGCCGGGTGCCGGCACTGGAAGATGGTGATGTGACGATCCTGGAATCTGGTGCCATCGTTGAATATGTACTGTCGAAATATGGCGAAGGCCGGATGCGCCCAACGCCAGATTCAGCCAATTTCGCCGGATACCTGCAGTGGCTGCACTACGCGGAAGGCATGATCATGCCGCCGGTGAACATCATCGTCGTCGAAACCATCCTGCTGCCGCCAGACCGCCGCAATGACGTCAACGTCAACCGCGCGACCAAGCTGCTCGGCCAGATGCTCTCTGCCGTAAACACCCACATGGAAGGCCGCGAATTCCTGGCCGGTGATTTCTCGGGCGCTGACATCATGACCGGCCACGCCTGCACCGTAGCCCGCCGCCTGGGTGCCGATGTCTCCGACAAACCAAACGTCGAAGCCTACATAGAACGCCTAAACGCCCGCCCTGCGATGAAAGCGGCTTGGGCGGCGACGGCTTAAACTAAATATTCGTTGATCCGCTAAAACTCGGCACCTGAGAGCATCGCCTCTCTCCCAAAAGGGAGAGGCGTTAGCGTCTTACGACGCAATCGCATTCTCTCAATTGTACAGCGCCAGCTAGGCTACTTTAGTTCAGCAACATCAGCTCTTCATCAGCGCATCAATGTCCCGTGCTGCACCTTCTGAGGCAGAGCGGGCGAAGGCGGCGTAGAGTTTTAGGGCGGCTGTCACTTTGCGCTCGCGGACTTCTGTTGGCTTCCAGGCGGCGTCGCCTTTGGCTTCCATAGCGGCACGGCGTTTGGCGATTTCTTCATCGCTGACGGCCCAATGGATTGAGCGATCCGCGATGTTGATTTGGATTGTGTCGCCGTCCTCAACCAAGCCAATTTCACCGCCAAGTGCTGCTTCCGGTGAGATATGGCCGATGGAAAGCCCGGAGGAACCGCCAGAGAAGCGGCCATCGGTGATGAGCGCGCATGCGGCACCCAAGCCAACGGCTTTGATATAGCTGGTTGGATACAGCATTTCCTGCATACCGGGACCACCGCGTGGGCCTTCATACCGCACGACAACAACGTCGCCTGCTTTCACCTCTTTGCTGAGAATGCCTTTAACGGCGCTGTCCTGGCTTTCGAATATCTTGGCTGGACCAGAGAACACGAGGCATTCTGCGGGCACACCTGCCGTTTTCACGATGCAGCCATCTTTCGCGATGTTGCCGTAAAGCACGGCCAAACCGCCATCTTGGGAATAGGCATGCTCACCAGAGCGGACGCAGCCATCTGCCTGGTCCTTATCAAGCTCTTTCCAGAGATTGCTGGAAGAGAATGCATGAACGGTGCGCACGCCGCCGGGAGCCGCTTTATAGAACGTCTCTACGTCCTCAGACGGATCGCGCATGATGTCCCACTTATCCAGCGCTTCGCCCATGGTGGCTGCGTGGACAGTCGGGCGGTCACGGTGGATCAGGCCAAGCCGGTCAAGCTCCCCCATGATGCGCATGATGCCGCCTGCGCGATGCACGTCTTCCATGTGATAAATGCTGGTGGACGGTGCCAGCTTGGATAGATGTGGGACGCCGCGGCTCAAGCGGTCGATATCTTTCATCGTGAACGGCACCTCGCCTTCCCGCGCCATGGCGAGCAGATGGAGGATGGTGTTGGTGGATCCACCCATGGCAATATCCACGATCATCGCGTTCTCAAAGCTTCTGAAATCAGCAATGCCGCGCGGTGTGGCGGTTTCGTCATCCTGCTCATAATACCGCTTGGCGAGACTGACGATCCGACGCCCAGCGCGCTTAAACAGGTCCTCACGATAGGCATGGGTGGCCAGCATGGAGCCATTGCCCGGCAGCGCCAAACCAAGCGCTTCGGCAAGGCAGTTCATGGAATTGGCGGTGAACATGCCAGAGCAAGAACCGCATGTTGGGCAGGCGGAACGCTCCGTCTTTTCGCTGTCTTCCTCAGACACATCTGGGTTCACAGCGTTCATCATGGCGTCGATCAGATCGACCTTCCGTTCCTTGCCATCAAGGATAACCTTGCCGGCCTCCATCGGGCCGCCAGAAACGAAGATCGCTGGAATGTTCAGGCGCATCGCCGCCATCAACATGCCTGGCGTAATTTTATCGCAGTTAGAAATGCAAACGACCGCATCTGCACAATGGGCGTTGCACATATATTCAATGGCGTCAGCGATCACCTCACGGGAGGGCAGCGAATACAGCATTCCGTCATGGCCCATGGCGATGCCATCATCGACTGCAATCGTATTGAATTCCTTGGCGACGCCGCCTGCTTCTTCAATTTCCTTCGCGACCAGCTGGCCCATATCCTTCAAGTGCACATGGCCTGGCACGAACTGTGTGAAGGAGTTGGCGATGGCGATAATCGGCTTGCCAAACTGCCCATCCGTCATGCCTGTAGCGCGCCAAAGTGCGCGGGCACCAGCCATGTTACGGCCGTGGGTGGAGGTGCGTGAACGATAAGCTGGCATGGATCAAAGCCTCAGATCATGAAAACAATTTCGCGCACCATATTCCGCGCGCGCCGGATTGCAAAGTGCGGCGGCCTCTAGATTTTCTTTTCAACCAGCCGCCCTTCAACATATTGATGCACGATAGATGTAAGAAGCGTCTGATAAGGAATTCCAAGCTCAGCCGCGCGCGCTTTCAGCTTGATGATATCATGCTCAAACAGGCGCGCTGAAATCTGCTTTTTGATTGGGTTGAGCGTACGTCGTGCAGCCGATTCCAGTTCTCGTTTTCGGTCTTCCGTCAGCGTTGATTTGAAAGCCCCTGATTCCAAGCTAGCTTCAAACGCTTCCACGCTCTCCCGCTCATCATCATCGATATATGCTGGGTTCTCCCTAGTTTCACGACCGTCCATGTTCAGCCTCCAAGATATTTTCGTCGAGCGACCCGGCTCGGGAATGCCGTTTTCAGAAATAGGTCTTCGCCGTCCTGTACATATGGGACGACCAATACAACATCGCCCATCGCTACGATGAATTGACCTTGATGCTCATACCCCGGGCGAAGGTTTGGCCAATCAGCCAATAGCCCTCCATTCTCAATGGCAACAACAACATCCATAAAGCCAAAACCGCGCTGCTGCCTTAGCAAGGCATCCTTCTCCGAGCTCCAGAGGAAGTCCATTTTCTCTAACTCTTATGTAGATGCATTGAATATACAGCAGGGTCCATTTTCAATCAATGTTGGAATAGGTTCGCTGCTTTGTTTCTAGCTATCCACAGACCACTAGGGTAGCCGGACCAATCTTTCTCATTTACCAATCCGCCTCAATTCAAACCTATTCAGTTGCAGACACTACATTAAGGAGCGCCACCATGGCCGACCCTCGTGATCATCTCTGTCTAGCCCTCGACACCGCTGATGCTGATAGCGCGCGCGCAATGGCTGAAACCGTTGGCGACGCTGTTATGTGGCATAAGGTCGGCTCCGCCTTAGCGTTGCAAGGCGGTGAGGCGTTGGTTCGAGATTTGAAGGCTGCAGGCAAGAAGGTCTTCCTGGATTATAAATTCCATGACATCGACCAAACCGTTGCCAATGCGGTTTCGGGTGCGCTGCGGGCTGGCGCAGATTTGGTGACCGTCCATGCCGTGGCACCGGTTGTGCGCGCTGCTGCTTCCGTCAAGGCAGGGTCCGATATGAAGGTCGTCGGCGTCACGGTGCTAACATCGCTGGACGCAGAGGATCTGGAAGCCGAAGGCTGGCGGGATGGCGTGCCAGCCCTGGTCCGTGCTCGTGCGCAGACAGCGATTGCTGCAGGGGCAGATGGTGTCGTTGCCTCGGCGCAAGAAGCAAAAATGCTTAGAGAATTGCTCGCACCCGGTGCCTTTCTCGTAACACCTGGCATTCGCCCTGCTGGTGGCGATGTCCAGGACCAAAAGCGCGTCGCCACACCTGCTAAGGCCATTCAAGACGGCGCTGATTTGCTCGTCATCGGCAGGCCCATTCTGCAAGCGGCGGACCCGCGCGCCGCCGCAATGGCGATAAACGATGAGATTGACGCCGCAATTCGGTCATGATCGACGCGCACCCGTGCCTTAATCTGTCCTATGATGGGTGCCAGTGAATGAGCATACGGGGTGAGGAATAGATCATGCGGAAGACAATGATGGCGGCCGCAGCGCTGCTGGCGATGGGGTGGAGCGGACATGCAGCGGCGTTCTGCGGCTTCTACGTCGCGAAGGCGGGCTCCAGCCTGTTTAATGAGGCGTCCAAGGTCGCCATTGCACGATCTGAGGACCGAACGGTCATCACCATGGCCAATGATTATCAGGGTGACCCGACGGAATTTGCCATCGTCATTCCCACACCTGTGGTGCTGCAAGAAACCCAGGTCAATGTGGCTGAGCCCGCACTGATTGACCACCTGGATGCTTATACCGCACCCCGGTTAGTTGAGTACTTCGACGGCAATCCCTGCCAGCTTCGGATGATGGCACGGCGGGGCATGGTGCTAGATTCAGCAGCTCCAACGGCTGCCGAAAGCGTAAAGTCACGGGCTACCGCACTTGGTGTGAAGATTGAAGCTGAATACAGCGTCGGTGAATATGACATCCAGATTTTGTCCGCTGAACAATCAGATGGTCTAACCACGTTCCTGACCGAAAACGGCTACACCTTGCCCAAAGGTGCAGAGAGCACACTGAGCGGATATTTGAAGCAGGGCATGAAGTTCTTCGTCGCTAAGGTGAACTTGAAAGCCCACGCAAAGCGGAATGCCACATATCTCCGCCCACTGCAGATCGCGTTTGAAAGCAAGATGTTCATGCTGCCAATTCGCCTTGGCATGCTAAACGCGCGTGGTGAGCAGGAACTGTTTGTCTTCACGCTAACCCGCAATGGCCGGGTTGAGACCGAAAACTATCGAACGGTCGAGATGCCAACGGGCATGGATATTCCAGTCCATGTGAAATCCGAATTCGATGACTTCTATCGGGATATGTTTAAGCGACAGGCGGCGAATGAGCCTGGTGTTGCCTTCCTCGAGTACGCCTGGAACATGAGCTGGTGTGACCCCTGCGCTGCTGATCCATTAAGTCGCGCAGAACTCCGCAAGCTTGGCGCTTGGTGGGTGCAGCCAGACGGCGGCGGTGTGCGCCCGCAACCGCGCCCGATCCCAGGTCAACGCATCATGCCACGCCCACCTTCTGGCCCGGTGGATGTGTATGTCACCCGCTTGCATCTTCGGTATTCCGGTGAAACGCACCCGGATGACTTGATGTTCAAGGAGACAAACAACACATCTAACTTCCAAGGCCGGTATGTGCTGCGCCACGCTTGGTTGGGCAAGGATCAGTGCGAGGCAGCGACCAACTACCGCCGCCAATTGGTTGACCGGTGGGAAAAGGAATCCCAAACACTGGCGAACCTGACAGGCTGGAAGATTGACGATATCCGTCAAAAACAGCCCCGCCTGGCGGATGTCGGTAAGCCAAAGCCTTGGTGGGAAGATATTTGGAACAAGTAGGTATTAAACGATTAATGATCCCCGGCTTTCAGACGGCAATCAGGGTGGCGGCCAAGCTTGGCGCGCGCCGCCCTCCCCTGCACCTATTGCTAATGATGACGAGCGGATGGTCGTCCTATTAGCGTGGGGATTTCTGCTAGCCGGGATATTTACGTTCATATTTGGGATCGTCGCCGTCGTGATCGCATATGCAAAACGCGGTGATGCCCCGCCGCTCTGGCAAAGCCATTACAGTGCCGTGATCCGCATGTTTTGGATTTGGTTGGTGCTCACCTGCATCGGCGTACCGCTCACACTGATCTTGATTGGCTACATTCCACTTGCCATAGCGGCTGTATGGACAGCTGCAGTCGGCGTTGTCGGCTTTATTAAAGCGCTGGAGAGCCGACCCGCGTAACGCGCGCCAGCTCCCCGTGAAGTTCAGATTGAGCCATTCAGCTTAGCTTAGGCTGTCGACTTCGCGCTCGGCTTCTTCTTTCGATTTGCCGTAGCGTTCTTGGATTTTGCCGACCAACTGGTCGCGGCGGCCTTCGATCTGATCAAGTTCATCGTCGGTAATTTCGCCCCATTTCTCTTTGGCCTTGCCTTTGAGCTGCTTCCACTGGCCTTTGAGTTCGTCCGCGTTCATCGCTACCTCCATCGGGTTTGGGTGATGTGGAGGCAACGGTCAGAAAGCCATACTGTTCCCAGTAAAATTTCTGTAATTCTATGGAACTATTCAGCGCCTACCCGTTGACGAGAATGCCGTCTTCCATCCGCACGGTCCTGTCCATCATTCCGGCCAGTTCGGGATTATGGGTGGCGACAAGCATGCCAACCCCAGCGCCGTGCGATAATTGCAGTAACCGCTCCGTCACGGCGATAGCGGTTGCGTGATCGAGGTTTCCAGTCGGCTCATCCGCCAGCACCACCTTCGGCGCATTCGCCAATGCGCGGGCAATCGCAACCCGTTGCTGTTCGCCGCCGGAAAGTGCGGATGGTTTGTGGCTCATGCGGTCTGCCAGGCCAAGCATGGCCAGCAATTCCTGCCCTCGTGATTTCGCCTCGCCTTTGGAAAGTCCGGCGATCGTTTGCGGCACGATAACGTTTTCAAGTGCGGTGAATTCCGGCAGCAGGTGATGGAACTGGAAGATAAATCCCAGTGAGCCGCGGCGTTTGCGACTTCGGCTTGCGTCATCAAGCTTGCCAACTGCGTCGCCGCCAAGCAGCACATCCCCTGAATCCGGCCTGTCCAACAGGCCAGCGATCTGCAGAAGCGTCGTTTTCCCTGCGCCGCTAGGGGCCACAAGAGCGATTACTTCGCCCGGTTGGATCACCAAGTTTACGCCGCGCAAAACCTCCAGGCGGTTATCACCCTGTCGGTAAGCTTTCGTAACGTCCTTGAGTTCGAGTGCGGCGGTCATTCGTACCTCAATGCGGACGCGGGCTCGGCCTGTGCGGCGCGCCATGCGGGATAAAGACTGGCGAGGAATGACAGCACCAACGCCATGACGACGACCATCCCCACCTCAAAACTATCGACCTTCGCCGGAAGTTTGGAGAGGAAGAAAATCTCCGCTGAGAACAATTCCGTCCCCGTTAGACTCTCAAGGCCGCGCTTGATAGCGTTGATGTTCAGCACAAATGCCATGCCCAGCCCAAAGCCAGCCAGCGTTCCGATAACGCCGATGGCGGTGCCCGTGAACACGAACACCCGCATGATCATGCCGCGCGTGGCCCCCATAGCCCGCATCACCGCAATATCACGGGTCTTGTCTTTCACGAGCATGATCAGGCTGGAAACGATGTTGAAGGCCGCCACCAGAATGATCAGCGTCAGGATTAGGAACATGACGTTCCGCTCAACATTGAGCGCATTCACGAAAGCGCCATTGGTATAGCGCCAATCGATCACTCTAGCCTGATGCCGGGCCACCTCACGGATGCGGTCTTTATGGGTTTCGAGGTTTTCGGGGTCTGTGACCATAACCTCAATCAGGCTGACACCTTCGCCGGTTTTGAACAGCGCGCGCGCATCCCGGTTCGGGATATAGACGAAGCTTGAGTCGTATTCGTACATACCGACATCAAACAGTGCGACCACGCGGAAAGCCTTCTGTAACGGGGCTGCACCAAAGGGCGTTGACCCGCGCGCTGGCGAAATCAGCGTCAACTTATCGCCGATGCCGATACGCAATTTTTCGGCCAACCGCCTACCGATAACCGCAACGCCACGGCCGTCAAAATCATCCAGCTTGCCAGCGACAATGCCATTGGCCAGCGCGGTTAGGCTCTTCAAGCCTTCAAGCTCCATGCCCCGCGTGACAGCACCGTAGGCTCGTCCGCCATTGGTTGCCATGCTTTGACCTTCGACGACTGGGGCAGCCCGCAACACGCCCTCAATGCCTGAAATTTTTAGGGTCATGGCGTCATAATCATAAATCGGCTCGCCAATGCCAACGACCTGAATATGGCCATTCAATCCTAGAATACGGTCCAGCAATTGCTCCCGAAACCCATTCATCACAGACATGACAACGATGAGCGTTGCGACGCCGATGGCGATGCCGATCAGCGAAAACCACACCACCACGGAGATAAAACTCTCCTGGCCACGGGCGCGGAGATATCGCCTGGCGATCATCCGTTCGAAAGGGGAGAACATGGGAGCGCTTCGTCCTTAGCCGATGATCTGCTGCAAGGCGGCGTCCAGGCTCAACTCCTGACGCTCGCCTGTCGCACGACGTTTCAGCTCTACGACGCCATTGGCGACGCCGCGTGGGCCGATGATGAGCTGCCAAGGCAGGCCAATTAGGTCCATATCGGCGAACTTGCCCCCGGCGCGTTCGTTCCGGTCGTCATAAAGCGGGTCGACACCAGCGGCTTTAAGCTTGGCGTAGGCATCCTCACAAGCCGCATCCGTTTTGTCATCGCCTTGACGCAGATTGATGACCGCAGCGCCAAAGGGTGCCACCTGGTCCGGCCAAACAATCCCCGCATCGTCATGGCTGGCTTCAATAATGCCGCCAACCAAGCGCGAAACGCCAATGCCATAAGACCCCATCATCACAGGCACTTGGCTGCTATCGGGTGTCTGTACTTCTGCCTTCATAGCGGCCGAATATTTGGTGCCGAAGTTGAAGATATGGCCAACTTCAATCCCACGCGCGGTGATCAAGTCCGCCTCGCCCACGGGGCAGGCAGCGGGATCATGCATTTCATCCGTCGCGGCATAGATGTTGGTCAGTTCGGTAACGCGTGGGTCGAGATCGCTGTCGTAATCCACATTGTCGCCAGCCAGATCAATTTCCATCCACTGCTTATCGCAGAACACCTGACTCTCGCCCGTTTCCGCCAGAATGATGAACTCATGGCTAAGGTCGCCGCCGATGGGCCCGGTATCCGCGCGCATTGGGATGGCTTTAAGGCCCATGCGCTCAAACGTGCGGAGATATGCCAAGAACATCTTGTTGTAGGAATGCTTCGAGGCTGCGTAGTCAATGTCGAACGAATAGGCGTCCTTCATCAGGAACTCACGCCCACGCATTACGCCAAAGCGCGGGCGGACCTCGTCCCGGAACTTCCACTGGATATGATAGAGAAGCTGCGGAACATCCTTATAGCTCTTCACATAGAACCGGAAGATATCGGTGATCAGCTCTTCGTTCGTCGGGCCAAACAGCATGTCCCGGTCATGGCGATCCGTGATGCGCAGCATTTCCTTGCCATAATCGTCATATCGGCCAGATTCACGCCACAGGTCTGCTGGTTGAATGGTCGGCATAAGCAGTTCATGAGCGCCTGCGCGATCTTGCTCCTCGCGCACGATTTGTTCGATCTTTTTCAGCACTTTGAATCCGAGCGGCAACCAGGAATAGATTCCGGCTGTCGCCTGGCGCACCATGCCGGCGCGCAACATCAAACGATGTGAAACGATCTGCGCCTCGGAAGGCGTTTCTTTGAGGGTCGGCATGAAGTAGCGGCTGAGGCGCATCGGCGGCGGTTCCAAAATTCTAGTCGGCAAAGCGGTAGCGGTTGTTAGATCACATTCTGCACTTCAGTGCGAGTTCAGATACCGCAGCGCGCCTTAACCTGCTGGCGCTTTCAAGATCGTCGTGCACGCATCAGGAAGATGAGACAACATCACTTCCTTTCGTGGCTTTTTCTTGACCGGTTTTTTGGGCTTCACAGGTTTCACCGGCTTAGGTGCTGGCTTGAACCAAAACGCCATTGCCTTACCGCACCCGTCGCCCGGTGGAGGTGGTTTCTGGTCAATGCAGCTGATTGTGCCAACCGGGCATTTCAGGCGGACATGCAAGTGGTCCTTGTGCCCATACCAGGGCCGCACTTTCCGAAGCCATGCGCGGTTGCCCGGTGGTGCCATTTCGCAAAGTTCTTTCTTGATGACGGCAGCAACGAACACCCGTGCCGTACGATGATCCCAGGCCGCCAGTTGGATCAGCCGAGCGACACGATCATCGAATTTCTCATTCACCTGGGGCGGCCAGCCTTTCGCCACGACGGAATACGCGCTCCATTTCTGGCGTTCATCCCGGGAAAGCTGGTAGTCCGGTGCGGCGCGAAACCAGATGTCTGCATCAAGGCCGCTTTGATGACTGCGATGGCCCGTCTTCATTGGCCCCCCGCGAGGCTGAGACATGTCACCCACAAGCATGCCGGCATAGCCTTCATCGCGCATGGTCTGCGCTAAGTCTTCCAGGAATGTCTTCAGGATTGGGTGCCCCCAAGCCCGGTTCCGGCTGGGGCGCATGGCCTGATACCCAGGTCCATCCGCTGGAAGCTGAACAGCACCACCAATGCAGCCTTTGGCATACCCGCCAACAGGTGTAGCAGTGCCTTCGCTGCCAGATTTCACACCGCCAAACAGAAGGCGCGCGGGTTTTTCTTTCGCCAGCGCTGGCCCAGCCGCAAAGGCTAGGGCGAGTGCGGCGAGCGTAATCCAGCGGCTTCCATAAGCGGCAGCACTTCGTCGACCCATTGTTGGGCTTCCCCCAAATAATCCAGCCAGGACAGCAAGATGCCATCAACACCCATGGCGCGCAGGCGCACCATATCATCTACAATCTTCGCCGGCGTCCCGACCAGCGGATACCCACCGTGCCCGGCCTTAAAGTGAAACCGGAATGCATCCATCACTGCTGGTTCAAGCGTCTCTGACTCCATGCCGAAGATCGACAGCATATTGCCAACAGCCTCGTCATCGCCAAAGTCCTCGACATACCGGTGAAGATACGCGTCAGCCTCCGCCTGGGTTCCACGGCACACACCATAGCCGTGGATCCAGCACTGTGATTTGCGCCCAGCATTCACGGCCATCGTCTTTAAACCGCCTATCTGTGCACGGTCGCTGGCCTCGTCTTTCTGGCGCAGCATAACGAAGTTCATGTCGCAATTTTCGGCGGAAAAACGCTGCCCGGTAGGCGATGACCCTGCATTCATAATCTGCAGCTCACCGCCTTGCAGGGGCTTGGGCTCGCTCCAGATCGCCTTCCCAGTAAAGAACGCACCGTTGAAATCAAACGGTTCAGTCTCTGTCCAGGCTTGCCGAGCCAACGCCAACCATTCAGCGGCGTACTCATAGCGCCGGTCATGGTCACGCCACTCAGCAGCGAACATCTCGAACTCTTCGCGAAACCAGCCGCAGACGATGTTTAGAACAAAGCGCCCGCCGGAAATATGATCAATCGTCGCCGCTTGCTTGGCTGCCATCACTGGATGCGCCAATGGGGCGTGGATCGTGGCGCATACGGCAATCCGTTCCGTCACCGCTGCGATGCCAGCAGCCCAGGTGAAGCTTTCGAACGTGGAGTTATTGAAGTTTGATGGCCCGCCATAGCCTTTCCAGCGACCAACAGGCAGCAGCGCTTCGAACCCAGCGTCGTCCGCCAATTTAGCGAGTTTAACGTTATCAGACCAAGTCATTGGCCAGGCTTCAGGTGCCGTCGTCACCGTTGACCCGCCACTACAATTAAACGCCATGATGCCAAGCTTCATAGCGTTGCCGCTGTTGATCGGGTGCGGGTGTGTCATTGGTCGTCTATTTCTCGGTCATAATCCAAACGCCATCCCAATCCTCTGGCGGCGGTTCTTTCAGCAGGACATCGCAGCGCTCAATATATGTCGCTGCAGGGACGTCATCGGCACGCGCCTTCTGCACGTCAATAAACCGTTCGCGGGCGCGGACAAAGTCCTGGGCGCGATACCGTTGCAGCCCATCTGCAAACAAGCCCATGACATCCATCAAGTTTGGGCAAGTTTCTTCAGTGTGGTGATCCATACATTCATAGATCGACACAGGCTCTGTCTTGCCCTTCACAACGACATAGTCGAGTTGGCGCAGCCGATAGGCACCTTTTAGCTTATTGACCGTTAGTTCGGACAGCAGGATCTGCGCACCATACTGCTTACAGGCAGATTCAAGCCGCGCGGCCAAGTTCACGCCATCACCGATGATCGTGTAATCCATCCGCTTCTTGCTGCCGATATTGCCCGCAACCACCGTATCGGTATTGAGACCGACGCCGATGTGCAGCGGGAATTCATTGCCATCCGGATCTGTCGGGCTCCAAGCTTGGAGCGCCCTCTGCATGTTGATGGCTGCACGCACGCCGCGGTCTGGATCGTCTGCATGGGGCAAAGGCACGCCAAAGACGGCCATAATGGCATCCCCAATGAACTTATCGAGCATGCCGCCCTGGTCTGAAATACATTCGACCATGTGTTCAAAATAATCATTGAGCATGGCGACTGTCCCGGCAGCGCCCAATTTCTCAGAGATCGTCGTGAACCCGCGAATATCGGAGAACAGTACTGTCGCGACAGACTGCTTGCCGCCAAGGGCCGCCTCACCGCTTTCGCCTGAAAGCAGTTGATCCGCAATGTCCGGGTCCATATAGCGGGACAATGTGGACTTAACGCGCTTCTCGTTGGAGATGTCTTCCAGCATCACCATAACGCCGAGAGTCTCTTCCTCACCCGCACTCAACGGCAGCACGGTGACATTGACAGAGACTGTCTCGCCCTCCGCCTGAATTTCTGCATCCACGGCGATATCAGGCTCGTTTGTCTCACAAACCCGTTGGGCGCGGTCGATCAGCCACTGGTTCGCCTCACCGAACACATCGGCCATTGGTTGGCCCGCTGCGGCTTCGGGATCAATGCGCAGAATACGACCACCGGCTGCGTTGCAGGTGCGCGTGGCACCATCACCATCGAACGTAATCACGCCGTTCGACATGGATTGCAGCATGGCTTCATTGTAGTTGCGCATGGCCTGCACATCATCGAAGAGCTTTGCGTTCTCCAGGCCAATTGCGACCTGTGCAGTAAATGCGCGCAGGCGATGCTCATCATCATCGCTGAATGGTCCACCGACTTTATTCAGCGCCTGTGTAACGCCAATGACAGTGCCGGACTTGTTGACGACAGGCACACATAAAATGGAGCGCGTGAAGAACCCGGTCTGGCGGTCAAAAGATGGATTAAAGCGGAGGTCTGCATAGGCGTAGGGAATATTCACGGACTCGCTGGACGTGAAAACCGCACCTGCGATACCGGCAGAATTCGGCAGCCTGATCTGCGTTTGGCCAAGGCCTGCGCCGACATAGCTGAAAAGCTCATTCGTTTTGGCGTCATTCAGAAACAGCGTCGAACGTTCGGCATTCAACAGCCGGGCGGCTTCTGACATGACCTTGTTCAAAAGCTTGGGCAGCTCAAGCTCGGATGTAATATCCGAAACAACGTTCATAAAGGCGCTTTCCCGCGCCTGGGACTTCTCCATCCGCTCAATCAGCTGCAATGATTCCAGCGTGATTGCGCATTGTGCGGTTATCGCCTCAACCGTTTCCCGGTCTTTGTCGCTAAAAATACCATCCGTCTTATTCAGAACTTGAATAACGCCAATGACTTTGCCCTTGGGTGTGCGGATTGGCGCGGCAAGGATGGTTTTCGTCTTGAAGCCTGTTTCAGAATCGAACCGGCCCATAAATCGCTCATCGGAATAAGCGTCATCAATAATGAGCGCCCGGCCTTCCTTAAACACAGTGCCTGCGATGCCCTCATGCCGGCCCAAGCGAATTTCCCGGCGGCCAATGCCCTGGGCGATGCGGGAATAAAGCTCACCTGTTTCAGGGTCGTCCAAATAGAGCGTGGCGCGGTCAGCGTCGGTCTGCTCTGCGGCGACGGCCACAAGGGCATCGAGCACCGCGTCAAGTGAATCGAGCGCTGCGACATTGCGGGATACATCCAGCAGCAGCTGCATATGCTGCATGCTAGCAGCGGCATCTGCGCCCTGGGCATGCTGTGATCGGACGTCATCCATTGTTCGCGTCCTCAAGCTTATCTCTAAGTGCAGACACTGTATCACGCATTTGGCGAATTTCGCTGCGGTGCTGATCCTGGGCTGCAATCAGCGCCGCATCTTTGTCCGAAGCGAGCGATTCCATTTCGCCGCGAAGCGCGTCAATCGTGCGCTTTAACTGGGTGACTTCGCCTTCAGCGGCATGGCGCGCCTCGGCAGCGATTTCATGGCGCTCAGTTTCAGATTTCTCAAGCGCCGTCCGCAATGCATCGATGGTATCGCGAAGCTGATCCTGCTCGGCCTTGGCTATCTCCAAAGCGTCATCACGCATACGCCGCGCATCAGAATCCTTTGCTTCCAGCGCATCCCTCAACGCATTCACGGTTTCCCGCAAATGTCTGATCTCGCTGTCGGCGTTTTGTACGTCCGTCGCCAAACCCAGCCCTTTCCCCCAAGGCATCTCGGCACCTGCAAAGCAGACACCGGCATCCTACATCATTCGGGCCCGGGGCTCACCATGTATCGACCCAGGCATGTTTCTTACCCTCGCGTGGCAAGGGGGGCGGTGCAGAGCGGAGACCTTCGATGATCCAACGGCGCGTGTCCGCTGGATCAATAACGTTGTCGAGCTCAAAAAGTTCAGCTGCCGTCAGCGCCTTGCCCTGATCATACATGCCTGCGACTTTTTCTTCGTAAACGCGGCGCCGTTCTTCCGGGTCTTCGATTGCAGCTAACTCGTTGCGATAGCCAAGCTTCACGGCACCCTCAAGGCCCATGCCACCAAATTCCGCCGTTGGCCAGCCGACTGCGAAGTTTGGCGTGTGGAACCCACCGCCCGCCATGCCCTGCGCGCCAAGTCCATACGCCTTGCGCAGAACCACCGTGAACAACGGCACTGTCATGTTCGCGCTGATAACGAATGGCCTGCAGCAGTGGCGCACCAACGCCAGACGCTCGTAATCTGGCCCAACCATGTTGCCCGGCGTGTCGCAGAGGAACAGCATCGGGATGTCATAGGCGTCACAAAGTTGCATGAAGCGGGCGGCTTTATCCGCTGCATCAGCGTCAATCGCACCACCGATATGCATCGGATTGTTGGCGATCAGGCCAACTGGACGACCTTCGATTCTGCAGAAGCTTGTGATCATTGCGCGCCCAAAGGCTGCGCGTAATTCCAGCACAGACCCCTCATCCGCGATCAGGTCAATCGCCTCCCGGATGTCATAAACCTTGACCCGGTTCTCCGGCACAATATGACGGAGCTTTCGCTGGTCCGCCGCTTTCCATTCCTGCACTGGGCCTTGGAAGTATGAGAGATATTTTTTAGCGACGGCAACGGCTTCAGCTTCATCCTTCACCAAAATATCAACGACCCCGTTGGCCGTCTGCTCGTTCATCGGGCCAACGTCTTCCGGACGGAAAACGCCGAGGCCACCACCTTCGATCATTGCTGGGCCGCCCATGCCGATATTCGCATTCTCCGTCGCAATCATCACATCGCAACAACCGACCAGCACGGCGTTACCGGCGAAACAGCGGCCAGATGCAATGCCGATCATCGGCGCCAACCCGGAAAGCTTCCCAAAAAGATGGAATGCCGGCGTCGTTAAGTTGGCGGAGAACACGACATCAGTATCCCCCGGTCGGCCGCCACCACCTTCAGCGAATAGAATGGTCGGCAGCCGCCATTTCGCCGCCAGCTCAAACATCCGGTCCTTCTTCTCGTGGTTCTTTTTGCCCTGTGTCCCAGCCAGCACTGTGTAGTCATAAGACATGACCATGCAGCGGGCCTCGGCATCCCCGAAAAGATCACCATTCACGCGCGCGAGGCCCGTAACAAGGCCATCCGCTGGCGTCCGCTTCCATAGCTCCTCCCGGCTCATCCGCGCACGACGGGCAGCGACCACGAGGGAGCCGTATTCAGTGAAGGAGCCTGGATCAACCAGATCCTCAATATTCTCCCGGGCCGTTCGTTGCTTGGTTTTCCGGCGCTTGGCGACAGCCTCCGGGCGGTTTTCGTCCAGTGTGTTGGCTTGGCGCGCGATCACTTCAGCCAAGTCTGAGCGGATGGCGTCCAGGTCTACTGCCTCGCCCTGGTCTGCATCATCAGCCGTAACTTCAGCCGGTTCGATATAGGCCAAGGGTGCCCCTTCCAGCACCACATCGCCTTCATTGACCGCAAACGCCCGAATGATGCCGGAGACATCAGCACGGATATCGTGCTGCATCTTCATGGCGTCCATCACCAAGATAGTGGTGCCTGCCCGGACAGTCTCACCAGCCGCCAAAGCCAGGCTAACGACAGCACCCTGCATCGGCGCGGCCAGGACATTGGTTCCGTCCGGCGCATCCAATGGCGCTGCAGCTTCCGCCGCTTGATCCTGCTTCCCGAAGTTCAGGACTGCCAATGGATCGGACGCATCAATCTTCGATCCAGCGAGTCCGGCTTGGCTGCCGCTTGCAGGCGCAGCCTCAACAAACCGCCGTGGCGGTGGTTCCACACCAAGCAATCGTTCAGCGTGCGCTTCAATAAAACGCGTATCGAATGCGCAAGTTGTGACGGCTTTGTCCGCCAGCAGCGCCTCGAGAAAGCGTGTATTCGTGGGAACGCCTTCGATCCGGAATCCAGCAAGCGCGCGGGCGGCTTTTGCTGCAACATCAGCAAACACGCCAGAACGGGCATGGACGATCATCTTAGCGATCAGTGAGTCAAACCGCGGACTTGGCGAGAGACCCGCATATCCAGCATGGTCCACCCGGACCCCCGCCCCTGCTGGCGGCTCGAACGCTGTGAAACGACCGCCAGCAGGGCGCGCATCACCGGATGCAGTCATCGTTTCCATATTAATGCGGGCTTGCAGTGCCATGCCTTGCACGGGCGGCGGCACACTTAAACCAACTTCGGCAAGGCTCGCGCCTTCTGCTAAACGCAGCTGAATTTCTACGAGATCCAGGCCCGTTACAGCTTCTGTAACAGTGTGCTCCACCTGCAGCCGGGCATTGGCTTCAATGAAAGCAATTTCGGCATTGTCATCGTCCGCTGCAGTCTTGGCATCCACCAAGAATTCAATCGTTGAGAGGCTATCCAGCTCTGCGGCTTTTGCGAGGGCGACTGCTGCATCAAGCAGCCGTGTGCGAACACCAGATGCCAGCGCCGGCGCAGGTGCGATTTCAATGATCTTTTGGCGCTGGCGTTGCAGACTGCACTCTCGCTCCCAGATATGGGCGGCGTTCCCGGCACTATCGCCTGCCACTTGAACTTCAATATGGCGCGCAGTTTGAAAGAATTTCTCGGCATAGAGACGGCCATCGCCGAATGCGGCTTCCGCTTCGGCCTGCGACCGGGCGAAAGCATCAGGCAGGTCGGCGGCATTGCTGACTGGGCGCATCCCACGCCCGCCGCCGCCTGCTGCCGCCTTCAACATGATAGCGCCGCCAGGACCCATCTCATTCAGAAAGGCCAATGCATCCGCTTCTGTCACTGGTGCTGGCAGGCCTGGGGCGATTGGTACGCCTGCCGCTTCAGCCAGCGTGCGGGCCGCGCCCTTATCACCAAAGCGGGCGATGGCGTCTGCCTTTGGGCCTACGAATGTCAGACCTGCAGATACGACAGCAGCGGCAAACTCGGCGTTCTCTGAAAGAAAGCCGTAGCCTGGATGAATAGCATCTGCACCGGCGCTTTTAGCTGCGGCAATGATCGCCTGCTGGTCCAGATAGGCTGCCGGACCTGCACCATCCAGCGCCACTGCAGCGTCACCAGCACGGACATGGAGTGCGGCTGCGTCATCCGTGGAATGCACGACCACGGTTTCGATGCCCATATCCGCCGCCGTCCGCGCAATGCGAATAGCAATTTCACCCCGATTAGCGATCAGTAATTTTGCGATGCCCATAAACGCCAGCTCCCTCACCCAGAATTCAGGGTGCAAGGGTTCCAGGCTATGGCGGCAAGATCAATGGCAGGCCTTGAAGCGGCTTACCCGCGAAAGCGTCGAGGTTGCGAGCGGCGAATCCGGGGCCGCGTCCGCGCGCTCCAAGCCGCGTCGCCCGCTTCCAGCGTCCAATTGACCAAGCGCTTTAAAACGGCACCAAGCGCATCATCCCACGCTTGAACAATATCCGTCATCACATCAGGCGGTGCAGATGTCTGACGCTCGAAGGTCGCAGCAGCGACAATCAAGCGGTCTGGCATTTCAACCAGTTTCACACTCAGCCCCACCCTCGGCTGATGCTTCGTTGGATCACGGTAAGCTTCGGCTTGAAACTCACGGATCTCGATCTTCAGCACGAAATCTGGCTTCAAACCAACAGCTTCACGACCAACGGCGACAATGCGGCCCGAGTTCTCGAAGGACTCAACAACCAAGCCCTGCACCATCAGCGGCGCACGGTCTGTCCAATTAGCCAGCGCATAATAGTCGAACCGTGTCGGCTCCGGCATCAAACCGATACGCGCCGTATTGAGGCTAGCCGACGCATAGGGCGTCTCCACCAGCAATTGCCAATCTACCGGCGGCAGGCCTTCAGGAAAGGTGCTTTTCGGCGTCAGGTTATAAAGGCGCGGTGCCTTACCAACACCCGGGAGCACAGAATCGCACCCGGCGACCAGTGCACCGCCACCAAGACCAATCAGCGCTTGACGCCGTCCAATAAGATCAACGGGTTTCATAGCCACGTTGCTGTCCTCCAAATAGGAATCGGGCCGGGTCACGCCCGACATCTGACACCAGTCGGTTTAGGTTATCGACCAGAACACGGGTATCCGCCAGGAATGCGTTCGCATCATAAAGCGTTGATCCAGTGAAATCCCGGATCGCCGGCCGGTTTTCACGCAGCAACGCAGACGCTTGATCGGACGCGCCACCGAACGCGCCTGCGGCTTTCCTGATTTGACGCACAGCGCCATCAACGCCTTCACTGGCTTTACGAATATTTTTCAGCGCACCCCGCGCTTCACGCACTGCAGGCGGGATATCTTTTTCCAATGCAGCGCCAATATTCTGGACGGAAGCAGCAGATCGCTTCAGTTCCGCTAGCGTCTCACGCGCATCCTCAACAATAAATTCGATGCTTTCTGAACGCTCCGCCAAAGTATTCGACAGTGTGTTGATGTTGGTGAGAATACCGGCGAGGGATTCCTGGTTCTTATCACCCAGAACTTGCGTTGCACGGGCGACAAGCGCCTGCACCTGTTCCACCAAGGCTGGTGCCCCTTCTAACAATCGGTCGAGCTGCGACGGTGCGGATGGAATGACTGGGTACTTCTTTCCAGCTGCTGCTTTAAGCGGCAGGGCTGTGTTTGAACCACCGTCCAACATGATCAACGCACCGCCGGCAATGCCCTGAATTTCATGGCGCGCTTCGGTATCCGTGCGAACAGGTGCTGTTGATTCAATCCGGGTTTTGACCAAGATTTGCTCAACATTGCCATCCGGCGGGAAGCCGATAAACGTAACTTCGCCAACGGTTATGCCGCGGAATGTCACGGAACTGCCGACACGCAGCCCCTTCACTGAGCCATCGAAGTAGACCCAGTATTGCTTGTAACTGCGTTCCGCCTGCCAGTTCGATAGCCATATAACGAAGGCCAGCGCCGCGACGAAAAACGCAATGACAAACAGTCCAACGGCGATAAAATTCGCCCGCGTTTCCATAAGCTTAACCCTCCATCATTCGTTCACGCCAACGCTTACTGCATTGGCACGTTCCGCCGAAGCCACGGCGGCGCGGCCACGGGGGCCGCCAAAATATTCCTGAATCCAAGGATGATCGATCTTCATCAGGTTCGGAATTGTATCGATCTGCGTTTTCTTATTGATCAACACCGCCACCCGCTCACAAATCGCGTGTAGCGAGTCCAAGTCATGGGTGATCATAACAACGGTCAAGCCGAGTGCGCGCTGCAATTCCAGGATCAGCAGATCAAAGTTTGCCGCACCAATAGGATCAAGCCCTGCCGTCGGTTCATCCAGAAACAGAATGTCCGGGTCCAGCGCCAGCGAGCGGGCAAGACCAGCACGTTTGCGCATACCGCCTGAAAGCTCTGACGGATATTTATCTGCAGCGTCTGGCGGCAAGCCGGAAAGTGCGATCTTTAACTCCGCTGCAGAACATCTCAGATCATTGGATAATTCCGTATGCTCACGCATTGGCGCTTCGATATTCTCGCGTACCGTCAACGAGCTGAAAAGCGCGCCGTCCTGGAATAGCACCCCCCATCGGCGGCGTAGCGCCCTCTCCGCCTCACCCCCGCCTTCGCCAGCGACCTGGCCAAGCACAGTGATTTTTCCGGCAGCAGCTTTGTTCAGACCGATGATCGTGCGCAGCAATACGGATTTACCCGTGCCCGACCCACCGACCACACCCAGCACTTCACCCTTGCGGACTTTCAGGTCGAGGTCGTCATGGACAACGACAGGGCCAAACTGCGTGCGCAGCCCCTCCACATGGATCGCCAATTCTTCGTGATTGAGATCAGACATCAGCGCCTACACCCCGATAATCAGGAAGAAGATGGAGAACACAGCATCAATCGCGATCACGAAGAAGACACCCTGGACAACAGACTGTGTTGTCCGTCGCCCAACAGACTCAGCGTTTGAAGACACCTTCAAGCCCTGGAAACAGCCAATCGTGGCGATCACCATCGCCATAACAGGCGCTTTTACGATGCCGACCCAGAAGTGATCAATAGAGACGGCCACCTGCAGCTGCTTCGCAAACTGCGTCATGGTGATATCCAGTGCGAACATTGCCGCGACAGCGCCGCCCAGGATGCCCATAACGCCTGCATAAAAAACCAATAGCGGCAGCGAAATCATCAGCGCCATAATCCGGGGCGCGCACAGCACTTCCAATGGATTGAGGCCAATGGCGCGCATCGCATCAATTTCTTGATTGACCTGCATCGAACCGATTTGTGCCGTAAAAGCACTGCCAGATCGGCCAGCAATAATGATCGCTGTGATCAGAACCGCCAGTTCCCGCAACACGCCAACGCCGACGGAATCCACCGTTAGCAATTGCGCGCCAAACTTTGAGAGCTGGTTCGCCGCCTGATACGCAATAACGATCCCAATCAGGAAATTAAGAAGGCCCACAATCGGCAGCGCATTCAGCCCTGTCGCCTCAATCTGCGAGATCAGCGGCTTCCAACGCATGCGCCAGGGCCGGATCAACAGGCCAAGGATCGTTAGCGTCACGGCACCAACGAAGCTTAAGAGTTCCAAAGCTTCGCGTGCCTGATTGATCGTCGTCTCACCCAAACGCGCGAGCACACGACCAATCGCAGAGCCACCTTCCGGCAGCGGCTTATCCTTGCCATGCGCTTTAATCACGACCTCTAGCAGCCGGGCATGTTCAGGCTTCGGGTTTTGCAGCGGGATCAAACCATCTGCGCCCGCCTGCTCTGCCAACCGAAGCAGTGCGAGCGCACCGTTGGTGTCGAGACGGGTCAGGCCGGAGAGATCAAGCGCCTTCAACGGGCTGCTTTTGCGCGCCTTCTGGGCAGAGCGCTCAACCGCGCCCAAGGGCACAGTTGTCCAATCACCGATCACGTGGCCGGTCCCGTTAGCGTCAAGCCGGAATTCCGACATGATACTCTCGGCGCGATCAGTAGCGCTTGCGATGGTGGCTTCCCCCGGTGTCATCCGCGCCTTTGTACGTGGTTAGGGCATTCATGTGAATTCATAACCGTCACACTTTAAGCCATTCGTTAATTGATAGTTCCAGTTTCCTATCGCTGAGACTGGCGGGAACGGCACCTGCCTGCTAACTTTAGCTAAGGTTGGTATTTTCTGGAGCATTACCGCGTCGGATGAAGCATCGGTTGGAAATCCCCATCCCATGCGCTTTATCGGCGCTGGCAGAAACGGCTCAGGCTGCGGCTGGGTTTTCGGTTGCCCATAACCTAAGCAAGCGGATCACATTCGCACTTGAGCTTGCGATTGACGAAATCGCGTCCAACATCATCCGCCACGGCTTTAATGAAATTGCGGATGGTGCCCAAATCATTCTAACGCTGGATGTTGATGCAGATAGAATGTCAGCCACTTTCGTCGATAACGCGCCTGCGTTCGATCCGCTGGTAGAAGCCCCCGCGCCGGACACAACAAGCGATATTGAAACCCGTGCTGTCGGCGGGCTTGGCGTCCATCTTGTGAAATCACTGACAGACAAGGCGTGTTACGAGCGGGAAGACAATCAAAACCGTCTCACCCTCACCTGGGACCGCGCAACGGAAACAGACTCATAACGCTTTGGCAAAGCCCTTGATGCAGGCCCCTTTGGGGGCCATCTTAGAAGCCAAGTATTCAAGCGAAAGGACGCCTCCCATGTTCAGCTTCCTATCCGGCGGCAAAAGCCTGGATTTGCCGACAGCCGCCAACGCCCTCGCCGGTCGTGCTGATCCGGTCAAAGTTCCTGAAACACACTTTGTTTCCGGCGCTCGCATCGTGCCGCCATTCCCTGACGGCATGGAGACGATTATCTTCGGCCTTGGCTGCTTTTGGGGCGCAGAGCGGATTTTCTGGCAGGCTGATGGCGTTTACTCGACCGCTGTCGGCTATGCCGCTGGCGTCACGCCAAACCCGAGCTATGAGGAAGTGTGCAGCGGTAGGACGGGCCACAATGAGGTCGTGCTTGTTGTATATGACCCCGCTAAAATTAGCGTAGAAGCGTTGCTGAAGCGGTACTGGGAAGGTCATAATCCAACCCAGGGCATGCGCCAGGGTAATGATGTCGGTACACAATATCGCTCCGGCATTTATTGCTCGACCGCCGCACAGAAGAAGGCGGCTGAAGCTTCAAAGGCCGTGTTCCAGAAAAGCCTGAAAGATGCTGGATTCAGCGCCATCACGACAGAAATTCTGGATGCGCCCGAATTCTACTATGCAGAGGATTATCACCAGCAATATCTGGCAAAGAACCCGGCTGGCTATTGCGGTCTTGGCGGCACCGGCGTTGGCTGCCCAATTGGGATTGTTGCAGCAGCGGAGTAGGGGTCGCGAATAGGAGGGCGGGCAATGTACGCGCAAGGTCTGATCAACGCTTCGGGGGACCCGAATGCCGCGGAAACGCCAGAACAACTCGCCCGCTTCCAGGCCCGCATCGATGCAGAAGAAAAGATCGAAGCGCGGGACTGGATGCCTGCCGCCTACCGCAAAACCTTGATCCGGCAGATTTCCCAGCACGCTCATTCTGAAATCATCGGCATGCAGCCGGAAGGCAATTGGGTAACGCGCGCACCTTCATTGCGCCGCAAAGCTTCATTGTTGGCCAAAGTGCAGGATGAAGGCGGGCATGGGCTTTATCTGTATGCCGCGGCTGAAACACTGGGGATCAGCCGCGAAGAAATGCAGGACCAACTGCTGTCTGGCGCTGCCAAATATTCCTCCATCTTCAACTACCCGACCCTGACTTGGGCAGATATCGGGGCCATTGGCTGGCTGGTCGATGGTGCCGCAATTATGAACCAAATCCCGCTTTGCCGTTGTTCTTACGGGCCATATGCGCGGGCGATGGTGCGGGTTTGCAAGGAAGAAAGCTTTCATCAGCGCCAGGGCTACGAAATTATGACCACCCTTGCCCAGGGTGCCCCTGAACAAAAAGCGATGGCCCAGGATGCGCTGAACCGCTGGTGGACGCCCTCCGTGATGATGTTTGGGCCGCCGGACACAGATTCAGTGCATTCCGACCAATCCATGACCTGGAAAATCAAGCGCTTTACCAATGATGCACTCCGCCAGCGCTTCGTAGATGCAACAGTGCCCCAGGCAGATTATCTGGGCCTCACCATTCCTGACCCCGAATGCAAATGGAATGATGTGACCCAGCACTATGATATCGGCCCACTGGATTGGGATGATTTCTGGAAGGTTGTCAAAGGCGGCGGCCCGATGAATCGCCAACGCATCGCTGCACGCCAAAAGGCTGACGACGATGGCGCATGGGTGCGTGAAGCTGCCCTCGCCTACGCCGCGAAGCGGTCCACGCAGCAGGAGGCCGCCGAATGAGCGACCGCGCCCGCCTGCCGCTTTGGGAAGTGTTCATCCGGCCTCGCAATGGCTTGGCCCACCGCCACGTTGGCAGCGTTCATGCGAGTGACGCAGAAATGGCGCTGATGGCGGCGCGGGATGTGTATACGCGCCGGGGCGAAGGCCGCTCTATCTGGGTAGCCCCCGCCAGCGCCATCGCTGCAAGCGACCCTGATGAAAAAGCGGAGATGTTTGACCCCGCTGACGACAAGACCTACCGCCAACCAACCGATTACCACGTGCCGGAAGAAGTGGGGGACATGTGAGCGACCCTACGCTTTTCCAGTATGTCTTAGGCCTTGCTGACGATCAGCTCGTGCTGGGCCATCGGCTTAGCCAATGGACAGGCCGTGCGCCGATTCTGGAAGAGGAACTCGCGCTCGGCAATATTGCCTTGGACCTGATCGGCCAGGCGCGCGGTCTATACCAATATGCTGGCGCGTTGGAAGGTGCAGGCAGGGATGAAGATGCGCTGGCCTATCATCGTGACGCGCGCGGCTACCTGAACCTCACCTTGGTCGAGCAGCCGAATGGCGATTTTGCCCAGACCATTGCCCGGCAGCTGTTCTATACGGCGATGGCCCTGCCCTTCTGGCAAGCAATGACGGCCTCAACCGACCAACGCCTTGCTGCGGTTGCGGCCAAGGCGGAGAAAGAAACCGCATATCACCTGCGCCATGCCACCGAATGGACTGCCCGCTTAGGTGACGGCACGGATGAATCCCACCGGCGGATGCAGGCCGCGATCAACCAGCTTTGGGCATTTACCGGCGAGCTTTTCGAGATGATTGCCGCTGAGGCCGGATTAGCTGCAGCAGGCATCGCACCTGATCGCAAGACCTTGCGCGCGGCCTGGGATCGCACAATCGACGCCACTCTCAGTGATGCCTCTCTCACCCGTCCCGATGATAGTTGGATGGCGGAAGGCGGCCGCGATGGCCTTCATGGTGAAGACCTGGGCCACATGCTGGCAGAAATGCAATCGCTCCAACGCATGCATCCTGGCCTCCAATGGTAGTGGCCACTGAAACAGCATGGGCGGCAGTAAGCTCTGTCTCGGACCCCGAACTGCCGCCGCTGACAATCGCAGACTTGGGCGTGCTGCGCGGCGTTGATGCAGATGCTTCCGGTCGCATCATTGTCCGCATAACGCCGACATATTCAGGCTGCCCGGCGATGACCGTCATCCAGATGGAAATCGAGACAGCGCTCGCTAAAGCCGGGATCAAGAACGCCCGCGTCGAGACAGAATTGGCACCCGCATGGTCCAGTGCCGACATTTCCGCCGAAGGCCGCGCCAAGCTGGCCCATATGGGCATTGCACCCCCGCCAGGCCCCGGCGCATCCGTCACCTGCCCCAGATGCGAAAGTACAGTGACAGAGGAACTCAGCCGCTTTGGCGCGACTGCATGCAAGTCGCTGTGGCGCTGCACATCCTGCCTGGAGCCGTTTGAGGCTTTTAAAGCGCTATGAGCAGTCGCGGTTTCAAACCCTTAACCGTCAAAGCAACGCGGCCCGAGACCGCTGACGGCCTTGTCGTGGCATTCGACATGCGCCCGGCACTTGCGTTCGCACCGGGGCAATATTTGACGCTGAGAGCTGAGATCAACGGTGCCGCCGAGCAACGCTGCTATTCGATCTGCTCCGCCCCTGGGGATCCGGTAATAGAGGTCGCGATCAAACGCGTTCCCGGCGGTCGGTTTTCAGAGTGGGCCCACGAAAACCTGAAACCAGGTGCCACACTGGATGTCATGGCACCTGAAGGCCGGTTCGGATGCTCGCCGGGCTCTGCCCCAGCCCGCCGCTATCTCGCCATTGCTGCGGGGTCTGGCATAACGCCGGTAATCAGCCTTGCGCGGACATTGTTGGCGGCTGAGCGATCCGCAAGTTTCACGCTGGTCTACGGCAATCGGGATATGGCATCGATCATGTTCCGGGAAGCGTTGGATGACCTGAAAGACCGTTACATGGCGCGGTTCTCAGCGATCCATATATTGAGCCGCGAATTGCAGGACGTGGACCTGTTCAACGGCCATATCAACGGCCCTCGCCTACAGGCCTTGACCGCAGCGGGACTAATTGCGCCAGCAGACGCTGATCTGGTCTTTGTCTGCGGCCCAACGGCCATGATGGATGCTGTAGAGGCCGCCCTACCTGCATTAGGCGCTGACCCAGCCTGCATACAAACTGAACGCTTCCTGCCAACGCCTGGGGCTGCGATCCGCGCACCCGACACCGCCGATACACCACCGGAAGGTGCGCGCGTCACCGCGATTTATGATGGCACCGCGCGGACATTTCAGATGGTGCCCGGTGAAAGCTCAGCCATTCTCGCAGCCGAACGCGCCGGGATAGACCTGCCCTCATCCTGCCGAGGAGGCATGTGCTGTACTTGCCGCGCCCGCGTCGTTGAGGGCAAGGCCGAAATGGCGGTCAACTATTCGCTGGAAGACTGGGAGCTTGAGGCGGGATTTATCCTGACCTGCCAATCCTGGCCAACAACGCCAACACTGACCTTAGACTTCGACGACGTTTAGCGCCTTACTGGCTACCACGCGTCATATCCTCAGACATGGCCCATAGCCGTTCCTGCGCCGCTTCATCCATGGACTGCTTGGTCGAGGTCACCGCCCGGCATTCAGAGAAGTATTTGCCAGAAACGCCCTCTACCTCAGGCGAGCGCGCCAGATAGGTTTGTGTCTCAGCACCTTTTTGAACAGAGATCGCCGAAACCCGCATTCCGATATTCAGGATGACAGCAAAAGCCCCGCCATTATCCTTACCAAACCGGGTTTTCACGAAGCCCGGATGCAACGCATTCGCCGTCACATTGGTGCCTTCAAGCCGACGGGCGAGTGCATAGGTGAACATGATATTCTGCAGCTTGGACCGCTGATACGCGATCCATCCGCCCATGCATCGCTTGTAGACAGCCGTGCCGTCCATATCATCAAAATCAACCGAAGCGCCCACATGCGCCCGGCTGGCGACGTTGACGATCCGTGCGGATGGTGCCGCCTTCAATCGGTCGAGCAGCAGGTTTGTCAGTAGGAAATAGTTCAGATGATTGAGCGCAAGCGTCGCCTCAAATCCTTCCGCCGTCTGCTTGCGCTTCCAAAAAATCGCGCCGGCATTGTTAATGAGAACGTCGATGCGGGGATAGGAATCCGCCAGTTCACCCGCGACGCGGCGCACATCTTTTTGCAGTGAAAGATCAGCTTGCTTGAACGTAATGTCCTCATTCCCGCACTCAGCACGTAATTCTGTGGCGATGCGTTCGCCCTTCTGAGCGTTGCGAGCGACAAGCGCCAGCGTCCAGCCGTCCTTGCCGAGCGTGCGGGCAGTCTCTAAGCCGACGCCGTCCGTTGCACCGGTGATGACGCAGATTTTTTGATTCATCGGCCAAGTCTCCTCTGATCTGCACCATATAGCGCGGATTGGCCGATATGCTAAAATGGACGCATCATTTTTGCAGGAACCACACCCATGACCATTTCCGAAGCTGATCTCTCCCGTATCGCGGCCTCCGTAGACGAAGACAGGCTGTGGCGCATGCATATGGAAATGGCGAAGTTTGGGGCCACTGCAAAAGGTGGCGTGTGCCGCGAAGCACTGACGCCCGAGGATAATCAAGCCCGCAAGCTGCTTGCAGAATGGGCCGCTGAGCTGAACTGCCATGTAAGCATGGATGCCATCGGCAACATGTATATCCGCCGCCCTGGCTCTGACCCATCTGCCGCGCCGGCTGCAACGGGCTCCCATTTGGATTCGCAGCCGACCGGCGGCAAATTCGATGGCGCGTTCGGTGTTCTAGCCGGTATGGAGGCGCTTTATGCGTTGGACGCTGCCGGGATCACGACCACCCGCCCGATTGAAGTCATTAATTTCACCAATGAAGAAGGCGGTCGTTTCCAACCAGGCGTGATGGGCAGCCAAGTTTATGCCCGCCCGGAAGAATTAGACCGCATGCTGAACGTGATCGGCCAGGACGGCGTCAAACTGGCTGATGCCCTGGCAGAAACCCGCAATGTGCTTGGCCCGTTGGACGACCATCCCTTCAAAGCGGACGTCGCAGGCTTCGTTGAAGCGCATATTGAGCAAGCACCCAGGCTGGAGGAAACCGGCAACACCATCGGCGTGGTGACCGGCATCCAGGGCTCCCGTAAATATTCCGTCGAAGTTATTGGTGAGGAAGCGCATTCTGGCACGATGCCGATGCGCCGCCGCAAAGACGCCAGCCTTGCCGCCTCACAGATGGTCGTTGGCCTGCACAGGCTGATGGAAGATCCAGCGGACGTGATCCGCTTCAATGTTGGCCGTATGCAGGCCTATCCAGGTGCGCCGTCTGTCGTGCCGGGCCGGGTGCAATTCTCCATTGATTTCCGCTGCCCAGATGATGACGTCCGCGAGGCGCTTGGCAGCCAAATCGCCGGATTGTGCAAAGCGCTTGCAGGGCCATGCCAAGTCAATGTGAATGAAATCCAGCGCTCCAACACAGTGCCATTTGATAAAGGCGTGATGGATATGATCCGCCGCGCTGCAAACCGCGCTGATGCGCCGAACATGGACCTTCTTTCAGGCGCTGGACATGACGCCCGCAACATGGCCGCACTTTGCCCCGCCGGCATGGTGTTCGTGCCTTGCAAGGATGGTATCAGCCACAATGAAGCTGAATCAGCGACAGCATCAGACCTTGCCGCCGGCGCACGCGTCATCGCACAGACGGTGGCGGAAATGGCTGGTTAAGGGCCTTTATATTCAGGAGTACTATTTTCAATAGAAGCCCGGACTGCTTCCTTATGATCAGCAATCTGGGCGATCTCAACCAGCCGGTCCGCCACTACGACAATGAGTGGTGGTGCCTGCTTGAACGGCAAATTTGTATCGGGCTTTTCGTGATGACTGCGCTTAGCCTAAGCTGGCCGCTGATCAAACGCATGAGACCAAAGAAACAAAAGGACTATCACCATGGCATCTCGCCCCATTACCCCGCCGGAAGACCGCGTTCTAGCGCATAAAGAAAACGGCGTCGGCTGGCTAACGTTCAACCAGCCCGAACGCCGCAACGCCATGACGTTAGAAATGTGGGAGGCCGTAACTGCTGCAGTTGAGGACTTCTCCAAGGACCCAGACATCCGGGTTGTTGTTATGAAAGGTGCTGGGGACAAGGCCTTCGTTTCTGGGGGTGACATCTCCCAATACAAGGACAACCGGGCGACCGCAGAAGCCGCAGCCATCTATGCCGCCCGTTCTGGCGCGGGCCGAGAAAGCCTTGCCAATTTGGACAAGCCGCTGATTGCGATGATCCGGGGGTTCTGCCTGGGCGGCGGCCTTGGCCTAGCGCTCACAGCGGATTTCCGCGTGGCATCCACGGACAGCCAGTTCGGCATTCCTGCCGCCCGGCTAGGCATCGCGTATGCATTCGAAGGCTTGCGCACGCTGGTCGGCCTGGTTGGCCCCGGCATGGCGCGGAAGATGATGTATACGGGCGACCGTTATTCCGCCGAAACCGCCCTCCAGATGGGCATTATCGAGGAAGTTACGACGCCAGATATGCTCGAAGCGACCGTTCGCCAGATCGCCGAGCAGATCGCCGTCAACGCGCCGATCTCCATCCACGCTTCCAAGCAGACTATTGCCCAGGTGTTGAAGGATGAGAGCGGTCGGGACATGCAGCTCCTCGCTGATATCAGCCGCAAAGCCGCTGACAGCAATGACTTCACCGAAGGCCGCGTGGCGTTCATGGAGAAGCGCCCGGCTGTCTTCACGGGGACATAAGCGGTTCCTCTGCTGGAGCGTTACCCCATGCCCAAGCATATGATCCTGAACCTCTTCATCCATGGCCGCGGCCACCATGAAGCGGCGTGGCGGCACCCAAAAGCGTCGCCGCTGCCGCTGTCTGATATTCAGTATTTCCAAGGGCTTGCCCAACGGGCTGAGGAAGGGCTGTTCGACAGTATCTTCCTGGCGGATCAGTTGGCGCTCGGCCCCGATGTGGATAGTGCGCCACGCACATGGCTGGAACCGTTAACAGCCTTGGGCGCGATTGCCACGGCGACCAGTAAGATCGGCCTCATCGCGACAGCCTCCACCACCTACACAGAGCCCTATAATCTGGTTCGCCAATTGGCATCGCTGGACCACATCAGCAACGGGCGGATTGGCTGGAATGTCGTGACGTCATGGTCCGTGCCTGCTGCGGGTAATTATGGCGATGCGGCGCAGGTCAGCCATGACATCCGCTATGCGAAGGCGCGGGAATACATCGAAATCGCCAAAGCGCTTTGGGCAAGCTGGGACGCGGACGCCATTCAGGATGACCGCGCCGCTGGTCGCTATGCCCGTGCCGACGGCATCCGTCCCATCAACCACAAGGGCGAATATTACGCCGTCACCGGCCCGCTGAATGTACCGCAAAGCCGCCAGGGTCGTCCGGTGTTGATCCAGGCCGGATCATCGGAAACCGGGCGCGATTTCGCTGCCACACATGCCGAAGCCATCTTCACAGCGCATCTGGAGAAAGCTGCAGCACAGGCGTTCTATAAGGATATCAAAGCCCGCGTCCGCCAGAAAGGCCGGGCGGAGGATCAAGCGCTGGTGCTGCCCGGGTTCAGCCCAATGATTGGCTCAACGGCAGCAGAAGCCGAGCGCTTGACGCGCGAGATTAATGATCTAGCGGACCCGGAAGTTGGTCGCACACGCATGTCAGGCCGGTTCGGCGGCCATGACTTCTCTCACCTGCCGATGGATACGCCGCTGTCACCAGAAGACTTCCCGGACCCGGATACCGTGCAAGCGGCCCGCAGCCGCACAGCCGTCATCGTTGACCTGGTGCGCCGTGAGAAGCCGACACTCAGGCAATTATTGTCGAAGCTCGCAGGTGCCCGCGGCCACTTCACCTTTGCAGGGACGCCGGATCAAGTCGCCGATCTGATGCAAGACTGGATCGAAGACGGTGCCGCGGACGGCTTCAACCTGATGCCACCCGTCCTACCCTATATGCTCGACGTGTTCATAGATGAAGTCGTGCCGATTCTACAGAAGCGCGGGCTTTTCAAAACCGAATATCAGGGCGACACTCTCAGAGACCATTACCGTTTGAACATGCCCTGATTTCGTGGGGGCGCACTGCAAGGAAGCATCGCTATGGCAAGAGGCGCCAAAACCGCCCTCATTACAGGCTCTGGCCGGAACATTGGCCGGGGCTGCGCGCACTATCTCGCCCGCGCTGGATTCAACGTTGTTATCAATGGGTCGACGCAACGGGATATCTGTGACCGCACGGCTGGCGAAGTTCGTGATATCGGCACCGATGCGCTGGTTTGCATGGCGGACTTGGGCGATCAAACCGCTGTCGATCGCATGGCCGCTGAAGCATTGGCTGAATTTGGCCGCGTGGACGTATTGCTCAACAATGCTGCCATCCGCCCATTGTCACCGTTCCTTGAAATGACGGACGCGGACTTGGCTCACGTCATGAACGTGAACACCTATTCCGCCGTATGGCTGTCTCGGGCGTTCCTTCCGGGCATGATTGAGAACGGCTGGGGCCGCATCATCAATTTCACAGGCATGAATGCGCAGGAAGGCAAAGCCGGCAGGCCAGGCGTTACGATGTCAAAGCATGCCATGTGGGGCCTCACCAAAGCCCTGGCGCGGGAGTTTGGCGTCAAGGGCGTCACGACAAACATCATCTCCCCCGGCACCTTCCCCGGTGAGGGCGAGAACGTTGCCCATGATGGCAAACATGGTGCACTCATCGCAGCAAACCCTGTTGGCCGCTTAGGCAAGGCAGATGATATCGCAGCCTTGGTCCAATTGCTTTGCAGCGATAATGGCGGGTTCATCAATGGCCAATTGCTGCCGGTTAACGGCGGCGTAGAAATGACCTAGCGGTTCAAAGGTAGGAGAGAGAGCATGTCTATTCTCGCAATCGGCGGGGCTGGCTTTATTGGGCGACGTTTGCTGCCAATCTTGGCGAAAGCCGGGCATGACGTAACCTGCATGGATATTGACGTCGCGGGTGCGTCTGCAGCGTTCGCTGACCTTGGCGATTCTGTGAAGGTCGTGCGTGGGGACGTGACGCAATTTGATGACGTGATCGGCGCGATGCAGGAATCGAAAGCCGAACGCGTCATCAATCTCTCCTACTTTATCGGCGATCTGGCACCCCATGTGGCGTTCAAGCTGGATATTCAGGGCATGGACAATTGCTTTGAGGCGGCCCGGCGGATGGGTGTGAAACACACCGTGTTCGCAAGTTCGCTTGCCGTGTCCGGCGGCCAAACGGAATTCGGCGAACGGCCCGTGCACGAGGAAGATGAGCGACGCGGCACAACCCAATATGCCGTCAACAAGATCACCAATGAATGGCAGGCACACGATTATCGCCGCGCCTATGACATGACGATCACCTGCGTCCGTCCCGCTAACGTCAACGGGCCGGACAAGAAGTTTGGCTCCATTGATCATGTGAACTGCATTTGCCAACCGGCACGCGGGAAATCCGTTACCTTCCCCCACGCGAACGCCATGCGGAACGTCATTCACGTTGAAGATATGGCCGAAGCATTTGCGCGCATTCTGCTGACCGACAAACCTAAACACACCACCTACAATTCAGGCGGTACGACCGTCAGTTTGGCGGAACTTGGCGCCATGGTGCGCGCCTATCTGCCAGACGCTGATATCCGCTTTGAGAACGAAACGGATGGCCCAACAAGCTCCGGCACCTATTTGATCGACAACACCCGATTGGTCGAGGAGTTCGGCATGCAATACGCGCCACTCCAACAACGGGTGAAAGAGGTCATCAATGATATTCGCAGGGAAGAAGGCTTGCCGCTGGTAGACTAGAGCAGATTCCCATCATTCTGGTTCATAGCCTGCAGCTGTGAAGTAGCTCCTGCAGTCGTTTGGCGTGAGGTCGTCGATGGCGTCTCGGATGGCGTCCCAGAGATCTGGGAGATTACGGGCGGCGGCTTTTCTGA
>CALLKY010000018.1 GCA_938083135.1 uncultured Alphaproteobacteria bacterium | reverse complement strand
TGGCGGACAAGGAGGGATTCGAACCCTCGGTACAGAATTATCCGTACGGCGGATTAGCAATCCACTGGTTTAAGCCACTCACCCACCTGTCCTATACGACGTCCATTCAGGACGAAGCGCACTGATAGGCAGGGCGGAAGGTTCTGTCAATCGTTATTCGGCTGATAAAACATATTGATATGCAGCCGCATCGGCGCCACATCACCATAGGCGCACTCCGGCGATGGCGAAGGTTTTGATTGAATGACGGTTCTTGCGCTTATTTTTGGCGCCGCACTTTTGCTTGGCGGCGCGGAAGCTATGGTCCGCGGTGCTGTTGCTGTATCCCAACGTGCCGGGCTCTCTAACTTATTTGTCGGCGTAGTGATCGTTGGGTTCGCGACATCCGCCCCTGAAATGTTTGTGTCGATTGATGCGGCCTTGCATGGATTTTCAGATATCGCCGTCGGCAATGTCATCGGCAGCAATATCGCCAACATCTTATTGGTTCTGGGTGCCGGCGCTGCGATTAGCGCGCTGCCCTGCTCTGGCAGTGCGATCCGCCGTGACACTGCCATGATGGCTGTGGCGACGATCTGTTTGTCTATTGCATGCATTCTTGGCGGATATACGCGGCTCGCTGGCGCGATCATGGTGGCGATTCTAATTGCCTATATCATCTGGACATTCATCGAAGTGAAGCGCACGGGCACTGACAATTCTGAACTTGACGAGCTTGGCGTGCTCTCAAGCGGGCCGCTATGGCGTGCCGTCGTCATTGGGGTGGCCGGGTTCATTGCTTTGCTGATAGGGGCGGAGATGATGGTGAATGCCGCTGTAGGCATCGCGCAGGGTCTTGGCGTGTCGGATAGGGTGATTGCCGTATCGATGGTCGCTGTAGGCACATCCCTACCGGAGCTGGCGACCGTCATTATCGCCGCACGCCGTGGCCATGCTGATATGGCGGTCGGCAACGTGCTGGGCTCGTGCGTATTTAACGTATTCGGTGTGCTTGGGTTGTCGGCATTGGCAGCGCCGCTTCTCATCAATTCAGCAGATTACATGACAGATGTTGCGGTTGCGACATTCGCTGGTACTGCTCTGCTCGCCATGATCCTCTTCAAAGGCATGGTTAATCGCAGCACTGGTATCCTTATGTTAGGGAGTTATTTGGCATATATAGCGTGGCTATACATAGATGGAGCAGCGCTATGAAGGTTCGTGAGATGCGAAAGCTAAAGAAGGGAATTGCCGTGGGCACCCTGCTGGCTTTGGCACCGATTGCGCAGGCCAATGCCGCGAGCTGCTCCGCCCAGGTACATTCTGAGGCCGTGGCCGTCCGTATTCTGCAATCTGAACTGACGGTCGGCGCACTCGCGTGTGACCAGCATCAACAATATGCCGCGTTTCTTCAGCAGCATGAACCGACGCTGCGGGAGTACGGCTCGGTTCTGACAGATTACTTCTTTAATCGCTATGGGCGTGCTGAAGGCCAGCGGGCGCTGGATTCATTTGTGACACGGCTGGCCAATGAAGCGTCAAGCCGCAAATCTGGCTGGGCCAGTCATTACTGCACCTTCGTTTCCGCGTTGCATCACCAGGCATCCTCGCTGCCAAGCGCGTCGCTCGGGTCTTTTGCGTCCCGGCAACCTCAGGCGCGCCGCCTTCAACATGATGACCTTTGCCCATAGCTCATTCACGTAGAGTGCGCTGTTAGTCTAAACTCTGAAATAGAAAAACCCCGCCAAGGCAGTGCCTGGCGGGGTTTTTCGTATTGTTGAAGCAGAGCGCTAAATCAATTCAGCACAATCTCCACCCGGCGGTTCTGCGGCTCGCGCACACCGTCACGGGTTGGTACCAGTGGCTCACGCTCACCACGGGCATAGATGATGATGTCTTTCTCTGGAACACCGTTGGAAATCAAGCCGCGCTTAACGGCATTGGCCCGACGGCGGGAGAGACGATCATTGTAGCGAGCACTACCGGAGCGATCCGCATGGCCGGTAACGTCAATCCGGGTAACAGCAACCTGGCGGGACGCAGATGCAGCATCACGAATGACCTGTTGGCCATCAGTGCGTACGGAAGCGCTATCAAAGTCAAAGAATACCAGGAAGCGCCGTTCAGCCGGAGCCCGAATAGCTGGTGCTGCTGCCACAAGTGGCGGCGGGGCACGACGAACCGGCGGGCGATATGCAGGCGGTGGTGGTGCTACTGGGCGCGCAATTGGCCGTGGCGCAGGCGCTGCAGGTGGGGGAGTGTAAGCAACAGGCTCGGACCGGTCATATAGTGGGCCGAAGTGGTAACGCAGCCCGACCATGAGCGAATGATTGCGGTTTTCAATATCTGCAGCGCGACCGAGGCCACCACCTTCGACTTTTGTGGTGGCGAGATAGCGATAATCAGCGAAACCTTCGAGATTGCCGCCGAGATCGAGACTTGCACCAACAATACCTTGGTAGGCAAATGCAATTTCTTCGCCGATTGAGGTGTATTCGGCATAAGCGCCGCCGATACCCGCACCAATATACGGGGTAATCGATGCCCCAATATCAATGTCATAGTAGAAGTTAACCATCGATGCGACTGTATGGAAGCCGCCGCCAGGCGTTGTGTTAATAGCGCCAATGCCTGCATTGGCTACGGTAGCTTCGTCCGTACCATTAATCCTGTAGGACAGCTCGTACTCAAGGCGCGGTCCGCCGAAAGCGTACCCAACAACGCCCATGAAGGCGCCGCCGAGATCAAACTCAGCTTCGCCATTCAAACGATTTCCTTCAATATCAGCGTCCTGATGATAGTTGAGACCACCACCAGCACCGATATAAATGCCCTCACGCGGGCCAGCCTGCGCAATTGCTGGCAACGCCATCATGGCAGCCGCCGTTACGCCAATAAAGCGTTTGATCATATTCGCTCCTGCATCAATACTCTGGGACGCCCCAAGATTCAGCGCTTCTCTATCATTTAAACGGCGAATGTCCAACAGATACGCTTCACTAAAAAAGCATTAGCCCATTTACGCCACATTAAGGTTAGCGCGCCGAAACTACAGTTAACGCCAACACCTATAGTAGAAGGCATTCACCATGGCCCGACCGAAGCGCGTTCACACGACAAATCTAAGCCGCGACGCCTTAGAGACTGTGCTTGATCTCATTGAAATCAAACTGCAGTCCATGGAAGTTTTCGACCGTGATGACGCCCGTGAAGCCAAAAGCCTTGGCGAGGCCCGGTCCGAAATCGCCTCCATTCTTGGCCTGACCTTGCAACCTATTGTGCCGCCGCAGCCAGTATCAGCCACCGCACGAATGCACCGCGCCCGCGCCCAGCGCATGGCCTAATCGACATACGCCGCCACTCTTAGCCGTCGAGTTTCGCTTTTAGCATTGCATTCACCGAAGCAGGGTTCGCCTGCCCTTTACTGGCCTTCATCACCTGGCCAACAAAAAAGCCGATCAGTTTAGGCTTGCCGCCACGGTATTCTTCGACCTTATCCATATTCGCCTGCATGACCTGATCGACGAGCGCTTCAATTGCGCTGTCATCTGATATCTGGGACAGGCCCAGCTCATCAACCACAGTCTGCGCAGGTTTGCCTTCTGCCCACATGGCTTCAAATGCTTCTTTAGCCTGACGCCCAGATATCTTGCCCGATTTAATCATATCGACGAGCGCGCCGAGTTCCGCTGCTGGAACTGGTGCCGTATTAATCGACACATCATTTTTGTTGAGTCGGCCAAACACCTCCCCCGTCACCCAGTTGGCGACAGTTTTAGCGTCCCGACCGTCTGCAGCTGCCTCAAAATAGAGCGCGTTATCGCGGTCTGCTGTTAGGACATCTGCATCATAGGATGTCAGCCCAAGTTCCGTGACGAAGCGGGTCTTCTTTGCGTCCGGCAGTTCGGGCATGCCAGCGCGCAGTTCATCCACATAGGATTGCTCTAGTACCAGCGGCGGTAGGTCTGGATCTGGGAAGTAGCGGTAGTCGTGGCTTTCTTCCTTGCTGCGCATGGAGCGGGTTTCGCCACGGTCTGGATCAAACAACCGGGTTTCCTGGACAATGGCACCGCCATCCTCCAGCACTTCCACCTGGCGACGCGCTTCGAATTCAATCGCCTCACGGATGAAGCGGATGGAGTTGACGTTCTTAATCTCACAGCGCGTCCCGAGCTCATCACCAGGCCGCCGCATAGAGAGGTTGACGTCACAGCGAAGGGAGCCCTCCTCCATATTGCCATCGCAAACGCCGAGATAACGCAGGATTGCCCGGAGCTTCGTGACATAGGCAGCGGCTTCTTCCGCACTGCCGATATCCGGCTCGGACACGATCTCCATCAAACCAACGCCAGCACGGTTTAGGTCAACTAAAGTGCGGTATGGGTCCTGGTCGTGGATGCTCTTGCCCGCATCTTGCTCTAGATGCAGCCTCGTGACGCCAATCCGCTTAGTCTCACCACCTTCAAGTTCGATATCGAGCCAGCCGCCCGATACAATTGGGTCAGAAAACTGGGATATCTGATATCCAAGTGGCAAATCTGGATAGAAATAGTTCTTGCGGTCAAAGATCGATTTCAGATTGATCGTCGAGTTCATGCCAAAACCGCTCAAAACGGCCGCCTCAACGCAACGTTGGTTGATGACGGGCAGCATGCCTGGCATGCCAGCATCCAAGAACGCCACATGGTCATTCGGCGCGCCGCCAAACGCGGCAGAGGCCGAGGAAAAAAGCTTTGCTTTGGAGGCAACTTGGGCATGCGTTTCAAGCCCAATCACCATTTCCCACGCGCCATCCTGGCCTTCAATGGTGCTCATGATTTTGCTCCCGCAAGAAGGCGCGGCGTCTTGTCGAACCCAGCAGCGTCTTCAATCGCTTGGCCCATCTGTAAAACGGACGCTTCATCGAAAGGCTTGCCAATGATTTGTAAGCCAAGCGGAAGGCCCTCTGCGGAGAGGCCAGCGGGGACGGACATTCCAGGAAGGCCTGCCATGCTGGCCGGAACTGTAAAGATGTCATTCATATACATCGCCACCGGGTCATCCACATCGCCAGCAGCGAACGCAGCACTCGGCGTTGTCGGCGTTAGCAACACATCCACATCATTGAAGGCCGCATTGAAATCATTAGCGATCAGTGTGCGGACTTTCTGCGCCTGCTTGTAATAGGCGTCGTAGTAGCCGGCTGACAGAACATATGTGCCAATGAGAATACGCCGCCTCACCTCCTCGCCGAAGCCTGTACCACGGGTATTGCTGTACATTTCCGTCAGGTCGTTTCCGTCCTCACGGGCGCAGTAGCGCACACCGTCATACCGGGCGAGATTGGAGGATGCCTCTGCCAATGCCACGATATAATAGGCGGGCAAGGCCATTTTGGTCATGGGCAGGGACACATCAACAATCTCGGCCCCAGCGGCTTTCGCCATCTCAATGCCTTCTTGCCAGAGCGCATCTATCTCAGCAGGCATGCCGTCTGCCCGATATTCCCGTGGCACGCCGACACGCATGCTTTTAACACCGCCAGCCAGTGCAGCCTCGAAATCGACAGGTGCCGCAGATGCTGATGTAGAATCCTTCGGATCATGGCCTGCCATCGAGCCCAGCATGATCGCAGCGTCTCTGACAGAGCGGGTAATTGGCCCCGGCTGATCCAGCGACGACGCAAATGCCACGACACCCCAGCGCGAGCAGCGCCCATAGGTCGGCTTCAGGCCAACGACGCCGCATAATGCGGCCGGTTGGCGGATTGATCCGCCCGTATCCGTTCCCGTGGCAGCAATGGCAGCCCCAGCTGCGACCAAGGCCGCTGATCCGCCAGAAGATCCGCCAGGCGTTAAAGGGGCTGCTGCACCTTCGGGTGTCCAAGGATTGGTTACTGGACCGAACGCGCTCGTGATATTGGCGGACCCCATGGCGAACTCATCCAGGTTTGCTTTGCCAAGCAATACTGCGCCATCTGCCTTCAGCTTACCGGACACGGTCGATTCATAGGGCGGCGTGAAATCGCCAAGAATCTTAGAGGCCGCCGTTGTTCTGATACCCTCTGTGCAGAATAAATCCTTCTGCGCGATAGGCATGCCGGTCATCGCAGTCGCGTTTCCGGCCAGTAGGCGCGCATCTGCAGCATCTGCGTCAGCAAGCGCCTGATCCGGCGTTTCAGTGATGAAGCCATTCAGGGCGCGCGCGTCGTCAGCAGCAGCCAGGTAGGCTTCGGTCAGCTCACGGGCAGTGAATTGCTTGTCCGCCAAGCCCTTGCGAGCGCTGGCAATATCCAGGCGCAGGAGGTCTGAGAGTGCGCTCATGACTATTCAATCACCTTCGGGACACCGAAATATGGACCCACTGCATCGGGCGCATTGCTAACAACTGCGTCCGCCTGCCCGCCATCATTCACCACATCCTGCCGCAATGGGGCCATGGCTGTACCAACGCCAACCAGCGGCTCAACGCCCTTGGTATCAACGCTGTTCAGTTGCTCTACCCAGTTCAGGATCTGACTGAGTTCGCCGGCCAGGCTATCCAACTCGCCATCAGCGACGTTGATGCGCGCCAATCTGGCGATGTCTGCGACGGTATCGCGGTCCAGAGACATGAAATGCTATTTCCTCAATTTTGAGGCAAGGCTCCCGCCAAGCTAAATTCGGTACGAAAGTTGGAATATAGCGTAGGAAACCTTGCGGAATCATGTGCATCGCGAGTACCATTCCGAATGACAATCTGCAAGCCTCAGGAACTCTTAAAGGCCCTCCCGGCAGGCTCTCGCCTGCTTGGGTTGGACGTTGGTGCGCGCACTGTAGGCGTGGCCGTTTCAGACATTAATTTGACCATTGCGACGGCACGGACTGTTGTTCCACGCGGGCGCAAGTTCCAGCCAACTGCAGACGCCCTACTCGACCTGATGGATGAAACGGCAGCGGGCGGTGCCATCATTGGCCTCCCGCTCGATCTCTCAGGCCGGACGGGACCGCGGGCGCAGGCATCAAAGGCTTTCGCTTATAATTTAATAGCCATTCGTGAAATGCCGATTGCATTCTGGGATGAGCGGTTATCAACAAATGCCGTAAACCGCGCGATGCTTGAAGCCGATATGAGCCGGGCCAAACGGGACGCAAATATAGATAAAGCCGCTGCCGCATTTATCTTGCAAGGGTTTTTAGATCACCTACATGATGGGCAGGCTTAATCTATTTGGATGCTAAGAACGGCTGACTGGACTGTGCAGTTTCACGAATTTATTAAGCCTTAGGTGCCTAAAATACTAAGTGCATCAAAGCGCCTAATTTGGCATATTTCTAAAATGCAGCCGAATTGGTACAGGTGACTAGGAAGGTCATCAAGGTTTGGTTGATTGTGGCGAACCTTTTAACGATCGGAGATTTGCATGAAGCGCGCCCTCTCCTCTTTCATTGCAGCAGCATGCTTGGCAACATTGCCAACGGCATTTGCTGGCGCACAAGGCGGTGTTCAAATCGCCCGTGCGCAGGCACAAACACGGCTTTCGCCGCACCAGATCCAACCACAGCAATTTCATGTGTATCAGTCACGCATTTACGCTGACCGTCGACCGATTCATCTATTCGGTTTGAACTGGTCTGGCCTAGAGACCCGCGATCGCGCCCCCCACGGCCTTTGGGCTGGCCGGTCCCTGCAGGACTATTTCGCACAGATCAAACAAGCCGGATTCACTGCTATCCGCCTGCCGGTCTCACCGGATGTGCTGGATGACCGCAAGAAGGTCGCCGACTGGGCGCAGGATGCGGGTTATGGCCCCACTGGGCTGAAAATGCTGACTCAAACGGTCGATGCTGCAGCTCGTGCCGGGCTTTGGGTTGTACTTGGCTATAACGGCCACGATTCCAAAGTGAGTGGCGGTGACGCCCCGGCCCCATACGCTCGGGATGGCAGCTATAAGGTTGAGGATTGGTTGAACGACCTGGCTCGCATGGCCCAATTTGCCCAGCAACGCCACTATGTCGTTGGCATCGACCTGTTCAACGAGCCACACGGTATTTCCTGGTCCGAATGGAAAGGCTTGGCAGAACGTGGCGGCCAACAGGTACTGCGTTACAACCCCCGCCTGCTTGTCTTTGTGCAGGGTGTGGCTGAAACACGCACTGATACGGCCGGATATGGCGCATTCTGGGGCTCAAACTTCGTTGAAGCCCGTCGTCGCCCGATCAATAACGCGATGATCCCGGCCCACAAGCTTGTGCTGAGCCCGCACGTCTATGGGCCAGACGTTTACATGATGCCTTACTTCAAGAAAGCAGGGTATCCTCTTAATATGCCTGCGATTTGGGACGCGCATTTCGGCCACATGGCAAGCTCCAACGCTGTCTGCGCTGGTGAATTTGGCGGTAAATATCGCCGCGGTAGCAAGGACGCCAATTGGCAGGATGCATTCGTCTCCTACATGAACCAACGCCCAGGCATGTCCTATTGCTGGTTCTACTGGCAATTCAACCCAAATTCCGACGATACCGGCGGTGTACTGGGTGAAGACTGGCAATCCCTGAATAGCCGGAAGCTTTCCTTGCTCGGACGCCTCAAAAGCGCCGCACGCTGAAGGCAAAAGCTTTGACATAGATTAAGGGCCGGCAGTCATCAGACCGTCGGCCCTTTCTGTATCCGCTACATGACGTTGAGATCAGGCTCATGACCCATTAGCCATGCGCCCACGCTTTGCATATGTGTCTTTCGGCCCTGCAATTGCTGCGTCACGGTATGGATATCTCGGAACCGGCGCTCGAATGGTCCAGACGCAAAGATTGCATCAGCCCCCGCCAAATCATAAAGCGCATTGACGGCCCCCTTAGCCTCGTGAATTGCGAAGGTTGAAGCGAGACGGATACGCGCGCGGCCTGCAGAACTAAGCCCACCACTCGCTAGAGTTTCCGCCCAGACTTGTTCTGTCTCCTGCATCAAGAGCGCCCGGCTTGCCATGATCCTGGCGGATGCTGTTGCGGTCTCCGCCTGCGCCACAGGACTGTTGGCCACCGTAGACTTGGCCATGCGCGGAACCTTCCCTTGCGCGAACTGCAGGAAATCCCCCAAAAAGCCCTGTGCAATGCCAAGTGCCACACCGGCAAATCCGGTCGCGTACATTGTCATGGCTGGATAATGATATAGCGGCGCCGAATAGGAACGGACGCTGGGGTCATCCCGGAAGGTCGTATAGGCGGTGGGAACGAACTTATTCTCTAGAGTATACCCATCGCTCGCCGTGCCACGCAGGCCGATCACATCCCAAATATCCTCCATCTCTATGTCAGAGGCCGGCATTAGAAATGTACGAATCTCGGGCTTGCCTGCGCTGTTGAGCACGGTCTCACCGTCGGCAGTTTTCACTGGTGTGTGGGCACCAAGCCATGTCGCATGCCGCCCACCGCTTGCAAACATCAGACTGCCGGACACCGTAAACCCATCATCTGCCTGTACAGCTTCAGCCTTGCCCGGCCCCCAAGCCAGGACCGCGTTGGGATCATTTCCCCATATCTCATCGGCAACATCCGGCGACAAATACGCAGCCGTCATCGCACAACCATTTGCTTGGCAAAGGCACCAAGCCACACTTGCGTCATGGCGGGCAGCGGCTTCAATCGCTGCGAAGAACTGGGCTGGCGTCGCTTCTTCCCCGCCATAGGGCTTTGGTAGCAGTAGCCGAAATAAGCCAGCCCCATGCAGGGCATCTAGCAAAGGGGGCGGTAGGCGCCGGGTCGCTTCTACGGAATCCCGGTGGGAATCGATCAAGGGTCCGAGCATCGCAGCACGATGTCCGGGCGGCGTATCAAACGCCGGTTTTGAGGTCATGCCATCCATGATCACCACCGATTGGTTTCGCAACAGAAGTTAGATTAAGCTTGCGGGGCTTGCGCTTCCACCGTCAAGCTATCGCCGAACCAGAATACACCAAGCCAGACCGTCTCAAAGGATTGCTCTATGACCGCCCCCATGAATGGCGCTGAAAGCCTTGTTCGTAGCCTTGTCGCCAGTGAAGTGAATGTTTGTTTCACGAACCCCGGCACATCCGAAATGCATTTCGTCGCCGCTCTCGATAGCGTGCCAGGCATGCGCTGTGTGCTTGGATTGTTTGAAGGCGTCGTGACTGGCGCTGCAGATGGCTATTATCGCCTCTCCGACAAGCCTGCCTCTACGCTACTGCACTTAGGACCAGGTCTCGCGAATGGCATGGCCAACTTGCATAACGCAAAGAAAGCGCACTCCGGCATTGTGAATGTGGTTGGCGACCATGCCACCTATCACCTGGAACATGATGCGCCGCTCACCTCTGATATTGAGGCTGTCGCAGCGCCGATGTCCAATTGGGTGAAATCCTCCCCGAAAGCCGAAGGCATTGCCGCAGATGGTGCGCTCGCTGTTGAGGTAGCCCGCACCGGCGCTGGCCAGATTGCGACGTTGATCCTGCCTGCCGATACGGCCTGGAATGCAGGCGGCACCCCAGTGACTGCCAACGCACCTGCCCCGCGTGCTTCTGTAGACAAGGACGCTGTTGTCGCTGCTGCAAAAGCGCTGACTGCCGCTGGATCAGGCGGCATGCTGATGCTCGGCAATGTCGCCCTGCGGGAGAGCACACTGAATTTGGCAGGCCGGATTTCAGCCAAGACAGGCTGCCGCTTGCTCTCTGAAGGCCAGAACGCTCGCCTGCAACGTGGTGCTGGCCGCGTGAAGATTGAACGCGTGCCATATGTGGTTGAAATGGCGCTTGGCGTTTTGAAGGACGTGACGCATATGGTGCTTTGCGGTGCCAAGCAGCCCGTTGCTTTCTTTGCATACCCTAACAAGCCAAGCGTGCTGACGCCGGAAGGATGCCAGATCACGAAGCTGGCAACCGTGGACATGGACCTTGAAGGTGCACTTGAAGCACTGGCCGCAGAACTCGGCTGCTTGAACGAAGCGCCGGCCCATATGGCTGATCTCGCACGACCAGAAGCCCCTGGCGGCGAAATCACACTGGATAAGATTGCAGCCGTCCTCGGCGCGCTCTTGCCGGAGAACGCCATTGTTGTGGATGAGTCTGTAACGTCTGGCCGCGGTTTCTTCCCGCTAACAGCTGGCGCTCCGGCGCACTGCTGGCTGAACGGCATGGGCGGCTCCATTGGCTACGCCATGCCTGTATCCGTGGGTGCTGCAGTCGCAGCGCCAGATCGCAAAGTCGTGACGCTCGAAGGTGATGGTAGCGGCATGTACACAATGCAGTCACTCTGGACGATGGCGCGCGAAAACCTGGATGTCACCATTATCGTGTTTGCAAACCGTGCTTACCGGATCCTACAGGGTGAGCTGACAAATGTTGGCGTTCAAAACCCAGGCCCGCGTGCGGTAGACATGCTGACTCTCGATCGTCCGACCATAGATTGGACCAGCATGGCAAAGAGCCTAGGCGTCGAATCTAGCCGTGCGACGGACTGCGATGAGCTGATCCGCGCGCTTAACCACGGCCTCGCCAGCGACGGTCCATATCTCATCGAACTCGTCATGTAAGCGCCCGCTCGCGCGAGTGTGACTGGCGTTTAGCCAAAGAACCGCCATGTTGTTCAGCATCCGCATGAAAGGCTGAGCAACATGGCGACTTCTGATCTCACTCCCGATCTTTGCATTATCGGGGCCGGTTCTGCCGGCCTTTCCATTGCGGCTGGCGCTGTCCAAATGGGAGCCACTGTTGTTCTGATCGAGCGCGGTGAAATGGGCGGGGATTGCCTTAATTATGGCTGTGTGCCCTCGAAAGCGCTATTGGCCGCTGGCAAACAAGCCGAAACGCTTCGTAATGGTGCTAAATTCGGTATTGCTGGCGTGGAGCCGGAAGTCGATTTCAAAGCCGTCATGGCCCATGTCCACGGCGTTATCGCTACCATTGCACCAGTGGATAGTCAGGAGCGATTTGAAGGCCTTGGCGTCCACGTAATCCGGGAAGAAGCCCGGTTTAAAGACAAGGACACCATCGTCGCAGGCGATCATGTGATCCGACCGCGCCGCATTGTCATCGCGACCGGATCAGCACCTGTAGCCCCGCCCATTCCCGGGCTGGCAGACATACCATATCTCACCAATGAAACTCTGTTTGATAACGAAGTGTTGCCGTCAAAGCTGATCATTATTGGCGGTGGACCGATTGGGATTGAGATGGCGCAGGCACATCGGCGGTTAGGCGCAGATGTTGTTGTGCTGGAGGGCAACACTGCTCTCTCCAATGATGACCCTGATCTCGTGGCCGTGGTTATGAAGCAGCTGCGGGCCGAAGGCATCGAGATCAAGGAACAGGCGATGGCCGAATCCGTCGCCATGCGCGGCGAAGACTATGTGGTCACCCTAAAAGGCGGCGAGCAGGTGACGGGAAGCCACCTGCTGGTCGCTGCTGGTCGCGCGCCGAACCTTGATGGGCTGGACCTTGAAGCAGGTGGCGTCGAGCGAGACCGGCGCGGCGTTGTCGTCAATAAGCGCCTGAGGAGCACGACAAACAAGCGTGTGTACGCCGCTGGGGATGCTGCAGGAAAATTGCAGTTCACCCACGTCGCTGGATATCACGCTGGCATCGTCATCCAGAACGTCCTGTTCCGCCTGCCTGTAAGTGCGAAGCATTATGCCATTCCGTGGGTCACATATAGCGATCCGGAATTGGCGCAAGTTGGCCTGACAGAAGCCCAGGCGCGTGCGCAAAATGGAGATGATATTCGTGTCTTGCATTGGGATTTCGCAGAGAATGATCGCGCCCAATCTGAGCGACGCACAGACGGTTTTATGAAAGTAATGACAGCCAAGAATGGACGCATACTTGGAGCATCTATTGTCGGCTACGCCGCAGGCGAAATGATAGGCACTTGGGCAATGTTGACAGGCCAAAAGGCCAAGATCAGTAGCGTTGCGCAGTCCGTCTTCCCTTATCCAACACGGGCAGAGGCTTCGAAGCGCGCTGCGGGTGGGTATTACACGCCAAAACTATTTAGCGACCGAACAAAATGGCTGGTTAAGTTATTGTCTAAACTTGGTTAATTGGCTCATTTACTTTTCCTAAATAAAGTCGCTTGCGCGATTGCGACAGATCGTCCTAACCTTCCTCCCAAGCAAAACAGCGCGCTAGACGCTGGCTGAAGATTTACAGGGAGGACGCTTGATGCTCGACGTGAGCAATGGCGGCGGCGAATCCGATGCGATCCTGAGCGTGCGTAGCGTGGCCAAGAGTTTTGGTGGCGTCCAAGCCGTGAAGGAGGTCAGCCTGGATGTAGAGCGCGGATCGATCTTTTCGATCATCGGCCCGAATGGTGCTGGCAAGACCTCCCTCGTCAATATGATCAGCGGCTTCTACAAGGCCGATCAGGGCTCCATCACGTTTGATGGCACAGAGCTGATCGGCAAGCGTCCTAGCCAGATCGCAGAGCAAGGCATCGCCCGAACTTTCCAGAATATCGCACTTTTCCACGGACTCACCGTTCTCGACAACTTAATGCTCGGGCGTCATGTCCGCATGAAATCTGGCATCCTCAGCTCGATCCTTTATTGGGGTGCGGCACAGAAGGAAGAAGTCGAGCACCGCAAACGGGCGGAAGAGATTATCGACTTCCTGCGCATCACCGACCTCAGGCGTATGACCACCGGCGAACTTGCATACGGCTTGCAAAAGCGTGTGGAGCTAGGCCGCGCCTTAGCGCTCGACCCCACTCTCCTGCTCCTGGACGAGCCGATGGCCGGCATGAACCAGGAAGAGAAAGAAGACATGGTGCGCTATGTCCTTGATGTGAATGCCGAATTCGGCACCACCATCGTACTGATTGAGCATGACATGGGCGTCGTCATGGATATTTCAGATCACATCGTCGTACTGGACCAAGGCGAAAAAATTGCTGACGGCACGCCAGACGTCGTCAAGGCTGATCCAGCCGTTATCCGCGCCTATCTCGGCGCCTCGCATCTGCAAGACTAGGGAGCCAGCACAATCCATGTCTGATGCGCAATCCATTCCAGCCGCAGTTCTGGACAACGCTAAGAACCGCAGCGACAAGCCCGCCATGCGTGAGAAGTTCCACGGCATCTGGCAGACTTACACCTGGGCTGATTACGAAGCTGAGGTTCGCCATTTCGCCCTTGGGCTGAAATCCATGGGTTTCGGGCTCGGCGACAAGCTGAGCGTGATTGGTGACAACCGCCCGCGCCTTTATTGGGCGCAAATTGCGGCGCAAGCTTTGGGCGGCGCAGCAGTACCAGTCTTTCAAGACTCAATCGCGTCCGAACTGGCTTACGTGCTTGCGGACGCAGACACGTCATTCGTTGTCACTGAAGATCAGGAACAGGTGGACAAAATTCTCTCCATCATCGATCAGCTTCCTGGCCTGAAAGGCATCATCTATGACGATGGTCGTGGGCTTGGCGAATATGAAGAACCGCTGCTGAAATCCTTCGATAGCATTCAGGAGCTTGGAAAGTCTGCCGATAGCGCATCCTATGAAAGCGATGTCCGGGCGATCACTTCCGATACCATCGCTTATATGTGCTACACCTCTGGCACCACCGGACGGCCCAAAGGCGTTATGCTTTCCCATAGCAATATGCTGTGTGTCGGGCGCGCGTTTACGGCAGTTGAAGACGTTCGGGAGACGGACGACTTCATCTCCTATTTGCCAATGGCCTGGGTTGGCGACGCGACCTACAGTGTCGTGACCAGCATTCTGACAGGTGCCTCTACGAACTGCCCCGAAAGCCCAGAAACCCTACAGCGCGATCTCCGCGAGTTAGGTCCAACGGGCCTGATCGCAGCGCCCCGTGTTTGGGAAAGCATCCTTTCCGAAATCCAAGTTAAGGCTGAAGACCTGTCTGGCATAAAGCGGGCAGTTTTCAATAAATTCAAAGATGCAGCGATCGAATATCGGCGCAAGGAAGAGGAAGGCGAGACGCTTTCAGGCGGCGACAAATTCATGCAGTTCCTTGGCGAATACCTTGTGTATGCGCCGGTTCGGGATCAATTTGGTCTTCGCCGCTCGCGCTGGGCGCTCACGGGCGGTGCGCCGCTCGGCCCAGATACATTCCGCTTTTTCCGCGCCTTCGGGGTTAACCTGAAGCAAGTTTATGGCTCCACGGAAATCAGCGGGTTGGGCTCTATTCAATCGAATACCAATGCCAATCCAGACACCGTTGGCAAAGCTTGCGACGGCATCCAGGTCCGCATCGCCGAAAGTGGCGAAGTGCTCGTGAAAAGCGACGGCGTCTTCAAGGGCTACTACAAGAACGAGGAAGCGACAAAAGATGCCTTCGTTGACGGCGAATGGTTCAAAACTGGCGACGCTGGCGTGCTGGACCCTGATGGTGAACTCACCATCATTGATCGCGCCAAAGATGTCGGCAAGCTCACCGATGGCTCTGCGTTTGCGCCGCAATTCGTTGAAAACAAGCTGAAATATAGTGCCTATATCAGCGAAGCAATCTCCTTCGGTCATGAACGGCCGCATGTCTGCGCGATGATCGCAATTGATTTCAACACCGTTGGGAAATGGGCTGAACGCAAAGCCCTGCCCTACACCAATTACCTTGATTTGGCGCAGAAGGACGAAGTGCGCCAGCTCATCAGTGATGAAGTCACCCGAATTAACCGGACACTGCCAGACGCCTTACAGATCAAACGATTTCTGCTCCTTGGCAAAGATTTTGATGCTGATGATGCGGAAATTACCCGGACACGAAAGCTGCGCCGAGGCTACATCGCCGAACATTATGCAGGCGTGATTGACGCCTTTTATGGCGGCCAGGATGCAGTCGATCTGCGCGCAGAAGTGACATTTGAAGATGGACGGAAAAGCCATGTCGATATGCGCCTTTCCATCCAAGATGCGGCTTAGGGAGATTTAGGATGGGTGATTTACCCTTTGCCATTGAGCTCGCCGGTCAAGGCGTTGCCAATGGGCTGATGTACTCGCTGGTCGCACTTGGGTTTGTGCTGATCTACAAGGCGACAGATGCGATCAACTTCGCCCAGGGCGAATTTGTCATGATCGCTGGCATTGTGATCGCTGCTCTGGCTAGTGACGCTTATGGCTTCCCGCTTTGGTTGGCCTTGTTCGCAGGCCTCGTCTTCATGGTTCTGTTTAATATTGGCCTGGAACGCGTTGTTCTAAGGCCACTTATTGGTCGCCCAATTGTGTCTATCATCATGGCGACGATTGGCCTGGCGGCGATTTTACGCGGGTTCGGGCCGATGGTGTTTGGCTCTGCGCCACGTGGGCTGGAGCTGCCAATTCCCGATTCCCCAGTGATTTTCGGCCCCTTCTTCTTCTCCCCGATTCAGCTGGTTGGTGCAGGCGTCAGTATCCTCTTTCTGCTGGGGTTTGGGTGGTTCTTCCTGAAGACCCGTAAAGGCGTTGCCATGCGCGCCGTCGCGGATAGCCATCAAGTGTCCTCCGCCATGGGCATCAACGTTGAGAAATATTTCGCGCTGGCCTGGGTCATGGCTGGCGTCGTCGCGATGCTGGGCGGGGTGCTTTGGGGCAGCATGAGTGGTGTTGATACGCAGCTTGCCCTGGTCGGCCTGAAAGTGTTCCCAGTTGTGATCCTGGGCGGCCTCGACTCGATTATCGGCGTTATCGTCGGCGGCATTATCATCGGCCTGGTCGAGGCGCTGGCCTCTGGATTTATCGACCCCTATGTCGGCGGCGGCACGAAGGATTTCGCACCTTATGTCCTGATGATCATAATGCTCATGATAAGACCGTATGGACTATTCGGCCGTAAATTGATCGAGAGGATCTAGGTCGATGTTTTATCGGGAATCAGGCGAGTACAAGACTGACTATAAGCGGGATATGACGCTCTACGCGCTGCCTATTTCGCGGTTTTCAGTCGGACTGATGGTGCTGCTTTTCTTTGTCGCCGCCCCGCTTCTATTAGGCGAGTATCAGCTTACCTTGCTGAGCTTGGTTGCCATTGCTGTTGTCGGCGCACTTGGGCTCAATATCCTGGTCGGATACGCAGGCCAGCTTTCCATTGGCCACGCTGCCTTTATGTCTGTCGGTGCCTATACCGCTGCCAACCTTGTTACCAAGCTGGATATGCCGTTCCTGCTAACCCTGCCTGCCGGTGGCTTAATGGCCGCCGCGATCGGGCTTGTCGTTGGCATCCCGAGCCTGCGCATTAAGGGCATCTATCTCGCCATCGCCACGCTTGCTGCACAGTTTATCATTGAGTGGATTATCAACCATTCCCCGTCGATTTCTGGCGGCGTTCAAGCCTCCATCGAGATTGACCGCCCAACCATCTTGGGCTGGAAATTGGATCAGGCGGTTGAGCTCTATATGTTCCTGGTGACCATTGCAGCGATTGCCATTGTCTGCACCCAGAATCTCATCCGGAGCCGGATCGGGCGCGCCTTCATCGCTATTCGAGACCAGGATATCGCGGCAGAAATTATTGGCATCAGTGTGTTTAAGTACAAGCTGTATGCCTTTGGTATTTCATCGTTTTATGCAGGCGTTACGGGCGTTCTATATACCTACTACCTTGGCATCGCCTCTTACGAGCAGTTTACGCTGGTCGTATCCATCGACTATCTGGCGATGATCATTATTGGCGGCCTCGGCTCAATCCTGGGCTCGGTGCTGGGCGCATTCTTCATCACGCTTCTGCCCATCGGCATCCGGCTGTTCATGGAGAATGTCGGCTCACTCTTCCTAGAGCCCGAAGCCCTCGCCTCTATCATATCGCAGATGCGGCTGATCGTGTTCGGTTCACTGATCATTATATTCCTGATCATGGAACCCGAAGGCCTCAATCGCTTGTGGATTAACATCCGGAATTACTTCCGGGTCTGGCCGTTCTCCTACTAGCGAAGGATCGCCGGTAGAGGACTTAACAACGGGAGGAAATAACAATGAAAATATGGACAACGCTTGGCGCGGCAGCGATCGCTGCAAGCGCTATAGCGTCGACGGCGAGCGCGAAAGACCTCGTCATCGGCTTTATGTGCGACCGGACCGGCCCAACTTCCGTTACCGGCACCGCACTTTGCCCTGGCTACCATGACTACGTGAACCTTGTGAACAGCAAGGGCGGTATCATGGGCAATAAGGTCATCGTCAACGAAATTGACCACGAGTACAAAGTGCCGCCGGCAGTTGAAGCCTATCAGAAGTTCAAAACACAGAACGCAGTTCTGGTATCGCCATACGGTACGCCGATGGTCTTTGCGCTCGTTCAGAAAATGGCGGAAGACAAGATCCCTGGCACCTCCGCTGGCTTCGGCACGGCATTGGCTGGCAACGGCGAACGCTATCCGTATATGTTCCCCATTGCTGCAAGCTACTACTCACAGTCAGCAGCCGCAGTTCAGTTCGCCAAAGACCAGCTTGGCGGGAGCCTGAAGGGCAAGAAGATCGCGTATATCTTCTATGATAACCCAGCAGGGCGCGAAGGCATTCCCATTCTAGAAAAGCTGGCCCCGAAAGAAGGCTTCACCTATCGCACATTCGCCGTGCCGCCTCCTGGCGTTGAAATGGGCCCGCAGATTCTCGACATCACCCGTCGTTTCCGTGCTGACTTCGTCATCAGCCATCTGTTTGGTCGTGCGCCATCGGTGTCCTTGAAAGAATTCAAGCGCGCTGGCTATCCACTAAACAAGGTCGTTGGCTTTGTTTGGGCCGGGTCTGAAGGTGACATCATCGCTTCTGGCGGCTGGGAAGCTGCTGAAGGCTACAACACCATGCACTTCGCTGGTGTGGGCTCGGACTATCCTGTTCTTCAGGAGATCCGCGATATGTACAAAGCGCAGGGCAAGGAAGAACCCGACGCAATGCAGTACACCGCCTACTACAATCGCGGCGTATTCCAGGCGGCTGTCCATCTGGCGGCAATCGAGAATGCTGTGAAAGCCAAAGGCAGTGCTGACATTACTGGCACCGACGTTCGTGACGGTTTCTACGAGATCAAAGACTACACGCTCGGTGGCCTTCTGCCCCCGCTGCAGATCACCCGTAAGGACCACGAAGGCGGCGGCTGGGTTCGTATCTTCCAGGCGACCAAAGACGGCTACAAGCCTAACACCGATTGGTACCGGGCTTATCGCGCAGAAGTGCGTGAGCTGCTTGAAGCAGAAATAGCCCACACGAAGTAAGCGGGCTTTACGAGACTAACGGGCGGGCTGCAGGCCTTCAGGATTGCAGCCCGCCCGTCCCTATCCCTTCCCCCGAACGCGCGGAACCAGGCCATGCTCCAGATCAACAATATCGAGGTGATGTACAATAACGTCGTCCTCGTGCTGAAAGGCGTTTCGCTGGATGCGAAGGAAGGCAAGATCACGACCGTGCTGGGCGCCAATGGCGCTGGCAAAACCACGACCCTAAAAGCGATCTCCGGCATGCTTCGCCCGGAACGCGGTGAAATTACGCGCGGAACCATCGAGTTTGGCGGCACGCGCATTGACCAGATGGCCGGGTTTGAAATTGTCAAAAACGGCCTCGTCCAGGTGTTTGAAGGCCGTCGGGTGTTTGTGAACCTGACCGGTGACGAGAACCTGATTGCTGGTGGTCATATTGAGCCATCCGTAGCTGAAATGAACGCCCGGAAAGACTTGGTCTACACGTATTTCCCACGCCTGAAAGAGCGCCGTCACATCCGGTCTGGCTATTATTCCGGTGGTGAGCAGCAGATGCTCGCGATTGGCCGCGCCCTTATGTCGAACCCGAAAATGGTGCTGCTTGATGAGCCGTCCCTCGGCCTCGCACCCATGATCGTAGAAGAAATCTTCGGTATTATCCGCCGCCTGAACCAGGAACAGGGTGTCACGATCCTACTGGTCGAGCAGAATGCATCGCTGGCGTTGGAATACGCTGACTACGGCTATGTGATGGAAAACGGCTCCATCGTTATGGAGGGTGAAGCAGAATCCCTCCGCACCAATTCGGATGTCCAAGAATTCTATCTGGGCATGAGTGAGGGCGGTGAGCGGAAATCCTACCGCGACGTCAAACAGTACCGCCGCCGCAAGCGCTGGCTTTCATAGAAGCGAGCGCCCGCGACGGTGCGCGTCGGCTATTCGTAAAATTTACGGAAGTCCGGGCTGCGCTTTTCGCGAAACGCATTGCCGCCTTCTTTTGACTCGGCCGTATTGTAGTAGAGCCGAAGCGCCTGGAAACCCAGACCACCAATACCGCGGATTGAATCCGTATCAGCGTTGAAGGACCGCTTGGCGATAGCGATTGCCGTTGGACTGCGTTGGTTCAGTTCAGCGCACCAGGCATCAACTTCTGCATCGAGCTGATCATCTGCCACCACTGCATTCACAAGGCCCATGGCTTCTGCTTCACGTGCAGAATAGCGCTTGCACATGTACCAAATTTCACGCGCCTTCTTCTCCCCCACAATACGGGAGAGGTAAGCAGTGCCGTAGCCAGGATCCACGGACCCCATTTTGGGGCCGACCTGCCCGAAAACAGCCGATTCCGCAGCAATGGTCATGTCACAAATCGTCGCCAGCACATTGCCGCCGCCAATAGCATAACCGCGCACTTTGGCGACAACGGGCTTCGGCACGTCACGAATGGCCGTATGCAGTTCTTCCATTGGCATGCCGACCGTACCGCGTGTCTCGCCATGGCCGTATGAGCCAGATTTGTCTGATTGATCTCCGCCCGTACAGAACGCCTTATTGCCGGTGCCTGTCAGGACGATTGAACCGATATCCGGGTTCCAGCCCGATTCCATCAACGCATCGATTAACTCGACAACTGTGCGCGGGCGGAAAGCGTTATAGACATCCGGGCGGTTGATCTGGATGGTCGCTGTCGCGCCATTTTCACTGTAGATGATGTCTTCGTAGGTCATTTCCATGATGCGGGTGTCACTTTTCTTGCTGTTAGGGCGTCTCGCCGGATGCGAAACGCTTGGCCTGCCCGACCCAGTCGTCCCGCTCAATACGGCCTTTGAAATTCAGAATATCGTCCAAATCGGCAATTTGAGCCGGTGTTAGGCTCGCGATCTGCTCAAACCGTGAAATACCGGCTTCATTCAGCAGGCCTTCTAGCTTCGGTCCAATCCCCGATATCTGCTTAAGATCATCTGAGGCAGCAGATTCGGGAGCAGGATTTGCCTGCGCCGTCAGTGACACGGCTGCAACCGGCGATGCGGCGACAGCAACGGCTGGTTTGGCCTTTGCAGCCGCCAGCGCGGCTTTCGCTGCATCGCGCTCGGCCGCTAGCGATGTCGCATTCGCGCGGCACTCGTCCAGAGCACTTTGTATTTCCGCCAGCTTTCCATCGTCAGCTGCGGGTTGAGCCGCCTTTGCCTCAGCCAAAGCCGTCTCGGCTGCGTCCCGATCACGGCGCAGATCAGCCATGCGGGCAGCGTCAGCGGTTGACCGCGCTTCCTGTGCTGCTGCGTCCCGCGCCCCTCTAAGAAGCCAACCAATGGCAGCGCCGATGACGATTGCTAGCAATAACAACGCGAGCATTTGTACGGTCAGATAGAGCATCAGGAATTTCTCCTACTGGCTGACGCGGAATTCGATACGGCGGTTTTGAGAGCGACCTGCGTCTGTATCATTGCTGGCGACGGGCGCAGCCGCGCCCAGCCCGACAGCACTAACCTGGCCCGCAGAAACGCCTTTGTCGGTGAGGTAACGAACCACCGCTTCCGCGCGAGCCTCGCTCAAGCGGATATTTGCGTTCTCGTCACCGGTATTATCGGTATGGCCGACAATGCGGATCGTAAAACTAGCGCAGCGGAGCAATGCCGCCCCAATCTGGTCCAGCAATGGCAAACCTGCGCTCGCCAAATCAGCCTTACCTGTCTCAAACTGAATGCCACCGTCACTCAATAGTCCATCCATGAGGCTTTGGCAGGCTATGGCGTCAGTGATTGGCGGACCACTGGGAACGAATGCATCCACCTTCGGCGGTGGTTCTATCGTGTATTTTGCGCGGACAACACGGACACCCCATTTGGCCCCGACAGCATCAACAGCCCTTTGGCCAGCTTCAGCACTGGGCGCAGCACCTATGACGGATACATCCCGGCCATTGATTTCAATATCTGCCCACGCCGCACCTTCTACCAGCAATGCATCATCGGCCTTATCAGCGACAATGTTCGAGACCGGGCCAACAAAGAAGCTTAGGGCGAGAATGCAATAGAGTGCGGCAGCGCCGCCGCCCCACATCAATACTTGCCGCTCAGTTAGTTTCGATAAGTCCATGGCGCGCCCCGCTATATGGATTCGTCCATTAGTCTAACCGAGAAACCGGCACCGGTCAGTCTTTCCGCCAAATCGACTTGCCAGACCCCGGCAGGCCGAGTGTCGCCCACCGATCCGTCACCTGTTCCACCATTTTAGGATCCATAGCGATCTGAACGCCCCACTCGCGCTTCGTTTCTGGTGGCCACTTATTCGTGGCATCCATACCGACCTTTGAACCAAGCCCCGATTCAGGGCTAGCGAAATCCAGGTAGTCGATTGGCGTATTCTCAATCGCCGTGATGTCCCGCGCTGGGTCCATGCGGGTTGATATGGCCCACATCACCTCTTTCCAGTCACGGGCGTTGATGTCGTCATCAACAATAATCACCCATTTCGTATACATGAACTGGCGGAGGTAGGACCAAACCCCCAACATCACCCGCTTGGCATGCCCTGGATAAGCTTTCCGCATGGATACGACCGCAATCCGATAGGAGCAGCCCTCGGGCGGTAGCCAGAAGTCGACGATTTCCGGGAACTGCTGTTGAAGCAGCGGGATAAAAACCTCATTTAACGCCTCACCTAGCACGCTTGGCTCATCGGGCGGCCGGCCTGTGAAGGTTGTCAGGTAAATCGGGTTGCTGCGCATGGTGATTGCGCTTGCAGTAAAAATCGGAAATTGCTCAACAGAATTGTAATAGCCAGTGTGGTCGCCATATGGGCCTTCTGCCGCCGTATCATCCAGGCTGACATGGCCCTCAATAACGATTTCGGCCTCTGCTGGCACCTTAAGCGGGACCGTCTTGCAGTCCACAAGGTCAACCTTAGTCCCGCGTAGCAGGCCTGCGAACTGGTATTCCGAAAGCGTGTCTGGCACTGGTGTCACTGCCGCCAGAATAGTGCCAGGGTCTGCTCCGATCACCACCGCAACCGGCAGCGGCTCGCGCTTTTCCTTGGCCCAGCGCTGATGGTGTTGGGCCCCACCACGATGCTTGAGCCAGCGCATAATCGTTTGGTTCTTGTTCAGCACCTGCATGCGGTAGATGCCCAGGTTAAAATCATCTTCCTTCCGCTTACCCGGCCCTTTGGTGACAACCAACGGCCAAGTGATCAGAGGTGCTGGTTCACCTGGCCAGCACGTTTGCACCGGCAATGCCGAAAGGTCGATTTCGTCACCCTGCAGCACAATCTCTTGGGATGCGGCACGGCTAACTGTGCGTGGTTTCATCGCCATGACTGTCTTTGCCAGTGGGAGCATGGACAGCGCTTCCCGCCACCCGCCGGGTGGTTCAGGCTGGCGCAGGAAAGCGAGCGTCTCGCCAACTTCCCTAAGGTCCTCTGGCTTCCGGCCCATGCCCAGCGCCACACGCTCCACAGTACCGAACAGATTGGCCAAGGCTGGCATGCTGTACCGTGACTGGTCTGGGCGGCGCACGTCTTCGAACAGAACAGCGGGGCCTTCTTCCGCCAGGAGACGGGTCTGAATTTCCGTCATTTCCAAAATTGGGCTGACAGGCGCTTTCACCCGGTGTAGCAGTCCACGCGCCTCCAGCAGGCTCATAAAGTCCCGAAGTGATTTGTAAGATGTGGCGGACATAATAAAACCCCCGGAAACACGGCGCCGAGAGAGGCAGGCGCATCCGGGGGTGATATAACGTTTAGGGCGAAAGCGCCAACCGGTTGAGGGGCTCCCCGGTTGACGCCTGCCGTGTGGCTCGCAACGTTATGCGCTGGCCTTCTGATTGCGGCGTTCGGCCATGAAGCGTTCGAACTCTTCCTGGTCACGGGCGCGCTTCAAGCGCTCCATGAAATCGCCAAAACCCTGCTGCTCTTCTTCAAGCCGACGCAGCGTTTCATCACGATACTGATCAAATGCTGCGTTGCCTGAGGACCCGTAGGATTGGTTTGACCCAAGACCGGAAACCCAAGTCTTCGCGCGATTGAAAGTATCAGCCATGTCACCTCCTGAAAGAATAAAGAATAGCATAAGCAAGCCAACCGGCCAGAACACAACGAACCCGAGGACGAGTGCCACGATATTCGCTGATGACCATTTTGCGCCGCAGCGCGCTGTTTGCTCCACTTAATTTCTCCTGTGTTCGTTCTTGATGTACTAGATGTGGGGGTTTGTCGCAGGTATTCAAGCAAAATCGTATATTTTTGATCAAGCGCTTGTATCATCGGTCTAAATGCCGCCCACTTCTGGGATTACAACCCGTTCAAACGGCGCTTTTGAAGGTGATCCATGGTCAAAACTCTCAGTGCAGATGAACGCTACCGCGCTGTCGCCTACCCCTATCCCGCACCTGAAGCTGATTGCGTCTGGGTGGATGGCCGGGTCGAGCCATTGGTCGGTGCTGGCGTTAATGATATAGCGGCCGCCTTGGAAAGCGTTGGCGCAGACCCTCGCGCCAGGCGAACCCCTATCCTTGCGATTGGTTCAAACCGCGCACCAAGCCAGCTGATACGCAAGTTTGCGGGCTTTCCTGCACCCTGTGCGGTTCTCGTAGCGAAGGCGGCCCTCAAAGATTTCGACGTTGTATTTGGTGCCAGTATTTCGGGGTATGGTGCGGTAGGTGGCGCCACGCTGGCACCCTCCCCCGGGACGGTCGTTGAAGTGTGGGCAACCTGGCTTGACGATGCACAGCTTGCGCACATGCATGAAACTGAAGGATTGAGCGCAGGCGTATACGCATTGCTTGAACTGCAGCAAATCGATCTTACTTTCGCTGCTGGCCCGGTATGGACGGCGGCAGAGGCCTATGTGCAACGGGCAGGTGCATTGAATCTTGGTGGCGCTCCGACAGCATTCGCTGACGTGCCTGCTACCGGGCGCAAATTTCAAGCACTCACACAACGTCAAGCCCAGGCGGCGCTGAGAGACAGGTTTGCGCAAAACCGAACCGTCGACCAATTCATTGCTGAAAATATTCACCACAAAGAAAAGCGGATGGCGCGTGTTCATACACTCCGCCAATCCGCGATTCCGTTTGAATGGCCGCACATGCACGATGTGACGCCCAAGTCATTGTGGCGGGGCTAAATCTCTAGGACAAATCCCGACCAATCTGAAGCAGATTAGTCGGGATCAATTGCCCGCAAGCAATGTAATAGAGCGCCAGGCTGCGTCGTAAGCGACGCACGGCGCTCTACGCTGTCGCCCTGGCACCCATAAACCTGTTGACGATATAGACGAACGCCAGTGTGCCCAGACCGATCAGATCCGTCATTGTTCCTGGGTACAGCGTTCCGAAGGCGGCCATCGCTAGCACAACACGCAACGGCCCGATAAGGCGGCCGGAGAAGTAGAGCCAGCCTTCCAGCGCAGATGCCAACATCCAGACTGCAATGATCGCGGTAACAACGTCATGCAAGATGGCCATCGGCTCACCCACCAGAATGAGCGTTGGGTTCACGGCGAACATGAACGGCAGCACGAACAGAATTGCGCCAAGCCGCATGGCCCGGAACCCAGTCTCCATCGCAGGTGCACCCGCGATCGTAGATGCAGCCACGGCAGCGACGGCAACTGGAGGTGTGATGTAGCTCATCATGCCCCAGTACAGAATGAACAGATGTCCGGCGACCGGGTTCAGCCCGCTCTCGATCATGGCTGAGCCCATCACGACTGCCAGGAAGATGTAACAGGCCGTAACCGTCATCCCCATGCCAAGCACGAAGCTCGTGATCGCGCCAAGGATGAGCAGCTTGTAGGTGTCCCCATCAGCAAACAGCAGCAGCTCACTGGAGAATGCAGGACCAACGCCGGTCAATGACAGCGCGCCGATAATCATACCAATGCCGACGAGAATGCCGACGATGTTCACGATCGTTTTGCCTGCATCAATGATCAGTTCAACGAAGTGCGACCACCCGAATGTCTGCTCACCACGGAATTTGTTCGTCAGGTAGCTTGTGACAATCAGCAGAAGGGTTGCGAAATACGGCGCAAACACCTCAATCCGCATCACCAGCAGCATGTAAATCAGGGCTGCCAAGCTAAAGAGATAATGCCAGCCAGAGACAAACGTTGGCCACATCTTCGGAATTTCAGAGGCAGGCTGGCCCTTCAGGCCCGTCTTGGCCGCGTAGTTGTCCACCTGCAGCAGCAGTGCCAGGTAGAAAAGAATTGCCGGAACAGCTGCCGCGATAATGATATCGGCATAGGGCATGTTCAGGTTTTCAGCCATCAAGAACGCCACAGCACCCATGACTGGCGGCATCAACGCGCCACCCGTTGAAGCGCACGCTTCAACAGCACCTGCATATGCAGGCGGATAGCCAACGCGTTTCATCGTTGGAATGGTGATCTTACCGGTCGTCACAACGTTGGAGATGACGGAGCCAGAGAGTGAGCCAAAGAACCCTGACGAAATGATGGCTACTTTAGCTGGCCCACCGCGAGTTTTGCCCAAGAGTGATGTGGCGAAGGCTAAGAAGAAGTCGCCGCCACCCGTCACCACCAGTGCTGAACCAAACAATAGGAACCCGATGAGCAGGTTCGTAACCGCCCGCATCGGCACACCAATGATGCTTTCAGAACTCATCGCATGTTGGCGAACGAACTCTTGAATCTCTGATTCTGGCCCCCAGAGGAAGCCCGGCATGTATTCTGCAAAAAGTGGATAGAAGAAGAAGAAGATACAAACGCCAAACATAATGCCGCCGCCCGCCCGCCGCACGCCTTCCAGGCATAGCATGCAGATAACACCAGCGATAATCGTGGCATCCAGCGGTGCCCGAATATCCCAGCCTTCCTGAATGATCCGCTCACCATTATAGGCCAGGAAGCCAGAGCAGGCGATTGTTAGCGCAAATAACACCCAATCATAATAAGGAACATGATTGGCCTGTTTCTTAGAAAAAGGATACACCAAGAAGACTTGCGATAGCAATAATCCAATAATTACATAGTAATACGAGGTATCAATAATAAGTGTTGGTTCATAAATATTCTGAGTGTACCAAGTGAAAAAGGCAGCTGGCGTAAAATTATCCAGGACAAAGTTTATCAACTGGATCTTATTGATATTCAAAACCAGCGCAGCGATGACGAACACGATCATAATCGTTCGCACAGCACCACGGATTCGCCCAACTGGTGGCTCATCAACCATCAACGTATCAAGATTAGCGGACGTGTCTGAATTTGACGCCATCGGGCGCTCCTGCGAAATCGGAATTCATCTTGGAAAGGGCGAACGCCCACGCGCGCATTATGCAGGGCCAACGCAGGCCATGGAAGCCCTTTGAATGATCCAAAGACCGCAAATATCAGGGAAACCAAAAAAAAATGCCGGGCTTTGAGGCCCGGCAGGAATTGAACAGGGAGGCTTAACGTCTGGGAGACGTTCGACAGTGAGAGCAAAGCCCGAAAGCGGGACTCGTCAACTGCCGGACCGTTCAATCAACGGCCTAGTGATAAAATAAGAATCCGATCCCTGCGCCGCCAGTCATAAATAGGCGCACGAGCCATGCAAAAATCGCATGGCTGAAAATTGCTAATCAGCCGATGGCTCCAATTGCTTTATTCCAACCCGCGTCTTCATCTCGTGGGTGCGCGGCGCGACCGGGTTCCAGGACTCGGCGATCTGCCTGATTAGAAAATCCCGGAAGACGTTAATTCGCTTTGTATCCCGCAATTCTTCCGGATAGACAAAGTACATATCCGCTTCTGGGCCAACCATGTCGGGCAACACATGCACCAACTCAGAGCTCAACCGCGCCATGTAGCTTGGCAATGAGGCAATTCCTAGCCCCGACGCCACTGCCCGGTACATGCCATAAATATTATTGACGCGAAGCACCGGCTCAATCTGATGATCATGAACGCGCAGCTGCATAGGCCAATTAATCGTTGGCGAAGGTGCGGGCGTATCGTCACCGAAAACAATTAGATGCCCATCCAGATCTTCGATTGATGTCGGCATGCCGTGTTCACGAAGATAATCCGGCGACGCATAAAGCCGTGAGCGGATCGTACGGAGATGCTTCTGGATAAGGTCTGGCTGCGTCGGCGCGGTAAACCGGATAGCACAATCGGCTTCGCGCATTGAGATATCAAGGTCCGAATCCGTTAGGATCAAGCTGACCTGCACGGTCGGATAATCAGCAATGAACTTCTTGATCACACGTGTTAGCCAGGTCGACCCAAATGTCACGGTCGTGCTGATCTTGAGGGGGCCTTCCGGGCTGTCCTTACTTTCGGTCAGCATCGCTTCTGTCATCGCCAGGCGATGGAATACATCGCGCACGTTGGCGTGCAGAAGCTCGCCTTGTTCGGTCAGGATCAAGCCGCGCGCATGCCGATGGAACAGCACAACATCCAAGCTTTCTTCAAGCGCATGGATTTGGCGTGATACGGCGGATTGGGAAAGATTCAGCGTTTCACCAGCATGCGTAAAGCTGCCAGCATCTGCGACTGCATGGAAAACCCGCAGTTTGTCCCAATCCATCCGTGAGCGCATCATTGCGCGGCGACGCTCGGTGCGTCCTCCAGTGCTGCCAGATACTTTTCAGCATCCAGCGCTGCCATGCAGCCCTGCCCCGCAGCCGTCACAGCTTGGCGGTAGACTTTGTCACGCACATCGCCTGCAGCAAATACGCCCGTGACGTTCGTGCGGGTGGTAGCGTCAACCGGCTCAATATAGCCTTCGCCATCCATGGTGATCTTGCCTTTGAAGATATCTGTGTTGGGACGGTGCCCGATGGCGATGAACACGCCATCCACACTTAAGTCACTAACAGCATTGGTCTTGGTATCTCGGATTTTCGCACCGGTGACGCCCAGGGGATCCGTACCGCCAACAACTTCTTCCAGAACCGTGTTCCAAATAACTTTGATCTTGGGGTTACGGAATAACCGGTCCTGCAAGATCTTTTCCGCACGGAATTCTTCACGCCGATGAATGACTGTCACTTTGGAGACATGATTGGTTAGATACAGCGCTTCCTCTACGGCCGTGTTACCACCGCCGACAACAAGAACCTCCTTGCCGCGGAAAAAGAAACCGTCACAGGTCGCACAGGCTGAAACACCAAACCCTTGGAACTTTTGCTCGCTTTCAATGCCAAGCCATTTTGCTTCCGCGCCAGTGGCGATGATGACCGATTCGGCGATGAACACGTCGCCCGAATCGCCAGTGCATACGAATGGCCGCTGATCAAAGTTCACGTCAGAGATCAGGTCGAACACGAGCTTGGTGCCAACTTTCTCCGCCTGCTCACGCATCTGATCCATCAGCCAAGGGCCTTGGATTACATCCGCGAATCCGGGGTAGTTCTCTACATCTGTGGTGATCGTCAGCTGGCCGCCCGGGGCTAAGCCCTGAACGATCATTGGCTCAAGCCCAGCGCGCGCAGCATAAATGGCGGCCGTGTAACCCGCAGGCCCGGAGCCGATAATCAGAACCTGTGTCTTGTATTCAGTCGCCATGAAACCGGCTCCTCAGCGTATCAAAGAATTGTATGTGCCGTAGGTATGGTGCACACGGCGGCGCGGCAACCTGTGCAGCCTGATGATCTCTGTATAACATCATAGCAGAGAAAAATGTGATGAGACGCTGAAAACAGCGCGATGTTCGACAGGGAACCACCAAGACATGCCGAAAATGGACGCCATCAACCTGCGTATTCTGTCAGATCTGCAACACAACGGCAGGATGACAAATGTTGAACTCGCGGCCAACGCTGGCATCTCCCCGCCCCCTTGCCTTCGTCGCCTGCGCGCGTTGGAGGAGGACGGCTACATCCGTGGCTATCACGCTGACCTGGATGGCCCAAAGCTTGGCTATGAGGCAGAGCTTTTTGCGCTGATTGGCTTAGAAAGCCAGGCACTTGATCGGCTGCAAGCGTTCGAGACGATGGTTTCCGAATGGCCGGAAGTTCGGGAATGCCACATGGTGCGCGGCGGCGGAGATTTCTTGCTCCGCCTGGTCGCGCGGAATACCGCTGATGAGAACGCTTTGACCCAGCGCCTAACCGGCACAAAGGATGTCATCCGCGTCACGACATTCCCTGTCATCCAAACAGCAAAGCGTGAGCCAGGCATCCCCATCGAGCTCGCGGACATTCCACAAGCCGATGAGGATACCTAGGCTGGCTAAGCCATAATCTTCGTGTAGTCGTCTAGCTGCTTCAGAATTTCATCACGTGGTGCATCTGGAATCTCAAAGATCGCCCGGGTGATTCCAGCATCGTGATAGCTGGTAAGCTTTTGCGCATCAGCGGGTGCTCGGAATACAGATACCGTCAGCTCATCCATGCTGCGGCCTGCGTCATCCGCGTGCGCTTTTAGGCGTTGCATCGCGATTGCCGGATCAAAGTCCTTCGTCGCGCGCGGGTACCAGCCATCGCAATAGTCGACGACCCGCTTGAGCGTGTAGTCAGTCTCACCGCCGAGCAGAATTGGCGGATGCGGCGTTTGCGTTGGCTTCGGATAGGACCAAGTCTTCTCCAGCTTCACAAACTCGCCGTCGAATGACGCCTCTTCCTCCGTCCAGAGCGCTTTCATCGCCAGGATATGTTCGCGCATCTGCTTGAAGCGGGTTTTGTATTCAACGCCGTGCTGGTTCATTTCCTCGACATTCCAACCGCCGCCAATGCCGAACAGGAACCGCCCGCCGGAGAAATAATCCAGGCTGGCGATGGCCTTAGCCGTAACAATCGGCTCATGCTGCGGGACGAGGCAGATGCCCGTGCCGACCTTCAACGTCGTTGTAGCTGCTGCGGCAGCTGTGCACGTCACGAATGGATCGTGGGTGTGGACATACCGCTTCGGTAGGTCCCCGCCACCTGGGAATGCGCTTTTACGGCTTGCCGGGATGTGCGTGTGCTCTGGGAAGAATAGCGATTCGAAACCGCGGTCTTCCATTGCCTTCGCCAGCTCGCGCGGGTCGATGCCGTAATCTGTCGGGAAGTAGAATCCGCAATAATGCATGGCGTTTTAGTCACTTTCGCATTCGGTTGGGAATTAGATTGCACAAGCCTACCCGTCAGGCCCTTGCCGCGCTATCCTTATTCGGCGCAAAGGACCTGCCATGCCGATGCTCTGCCGCCAATGCGGCACCCTTGATCCAGCCGACGTCAAACCGAAGGCCGCCCGCTGCGCCAGTTGCGGCTCGGCCCGTCTTCTGGCGCACCCTGAACTTGAAGACCTCAGCATCGCCCATATCGACTGTGATGCGTTCTATGCAACGGTCGAGAAGCGTGACGATCCTGGCCTGCTAGACAAGCCTCTGATCATTGGTGGTGGGCGACGGGGCGTCGTGTCCACTGCCTGCTATATCGCCCGGCGTTACGGTGTGCGGTCAGCGATGCCCATGTTCAAGGCATTGAAGGCATGCCCTGATGCGGTCGTGATTCGCCCCAACATGGCAAAATATGTTGAAGTCGGCCGCGCAGTTCGCACCATTCTGGAGAGCGCTACGCCCCTGGTTGAGCCAATCTCCATTGACGAAGCATTCCTGGACCTCACCGGCTCGCGCCGTTTATTCAAGCATCCTCCCGCCGGCGTTTTAGCTGGTTTGGTGAGCCGGATTGAAGCTGAATTGGGGGTCACGGCCTCCATCGGCCTCAGCTACAACAAATTTCTGGCTAAGCTTGCGTCAGACATGGATAAGCCCCGTGGATTCGCTGTACTTGGCCGTGCAGATGCGCCTGGTGTCGTTGCATCCCTACCTGTTGGCGCATTGCCGGGGGTGGGCAAACGCTTCGTTGAGAAGTTGGAGCGCGATGGGTTTCGGCGCGTCAGCGATCTTGCCCGCCTGCCTCCAGGCCGCCTGTTGGAACGCTATGGCGCGTCCGGCGCACGACTTGAAGCCTTCGCAAAAGCGGAGGACCCACGGAAAGTCAGTCCCGAGCGGAAGACCAAGAGCATTTCATCTGAAACAACCTTGCAGACAGACTTTGGCGACCCGGAAACCCTTCGTCCAATCCTTTGGCGGCAAGCAGAAAAGGTAGCGGCCCAATTGAAGGCGAAGAATTTTGCGGCTGGGTCCGTTGTCATGAAGCTCAAAACGGATGGGTTCAAAATTCTGACCCGGCAACGCCCGGCTGAACCCCCAACACAACTGGCTGAACGTCTCTACAGAATCGCCGAACCGATGTTGTTGGCCGAGTTAGACGGAAGGAAATTCCGCCTGATTGGTCTTGGTGCATCCGATTTGCACACCGCAGATGAAGCCGTTGATAAGGACGACCTTCTAGCGGCTGCAACACCCGGTGAAAGTGCTGCACGCCATATCAAGTTGGAGGCGGCGATGGCTGCGATCCGCTCAAAAGGCGGCAATGAAGCGATCTATAAAGGTCGCGCGATCCGCCACGACAAGAAGTCTTGAACGCTAAATCCTCAGCAATCATTGGGATCAGGCAGTGCCTCAATCCGCTGTAACTTCACCTGAAGTGCGTAGGTCGGATACCGCATAATTGCGCCCGCCAGAACGCCATTGGCCAGAACCGTCTCCTCAGCCTCATACTCAGGCACTTCAGCGCTCGTCTGGTTGTAAAAGGCTGAAAGGTGACGCCAACGTGGACCTTGTAGCAAGGCCTCTCCCTGGTTTACCGCATCTGCCGCCACGATGATTGAATTTACCCGAAGCGGCTCATCCGGTGCGGCCCCCATGAACACATGGCCGCTGAACCGTTTTTGCCCGGCTTCAGATGCGGCTAAGCCCGCTTTTAACCAGCCGATTGGAAACAGTACGCCAGACGGCAAAGGCCGCTCAAACGCTGCCGGTTCCGTGTATTTAGCAAGGCCTGCGCCATCCGCGTTGATCTCACCGCGACCAACCAATTTGACGCCCGCCGCTTTGCCTTGGGACGTCGTGGAGCGGAAGCCATACCGGTCGCCATCCAGACTTTCCCACGCTGTCAGCCTGAAGCTGAAATCCCCAAGGTCCGCGCCCTCTTGGATGAGTTTCAGCTCAAACCGCTGGCTATAGGTCCACTGCTCACAACTCCGCGAAATCTCGACAGACAACAGGCCAACGGCGTCATCGATATTTTGGGCTGGCCCCACCATCGTGACGTCATAAAGGGCACGATGCGGCGCAATCTCTCCGGCATCCGCCGGGACGGACAGGCCGCAGAGAATGGCTGCCAGAGCAAGAAAACGCCCCAAGACGTTAGCCCTTTGGTCCATCAAGACGGATGCCGAGTTCTTTGAGATGTCGATCATCGGCAGGTGCAGGTGCACCCATCATCAGGTCTTGCGCCTGCTGGTTCATTGGGAATGCGATGACTTCGCGGATGTTCGGCTCATCAGCGAGCAACATCACAATCCGGTCGATGCCTGGCGCTGAGCCGCCATGGGGTGGTGCGCCAAGCTTCAGGGCGGAAATCATGCCACCAAATCGGCTATCCACCTCTTCCGGCCCGTAACCCGCCATCTCAAAAGCTTTGTACATAACTTCTGGACGGTGGTTTCGGATGGCACCCGAGGACAATTCAACGCCATTGCAGACGATGTCGTACTGATACGCCTTAATGGTCAGCGGGTCCTGGTTCTCCAGCGCGTCCATGCCACCCTGCGGCATGGAGAACGGATTGTGGGAGAACGCCATCTCGCCCGTTTTCGAATCCAGCTCAAACATCGGGAAATCGACGATCCAGCAGAACTTGAACGTGTTCTGCTCAATCAAGTCCAATGTCTCGCCAACTCTTGTGCGCGAAGCACCTGCAAATTCAGCGGCACCTTCGGGTTTGTCACAGACGAAGAACACGGAATCGCCGTCTTTCAGGCCGCACGCCTCACGGATCTGCTCAACGCGCTCTGGGCCAATGTTATTGGCAATCGGCCCCGCACCTTCACCATCACGGAAGAAAATATAGCCAAGGCCCGGTTTGCCTTCACCCTGCGCCCAGCTATTCATGCGGTCACAGAACGCGCGACTGCCGCCACCGGGGCCTGGAACGGCACGGACGACAGAGCCTTTTTCGATCAAGCCCGCAAAAATCTTGAAGTTTGAACCGCGGAACGCCTCGGTCACGTCCACGATCTCAATCGGGTTCCGAAGGTCCGGCTTGTCTGAACCGTATTTCAGCATGGATTCGTCATAGGGGATGCGCGGGAATGGTGCCGGCGTTACGGAGCGGCCGTCTGCGAATTCTTCAAACACGCCATGAAGGACGGGTTCAATGGCAGCAAAAACATCCTCTTGCGTCACAAAGCTCATCTCAAAATCGAGCTGATAGAACTCACCCGGCGAGCGATCCGCGCGCGCGTCCTCATCCCGGAAGCAAGGCGCGATCTGGAAGTAGCGATCGAATCCGGCGACCATGAGCAACTGCTTAAACTGCTGCGGCGCTTGCGGCAGCGCATAAAACTGCCCTGGATGCGCCCTTGATGGCACCAGAAAGTCGCGCGCACCTTCCGGGCTCGTGGCCGTCAGAATCGGCGTCTGGAACTCACGGAAGCCTTGGTCGATCATGCGACGCCGGATCGAGGAAATCACGTCTGAGCGCAGCGTGATGTTGCGCTGCATCTTGAAACGGCGGAGGTCCAGGAAGCGGTAACGTAGGCGCGTTTCCTCGCCATAATCCTCTTCGCTGTTCACTTGGAGCGGCAAGGATTCAACGGCAGAATCAACTGACCCCTCATCCACCCACAACTCAATGCTGCCGGTTGGGAGGTTATCGTTCTTAGCATCGTCAGCACGGGCCACGCATTCACCCGTTAGCGTAATGACGCTTTCGAGCCGAACGTCTTCAGCCATGACAAATGCCGCTTCGTCCCGCTCACGGTCGAACACACACTGTGTCAGGCCGTAATGATCCCTCAGATCAATGAACAGCAATCCGCCGTGGTCACGCTTGCGGTGAACCCAGCCGGATAAACGGACAGTCTGGCCCACGTTCTCTTGGCGCAGTGCGCCGCAGGTGTGTGATCGATAGGGATGCATGGCGGTATGGCTCTTTCAGGTGCGTCAGGCAGGAAGCTTCAGGCCGGATTGGCCACGGGGAACGTGCTAGTGTCAACCTTCGTCCCACGTTAGGCCCACGAACAATTGTCTCAACTGGTTACATTTAGGTGTATATGCTTGTCACATGACTGATTCTATACGTCTAATCACCGAACAATCCGAACTCGATGCCTTTTGTGCGGAGATTGCCACCGCAACCTATGTTGCGGTGGATACCGAATTCCTGCGCGATTCGACCTTCTGGCCACAGCTTTGCTTGATCCAGGCGGCCACGCCAGAATTCGCTGCAGCAATCGATCCACTCGCTGAAGGGCTGGATTTGGCACCCTTCCTGAAGATCATGGCTGACCAGCAGGTCGTCAAAGTCTTCCATGCCGCGCGCCAGGACCTGGAAATCTTTGTCCAGCTCATGGGCGAGCCACCCCTGCCCGTATTTGACACGCAAATCGCAGCGATGGTTTGCGGCTTCGGTGATTCTGTTGGGTACGACAAACTGGTTTCAGCCATTGCCCGGGTGCAGATCGATAAAGGCCCGCGCTTTACCAACTGGGCCGAACGCCCGCTGTCAGCGCAGCAATTAAGCTATGCGATATCTGATGTAACACATTTATGCGTCGTCTATGAGCGTCTGGTTTCAATGCTGGAGTCCCGCGGACGGTTGGATTGGGCGAAAGAAGAACAACGCGCACTCGTTGACCCAGCCCTTTACGCCAATGAGCCTGATGAGGCCTGGCGTCGGCTGAAAATTCGCAACGAAAAGCCGAAATTTCTGAACGTTCTGCGCGCAGCCGCTGCTTGGCGTGAGCGCGAGGCCATGCGCCGGAATCAGCCACGCAACTGGGTGATTCGGGATGATGCGCTGTTGAACATCGCAGCCCAAATACCGCGCAATGAGAATGCATTGGCGAAATGCCGTGGCATTGCAAAAGGCTTCGCTGCGAGCCGAGGCGGCAAAGAGATGCTTGAGGCGTTGAATGCAGCTGCGGAGTTGCCGAACACAGCAGCCCCAAAACCGAAAGCCCGCAGACAGCCTGACCCTGAACTACAGCCAACGATCGAACTCCTGCGAGTTTTGCTCAAACGCGCTGCGGAACGGCATGGCGTCGCACAGCGGTTAATTGCGGCATCAGATGATATGGAAGCAATTGCCGCTGGAGACGATTCGCCTGCCCTCAACGGTTGGCGACGGACGGTGTTCGGTGAGGAAGCCTTGAAACTTATCAATGGCGGTCTTGCAATGGCGATCCAGGACGGCAAGGTTCGAATTTTTGATATTGAACCCGGTCAGGCAACCGCAGACTGATCCACGGATACGACGGCCTCAAGCTCAAGCGCTTTCGCCAAGGCGTTGAAGCGTTTGAGTGCCGTTTCGCCAAGCGCGTCTTCCGCACCTGGGTCCGCCAGCAGCCGTAAAACACCCGGCCCGCGCGCCAAATGGAACCTGCGGCGCAGGCTGGCACCCGTCGGCACATCAACGCCATCAGCATCGACATGCCCGCCACCAGGCTCAATCGCGTGGGCTAAACGGAGCGCAAGGCCCAGGGCGACAGCGCGTTTGCGCATGCCTTCGTCAACCATCTCTACGGCTGATCCGAGCGCTTTTTCCATGCCAAACCCGTGATACCGCGCATACACAGCGGCTGCCAAAAACACCCTGTCCGAATGCTTAAGGCCACCTGCCGGCAAATGGAGCGCGCGCGCAGCCGCGTGGTGGCCGCGGTAATCTGGATGGTCATGGCCTGATATGTCGCTGAGCCAACAGGCAGCACTAACAAGCCGTTCTGGACCTAACGGTTCTTCGTTGAAAGCGCCGCTCAGCCAATCTGCAAGCCGGTCACCGTCAAAAGGCACGCGCATGGCGCTGCGCCCAAGCCGCCGGCAATAATCGACGAGCGGGTCACGGGCGCGGACCGGTTCGTCCATGGCTTCAAACTGAACCCCTTCGCGAAGCCCGTATGCCGAGAACACGACCTCAGAGGGTTTCAACCGGGCCATCAATGCCAGGAGGACCCTGGATGCATATGGCAGTGTTGGTCGGCGGCGCTGGGATACGCTTGTAAGCGTGCTCAGGTCGTCTCCAGACAGGCTTGCAACTGCTTTGGCTGTCTTAGATGCCTCAGTCGCTGAAAGCGCATATTGGTGGATGATATTGATGGGGTAGGACTTCGCGAGCAGGTCATGTTTCGCGAGCGAACGCCACGCGCCACCAACCAAATAGAGCGTCCGCCCTTTGGCCCCACCCGTTTCAACTGGTGCCAAAAGCTCCTTAATGTAAGAAGCTTCTTTTTTACCGCCGACCATATCCCCCAGCGCCAGTGGGCCAAGCGGCACAGATATTCCACCATGAACGGTGCCGTCCCTGACGTCCGCTAACTCCAAGCTACCACCGCCCAAATCCGCTATAACGCCATCTGCTTCGGGAATGCCGCAAAGGACGCCAAGCGCCGACAAGCGTGCTTCTTCTTCACCGGGAATCACCTGAATAGTGACGCCGGTCGCCGCTGATGCCTCTTTCACGAAATCCGGGCCATCACTGGCTTCACGAACCGCAGCCGTCGCAACTGCGCGTAACTGGCCAATGCCCATGCTGTCAGCAATGGCGCGGAACCGGCGCAGAATCTTCAGGGCGGAGACTTTGCCTTCAGGATGCAATTTGCCGGTAGAAAATATGTCCTGGCCAAGACCACTCATGGCCTTTTCGTTGAAGATCGGCTCAAGCGAGCGGCTATCGCGGTCATATGCGACCATACGGACGGAATTTGAGCCGATATCAATAACCGCGGAGCGGCCTTCATATGCAGCTAGGCCTGGTGCGGCGAGCGTCATCAACGCGGTGGAAGTCCTTAAAGATCGGCATCTTCTAGCGTTAGATCAGGTGTTTCCGATGCATTCAAGGCACTGCCGCGACCGGAAAGGCTTGGGTTGTGCATGAAATAGGCATGGGCGGAAAATGGTTCCCCGCACGTTTCTTCTTTCGTGTAGCTGCCGTCCGCGTTTAGCTGCCAGCTTTGGGCATTATCCTTCAGATTCGCGATCATAATTTGATCGATGATCTGCCTGCGCACGGTCTCGTTTTCAATCGGAACCAGCGTCTCTACCCGGCGGTAAAGATTTCGCGGCATCCAATCAGCCGATGAAATATAAACGGCGGCCTTAACGGAGGGCAGCCCAAACCCAGCTCCAAAGCAGACGATTCGGGCATGCTCCAAAAATCGCCCAACGATCGATTTCACCGTGATCCGCTCTGACAATCCTGGCACGCCCGGACGAAGGCAGCAGATACCGCGGATGACCAATTCAATCTCAACCCCGGCGTTGGACGCGCGGTAAAGCGCTTCGATAATCTTCGGATCAACCAGGGAATTTAGCTTTGCCCAAATTGCAGCAGATCGTCCGGCCTCAGCATGGGCGATTTCAGCATCGATCAGCGCCAACAGCTTCGGCTGCATCATGTCTGGCGAGTAGATCAGCTTAGCCATGCCATCTGGCTTGGCATAGCCGGTGATGTAATTGAACAGCAGGCTCGCATCATGGGTGAGCGCGGGTTCGGAGGTGAAGAACGATAGGTCCGTATAAATGCGCGCCGTAATGGGGTGATAATTGCCGGTTCCGTAATGGGCATAGGATCGAAGCTCTTCCCCCTCCTGGCGCACAACAAGCGATACTTTGGCGTGGGTCTTGAGGTTCATGAACCCGTAAACCACCTGCACGCCGGACCGCTCCAAATCCCGCGCCAACAGAATGTTATTCGCCTCGTCAAAGCGCGCCTTCAATTCAACCAGCGCTGTTACGGACTTGCCAGCTTCAGCCGCTTCGACCAATGCCTGAACAATGGGGGAGTTAGGCGTGGTGCGGTAAAGTGTTTGCTTAATCGCTAGGACATTTGGGTCCTGAGCCGCTTGGCGCAGAAACTGCACAACAACATCGAAGCTTTCATAAGGGTGATGGACAAGGATATCCTTGGCGCGAATAGCAGCAAAGCAATCGCCGCCAAAATCACGAATGCGCTCGGGAAACCGCGCCTGATAGGGCTCAAACACAAGATCCTTGCGGGCGCTATCAATCAGCTCTGAGACGTCACCTAGGCCAACAATGCCGTTGACGATAATCATATCGCTGACCGTCGTTTCCGCTTCCCGCGCAAGTTCCGCGCGAAGGCCTGGTGGCATAGAAGCGTCACAGGCCAGCCGCACGACATTGCCCCGGCGACGGCGTTTCAGCGCGCTTTCGAACAGGCGGACCAGATCTTCGGCTTCTTCATCGATTTCAAGCTCACTATCCCGGATAACGCGGAAGCAGCCTTTACCCAGAACATCAAAGCCAGGAAATAGCCGATCCATGAACATGCCCGCGACCTGCTCAACCGCAATCGCTCGTATAGCCTCCCCCGGCAGCCGGATAAAGCGATCCAGCCGATGCGGTATTGGCACCAGCGCATTGATGTCTTCGCCATCGCTCCGTCGGCGCAGGGAAAGTGCCAAGCCGTAGCCGAAGTTGGGAATGAATGGGAATGGATGCGCTGGATCAATCGCAAGCGGCGTTAGCACCGGGAAAATTTGCTCATCAAAACGGGCACCAAGCCAATCAGCCTCTTCCTTGGAAACATCCTCTGGCTGCAGTACATGGACGTCTGCCGCGCGCAGTTCTGTAACGATCTCCTGCCAACGCGCCTGTTGATCGTCCAACAATTGCCGGGCGCGGGCATCAATCGCCGTAAGCTGCTCGCGGGGGCTCATGCCGTCAGCGCTTGGGGTGGTCACACCAGCCTCGACCTGGCCCTTCAAGCCAGCAACGCGGACCATGTAGAATTCATCCAGGTTATCGGCGGAAATCGAAAGAAACCTAAGCTGCTCAAAAAGCGGGTGATTCTGGTTAGAAGCTTCTTCCAGAACACGTGCATTGAATGCCAGCCACGATAGCTCGCGGTTAATCAGCCGTGTTTCCGGCGTTAGTTCTTGCAGGGTCGTATGTGGAGCAATCGGGCTCGACACATCGTTCGCAGCAGTGGTCAACGGCTCATTCGCCATTGGATTTCCTTAGATTGCGGGGCTGTATGATATCATATTGGTCTAATATATGAAGATTACACCTATATTTCAGCCTGCCTCGCCGGACTCCGCCTCTAGCGCCTCTATCACTTCACCGGCTAAGCGCTTGCCGATGGGGCGCCTGCTGGCCAGCGCGGCTTGGTCTAGCCGTGCGACAAGGCGGCGGGCTGCAGCGAATGAGCGTTCAGATCGGGCCGCGATATACTCAACCGTCTCCCGGTCCACCACCAACTGCCTATCTGCGAACTGCTTCGCCAGAACCGCCGCGAACAATCCATCATCAGGTGATGAAACTTCAGCGGAAGGAAGCGCTTTCAGCCGTGAGGCCAAGTCTGGCAAAGCCACATCCCAACGGCTTGGTGCTGTGCGCGCGACAAGCAAAAGCGCGCCGTTTTTCTCTCGGATCATATTAAGCAGATGAAACATTCGGCGCTCATCTGGTTTTGGGACCTCTGCGTCTGCAAAATCGAGCGCGATGTGTGGTTCTTCTGGCAGGGTCTCCAAGGCAAGGTCGGCAAAATCATCCGCACCAATGAGCGACGCCCCTGCCCGTTCAGCCCAAATATGTGCCAGATGCGTTTTGCCCGCCCCAGCAGGCCCCCAAATCACGGCAGTCGGCAACGCCCATTCCGGCCATGACTGCACGAGCGCAAGCGCTGCGCGATTGGCTTTGGAGTTCAGGAAATCTGCGGCGGTATAGTCCGGGTGCGGCTCAAGCTTGAGCGGAAATTGCCGGGTCACGTGGCTGAAGCGCCTTCAGCCTCCGGTGGCGATTCTCCAGGATCATCTCCTGGGTCATCGTCCTCATGATCGTCGCCCAGATAGATCGGGCTTTGCCGGTACTGTGCTACGGCAAAGCGCGTCAGCACGCCTACGGACGCTGCGACGGGAAGCGCTAACAGCATGCCCATAAATCCAAGCACAGCACCGCCCGCAAACAATGAGAAGATCACCCACACTGGATGCAATCCAACCCGTTCACCAACAAGCTTTGGGGTAAGCACATTGCCTTCCAGCACCTGACCAACAATGAAAATGCCCGCGATGATCCCGATCCGAACGGGATCATCAAACTGCAACAGGGCAAGTCCAACACTGGCGAACAGGCCAAAAATCGATCCGACATAGGGAATAAACGCCAGAATGCCAGACAGGATGCCGATGACGAATCCGAACTCCAAACCAGCGAGTGAGAGAGCCAAGCCATAACCAAGGCCCAGCACCACGCAAACGGTCGCCTGACCCCGGACAAAGCCTGCAAGCGTGTCATCAACCTGCCGCGCTTGCTCCCGGACGACCACCACGTGAGGGCGTGGGATCAGTGCATCGACCCAGCCAATCAACCGGTCCCAGTCGCGCAGCAGATAGAACGCGACGATGGGTGTCACAAACACAAAGGTCGTTACATTCACCAAGGCCATGCCGCCATCAAACAGACGCTTCAGCACGGTGCCCGCGAGCGTCATGGCGCGCCCGACTTGAGCGCCCATGGCTTCCCGCATCCGCGCGATGTCTTCGGGCTCCAGCGTACTCGACGCGTAGCTCAAGATATCTGCAAAAAGCAACTGCACCTTGGCTGTATACTTCGGTAGCGCGTCACCGGCAGCGATTACTTGTGACTGGATCAGCGGAAACGCCAGAATCGCAATCACAAGTGCTAGAAGCGCGAACAATCCAAGCGCTAATGTTGCCGCAAGCCAACGCGGCGCTTTATGGCCTTCCAGCCAATCTGCAACGGGATCCAGGAAATAGGCGACGGCCAGTCCGACAACAAATGGCAGCAGCACCTCATCAAACAGCACGAGGAAAACCAGAAGGGCGGCGGCAATCGCCACCCACGCCAAAAGCTTTCGCCAAAGCGGCATCTGATAGCGAACCATTTTGGCTGGCGTATCAGCAACAGCAGGTTTGGCGGAAGTTTCGGTCATGGAATTAAGCGCTTCTTCCGTTTACCGACGGCTAACGCGTGGCGGGGCGATCAAGACCCACTCAGCCTCACTGCCTGCCGTGTTTGGCGCTAAGTCCATGCTTTGACGGGCGACTCCTGCACGAAGGTCTTCCTGACTGCCGGAATAGAACAAACGGAACCGCACAACATCCCGTGACAGCATCACCAATTCATGGCGCGCCACGCCAGGGGACGCATCCAAGCGACGGCGCGCATCGGCATAATCCAGAACGCCGCCAACCGGCAGGTCAGCAATCAGGCTATTCAATCCGCCTGCATCCGGGGCGGCAGACTGGCGCTTCCAGGAAGCCTCCAACGCCGCGATAATTGCATTTGCCGCCTTCACACCAAGCGTTTCTGGCTTATCGCCAGCGGAGCCAAGTTCCGTATGCCGAAAGCGGCCAATATTCGGGCCATCGCCAACCACTTCAGCGACCGCATCCAGGCGTGGGCGACCACTAACCGGATCAACACCATAGCGGGCTTCCGCGACAAGCACCCCGGCTGCGCCATATCGTGCGGCAAAGGCACTTAAGCGTGAACGGTCACGGGATAGCGCCTGCTCAGGCGAGAGCGCACCACGATCAGCCAGATCACCACGCGGCAGTGTTACCGGTGCCAGGCCATCTGATGGACCCCGGAACTTCCACGCACCGGCCCAGGGATTATTCGACTCCCAGAGCGATTGCGCCCCTGCCCACAGATAAACCGGGGCAACAACAACGGACGGGGCAGCGGTTTCCGCGAACGCTAGCCCGTTCTCTTTCAAATAGCTCCGCACCAAGTCCTGGCGGAAGGTGATCGTCATCTTCGCGGCATATCGGGTGGCGGTGGTTTTTTCGTCTTCGATTTTGAGACCGCCCGCATGATCAGCAGCCGTTGCGTAATCCACATGCGGCAGGCGGTTGTGGGAGGACGTTGGCGTCAGACGTTGCAATAGATGCTCAAACGCCTGCACATGTGCTTGCTGAAGTCCATCCTGGCGCGCAATCGCCGATGTCTCCCGCGTCAAATCGACATTGATGTCGGCGACCGTATAGGGATTAGCTGACGCATATCCGAGCGGCATGGTGCCCAGAATCGTTATGGCCAGCACACATAGCATGCTCCGGATCGCGAAGCCTGGAAGTTTAATCAGCATCGTTATTAGCCCTCTCCTAGCCAGTCTGGCATTGCGCACCGCCAGCCCAGCGGGTATCCCGCAAGTGACCCCCATGAACCAACATATAGACGGAACGCCCATGAGTGAGAATGGCGGCGCATCATATAAAGCAGCTGGCGTCGATATTGCCGCGGGCGAAACGCTGGTCAGCCGGATAGCACCAACCGCCAAAGCGACCGCGCGGGCGGGCGTTCTGGGTGGACTTGGCGGGTTCGGCGCTGCGTTTGATCTGAAAGCGGCAGGGTTCGTTGATCCAATTCTCGTCGCGGCGACTGACGGTGTCGGCACGAAATTGCTGATCGCTGAGGCCAGCGGCAAACACGATGAGATTGGGATCGACCTGGTCGCGATGTGCGTGAATGATTTGGCTGCACAGGGTGCAGAGCCCTTGTTCTTCTTAGATTATTTCGCAACTGGCAAGCTGGATGTGGACCAAGCGGCACAAGTCATCACTGGCGTTGCTGAAGGGTGCCGTCTCGCAGGATGTGCGCTTGTGGGCGGTGAAACGGCGGAAATGCCAGGGGTATACCCCGTTGGCAGATACGATGTTGCTGGGTTTGCAGTTGGTGCCGTAGAGCGCGGCGGGTTTATTGACGGGACAGCAGCGCAAGCAGGCGATATTGCAATTGCCGTTCCCTCTGCCGGTGTTCACTCAAATGGTTTCTCCCTCGTGCGCCGCGTTGTGCAGCAAGCAGGACTCGACTGGGATTCGCCCTGTCCGTTCGCTGAAGGCCAATCCCTGGGCGCGGCATTACTAGCGCCAACGCGAATCTATGTGCCCGCCATGGTGGCTCTGGCCAAGGCTGGCCTTGCGAACGGATTCGCCCACATCACGGGCGGCGGACTGCTTGAGAATCCACAGCGCGCCTTTGAGAAGGAATTGGCGCTTGAGTTGGATGTCAGTGCCGTTCCAGCCCTACCAGTATTTGATTGGCTTCAGGCTGCAGGCAATATTGCGGCTGATGAAATGGCGCTCACGTTTAACTGCGGCATCGGCATGTTGATCTATGTCGCTGACGATAAAGTTGAAGCCGCGCTCAAGCTTCTGGCGGAGAACGGCGCTGGCGATGCGGTTCCTGCGGGCAAACTGGTTGCACGCGGCGACGGTGATTCTGTGCGCTTATCGGGGCTTGATCGATGGCGCGGTTAAAGCTCGGCGTTCTATTTTCGGGCCGCGGGACCAATCTGCAAGCCATTCTGGATGCTTGCCAGGACCCGTCATTCCCAGCCGAAATCGCTCTAGCGCTCTCTAACAGGCCGGACGCCCCAGGTTTATTGCGCGCTAAGGATTCTGGGGTTGCGACATCTGTCATCAATCACAAAGACTTCGCGGACCGGCCTAGCTTCGAGCAAGCGATGAATGAGCGGCTTGATGCGGCTGGCGTCCAGCTTATCTGCCTTGCCGGTTTTATGCGGTTATTGACGCCAACCTTTGTCAATCATTGGGATGGCCGGGCAATTAACATCCATCCGTCGCTGCTGCCTGCCTATCCTGGCCTGCACACCCATGAACGGGCGATCAATGATGGTGCGCGGTTCGCCGGCTGCACAGTGCACTTCCTGAGTGCAGAAATGGATGCCGGTCCGATTATCGCCCAAGCCGCCACCCCGATCCGCGCTGTCGATACGCCGGATAGCCTGGCAGCACGTGTGCTGGAGGCCGAGCATGAAATCTATCGGCGCGCGATCCGCTGGGTCGCTGAAGGCCGGATCACGCTGCACGAAGGCCGAGTGATGATTGACGACGCCGGCCAAGATGCGTCTTTCTATTTGCCAACGGCGGATTGAGCCGTATAAACATTCCTAATCATATGATGACTAAAGGAATCACGTTCGCCATGGTCGACTTCGAAGAAGAATTTCAAACCCGTCACGCTGGCTGGGTGCATTTCTCTAAATTGATGCTGTGGTCGACCATCTTGGTCATCGCCGTACTGGTGCTGATGGCAGTTTTTCTGCTGTAAGCAATTAGAAACTTGCTGAAATAGAAAACGGGGCGCGTCCATTGCAGGACGCGCCCCGTTTCTTTTGGTCGTGAAAGCGTGGGCGATTAGCCGACGATTTCAAGTCCGCTGAAGAAGAATGCGATTTCGGTAGCCGCATTTTCCTGGCTGTCTGAACCATGGGCCGAATTAGCTTCGATGGATTCGCCAAAGTCCTTGCGGATCGTGCCAGCATCCGCATTGGCTGGGTTAGTTGCCCCCATGATATCGCGGTTGGCTTGCACGGCGTTTTCGCCTTCAAGTACCTGCACAACAACCGGGCCAGAGATCATAAACTCGCAGAGATCTTTGAAGAATGGGCGTTCGCTGTGCACAGCGTAAAAGGCTTCTGCCTGGGCTTGGGTCAATTGCAGGCGCTTCTGGCCAACAATGCGCAGGCCCTTTTCTTCAAAGCGAGCGTTGATCTGGCCCGTCAGGTTCCGGCGTGTAGCGTCCGGTTTGATGATGGAAAGTGTGCGTTCTTTTGCCATTGGATTGGCTCCTTCATAGAACGACGGCCTGCCCTTCAGTGAGGGGCAGGCCGTTGTTACCGTTTAAGTTAACGCGTGTTAGCGCGAGTAAAATTCGATGACAAGGTTCGGCTGCATCTGTGCGCCGTAGGGCACATCAGCAAGCTTTGGACCCCGGGTGAACGTGCCTTTGAGGCTGTTGTAGTCAACGTCCACATAGTCAGGTGTATCGCGTTCGCTAGATTGGATGGCTTCAAGAATGAGGGCCATATTCTTAGCTTTTTCACCAAGTTCAACCACATCACCATCCTTCACTTGATATGAAGGGATGTTGACGCGCTGGCCATTCACTTTGACATGACCGTGGTTCACGACTTGGCGCGCAGAGAAGACGGTCGGCACAAACTTCATGCGATAGATCACCGCGTCCAACCGCCGCTCGAGAATCTCGATCAGGTTTTCGCCGGTGTCGCCTTTACGGCGCACAGCCTCGGCGTAATAACGGCGGAACTGCTTTTCGCTGATGTTGCCGTAGTAACCCTTAAGCTGCTGCTTCATGCGCAGCTGAATACCGAAGTCCGACAGCTTCTTACGGCGCTGGCCGTGCTGGCCCGGACCATATTCACGCTTGTTGAACGGGCTCTTTGGGCGACCCCAAAGGTTGACGCCTAAGCGCCGGTCAATCTTGTATTTCGCTTGCTCGCGTTTCGCCATAATCTTGTATCCTCAAGTCATGTTATTTTTGTTGTCCCGATTAGGCTGCACAGAAAAATGCCGCCGGGATCACGCTATTGCGCATAATCCGCGTCGTCAGGAGTGCGCGGGTGTTACGAAGTTGAGCGCGCCTAGTCAAGCCCAGCATGCTTTTTGAACGCATCGAACCGCATTGGAGCGCCGAAATGCCGCCCCTGCCCCTTCGATACACCAAGGCCCAACATCTGATCTGCCATAGCTTGATCGCGAACACCCTCTGCCACGACATCTGCACCGACTTCCGCCGCTAGCGCAGCTGTAGCCCGGATTGCAGCCCGTGCCCGTGGATTATCTTCGGCCGCATAGACCAAACTCGCGTCAAGCTTGATCCGCGTTGCTGGAAGCTTCACGGCATAGCTCAGCGAAGCTTGACCGGCCCCAAAGTCATCGATTGCAATCCCGCAGCCAAGTGCAGCAAGGGCTTCAACATCTGCAATTGCATCCGCTTCGTTCAGGAATGGCGCTGTCTCTGTAATCTCAATATTGAACGCATGCGGCACTACAGACGCTTTCTTGACGATTCCAGTCACAATCTCAACCGCACCCTGGCCTAGCATTGCCGCAGAGAGATTGATGCCGATTGGGCCAACAGCCGACAGCTCGACAGCTGCTCGGGCAGCTGCATCGAATGTCCAGATCGTAATTGGTTCCATCAAGCCGCGGCGCTCAGCTTCTGGAATGAAAATCGCTGGCGGCCAGTCTTCGCCGCTCGTCCGTCGCCAGCGCAGCAGCGTCTCGGCGCCGCTCACCCTGCCAGTTGCCAAGTCTGTGATTGGCTGGAACCGCAGCGAGAATTCATCCCGTGCCAATGCCTCAGCGATCGCACCCGGTAGCAGAGGACCAACGCGCCAGCGGCGATCTCGCGCATCATCTGCGAAAGCGAATCGGCCCTCACTGTATTGCGTCGCTCGATGTGCGGCCCGGTCTGCTGTCTCTAAAAGGCTTTGCCAATGACCGCCATCTTCAGGAGCAACAGCAATCCCGATGGCCGCAGTTGTACGGGTTGCAGCCGGTAACGCGCCGAGCAACCGCGCTGCCAAATCGGCGGCTCCGCCCGTCTCACGAAGGTGTGGTGCGAGGATTGCTACCCTGCCCCCACCTAGGCTTTCCGCCAGAGTTTCAACGATATCAACACTGCGCAGCACACCAGTCGCGGCATGCGCCTCCGCCACCGACACGCCATTCAGCAGAAGCAAGGCAGCACGACCAGCACCCACGGCAAGTGCCGCATCAAGCGCCTCCTGCCCGAAGGCCGCCACATTGTCGCCGCTTGCTTCCCCTGCCCTGTCGGGTATGGAGGCATCCATGAACTTGCTCCGCTCCGCTGCCGTCATTGGCGTCTATACACTCCTTAGCCGAATTCTGGGTTTCGTGCGCGATCTGCTGATCGCAGCGACGCTTGGTGCCGGACCGATTGCTGACGCCTTTTTCGTGGCCTTTCGCCTGCCCAACCTTTTCCGCCGACTTTTTGCCGAGGGCGCATTTAACGCTGCCTTCGCCCCCTTGTTTGCAGAGGCATTAACTAAAGATGGCGCGCCCGCAGCCAAACGCGTGGCAGAGGACGCATTGGCGTTTGCAGTCTTGGCCGCATTGGTTTTCACAGGAATCGTTGAACTGCTGATGCCGCTTTTGGTGATGGCCCTGGCCCCCGGATTCCTCGACAACCCGGAACAATTCCAGCGCACGGTTGAAATGGCGCGGATCACCTTCCCCTATCTAGCACTCATGACGCTTACAGCACTTGGCGGTGCCGTTCTGAATGGCGTGGGTCGGTTTTGGGCCGCGGCAGCCGCACCGATCCTGCTTAATCTTATTGCAATCACGGCGATGTTGGCTTTCGTTGATATCGGCAAGACGCCCGGACATACGCTTGCCGCTGCAGTTGCGATTGCTGGCGTCGCACAGTTGCTGATGATCGTGATTATCGCGAAACGGGCCGGGTATGATCTACACCTACGCTGGCCGCGCCTAACACCAGGCGTTAAACGCCTTGGCAAGCTGATGGGGCCCGGTGTGCTGGCCGCGGGTGCAACGCAGATCAACATTGTGGTGGGGGCGCAGCTTGCTTCGCTGCTCGCTGCAGGTGCGATTAGTCACCTCTATTATGCCGACAGGGTGTATCAGCTGCCCCTTGGCGTCATCGGTGTTGGCCTTGGTGTGGCGCTGTTGCCCAAGCTTTCTCGCGAAGCACAAAGCGGTGATCAAAAATCAGCGAACGCAAGCCTTGCTCGCGCCGTTGAACTTAGCCTTTGGCTGACACTACCTGCCGCAGCGGCTGCTATGGCAATCCCTGGAACGCTCGTCACCGCCCTATTCGAGCGCGGAGCCTTTACACCTGCAGACGGTGTCGCAACCGCAGCCGCCCTTATGGCCTATGCGGCAGGCCTTCCTGCCTTCGTGCTGACGAAAACCCTGGCACCTGCATTCTTTGCAAGGGCTGACACCAAAACACCGGCGCGCGCAGCGGGAGCCTCGGTTGTTTTAAACATCGTGCTTGGATTATCGCTCATGTGGTCACTTGGCCATGTGGGATTGGCGCTCGCGACAACGCTTGCCGCATGGATGCAGGTGACTTGGCTGGGTGCCAGTCTCATCCGTAGAGGGTGGTGGACGCTTGAAGCGGCCTCAGCGCTACGAACCGCGAAACTCATCGTCGCTGCAGGTGCTATGGCGGCGGCATTGATTTATGGCAGCGGGCCAGTCTTGCAGTTCGCGGCTGGCGATATGGGGCGCCTCTCCGCGACGCTCGGCCTGTGTATCATTGCCGGGCTTCTGTACCTCATTCTAGCACATATGCTTGGCGCGGCGCGGCTTGATGCAGCGCTTAAGGAATTCCGGGGACGCAGTTAAGCTTGACGCCAGCGCCCTCGCAGCATGATAACCCCGCTTCCAGCGGCAAAACTCCGCACATAGACCCAGCTTTAAGGACACGTATCCAATGAACCGGATCTTCTCCGGCATGCAGCCGACCGGAAACTTGCATCTTGGCAATTACCTGGGCGCTGTCCGCAACTGGGTCGCCATGCAGCATGACTATGAGTGCTTCTTCTGCATGGTCGATATGCATGCCATCACCATGCCGCAGGACCCAGCAGAACTGCGCCGGTCAACCCGCGAAGTGGCGGCTGCATATATAGCATCCGGCATTGATCCTGACGTGTGCTCGATCTTCCACCAAAGCGCGCTCGGCGGTGAGCACGCGGAACTCACATGGATACTAAGCTCCCTGACCCCGCTCGGCTGGTTGAACCGAATGACTCAGTTCAAAGAAAAAGCGGGCAAGAAGCGCGAGAATGCAGGGTTGGCGCTCTATAGCTATCCAGTTCTGATGGCTGCAGATATTCTGCTTTATCACGCAACCCATGTTCCAGTGGGTGAGGATCAGAAGCAGCATCTGGAGCTTGCGCGGGATATCGCGGGCGCATTCAATCGCCATTACGACATAGAGTTCTTCCCCCTGCCTGAACCACAAATCCTGGGCGAAGCAACCCGTGTCATGAGCTTGCGCGATGGCTCTTCCAAAATGAGCAAGTCGGACCCATCCGACCAATCCCGCATTAATCTGACAGATGATGCTGATACAATTGCGCAGAAGATCAAGCGCGCTAAGACGGACCCTGAATTGTTGCCGGATGATCCAGCAGCATTAGATGGCAGGCCAGAAGCTGCAAACCTTGTCGGAATCTATGCGGCCCTGAGCGACCAGACAGCAGCGCAAGTCCTCGCAGATTTTGCAGGAAAAGGGTTTGGCCAATTCAAGCCCGCCCTTTCTGACCTGGCGGTTTCTGTGTTGAGCCCAATCTCTGAGAATATGCGCCGCTTACTAAACGATCCGGCGGAGCTGGATCGGATCATTGGCGGCAGTGCTGAACGCGCCCGGTCTGTCGCTGCTCCGATCTTGCACAAGACCAAAGATATCGTCGGATTCCTCCAGGTTTAACGCAGCGCTTATTTTTTTGCGTACTGCACGGCGGCACGACCCACGGTCTCACGAGCAATGATGAGCTTGGAGACTTGGGCCGTGCCATCGCCGATCTCTAGCCCCATCACGTCGCGCAGGCGCTGCTGATGCGGTAGGTCGCGGCTATAGCCTAAGTGGCCATGGGTCAGCAGGCACTGGTGGATTGCGTCGACAGAGACCTTTGGCCCCATCCATTTCACCATCGCTGCTTCTTTCGTGTGTGGCTTGCCAGCGTCACGAAGCGCCAGGCACTCATAGGCCAGTAGGCGCGCCGCACGGACTTGGGCATCGGCTTCCGCCAACGGAAATGAAACGCCCTGGAATTCTGCAAGCGGCCGGTCGAACGCTTGGCGTTCAACCGTGTAGGCCCAGGTTTCATCAATGGATGCGCGGGCTGACCCAAGACACATCAGGGCGATCAGCGCGCGGGAATAATCAAAACCCTGCATCACGCGCACGAAACCCATGCCCTCATCACCAACGCGGCGGCTGTCGGGCACTCTAACGCCATCAAACCATACGGACCCACGCCCGACCGCAAGGCTGCCCAAATCATCATAAGCCGTGTTCGATACGCCGGGCATATTCATATCAACCCAAAATGCTGTAACACCCCGCGCGCCGCTGTCAGGCTCTCCCGTTCGAGCGGCAACCAGGATGGCATCCGCTTGATTGGCGCATGAGATCGATGCTTTTTCGCCGTCCAGCACCCAATCGCCGCCATCGCGACGTGCGCGGAGTTGCAGGTTGGCGGCATCTGTCCCGCCACGGGGCTCAGTTAACCCAAGCGCCGGCAGCAAACGGCCCTCTGCAATGCCCATAACGGCTTCAGCAGCTAGGTCATCGGGCGCGTGCTCCGCCATGACTCCACCGATCAGTGAACCCAGCAATTGCACATAGGCGACGTTCAGATCACCCCGGCCAATTTCCTCAATCACCACGCCTTGCGTCAGGCCCGGCGCGCCGATGCCGCCTAACTGTTCTGGCAGATCAGGCGCCACGAGGCCCAGCGCACCCATTTCAAGCAGCAGGTCACGATCAAAGCGGCCATCAGCCTCGCGGGACTGGTAATGAGGGGCCAGTTTTTCTTCAGCAAAGCGACGCGCGGTTTCGCGTACCGCTTCCGTCACTTCATCAAGCTCAAACTGCATAAGGACCTGCCTGCACCGGGAACGTTCGGCCAAGCATAGGGAAAAGCCGCCTAGTCGAATATACCGTCAATCAGAAGCTTAATCCGCCCAAGCAGGCCTTCTGGGTCATCGACATCAGAGATAAACGTGACGATGGCAATCGCCATCACGCTGGCCATAATCCCAAGTTCAATTGCCGCGACCCCATGGTTCTCGCGCCTAAAATGGCGTAATTTGCCAGCAATGAATTGACGGGTCATAAGGTGCTCCTGAACGCGGTACTCGTGAACTGTAACCCTCTGGTCCTGAATTCGAATTAAGTTCTATCAGCGACAATTCCATAAAATTTTCGACAAACCGGCGAGGCATCATTGCTGATATTCAGTATTCGGTACGGACACGCTGCATATAAATCCAATTTTCCTCTGCAGCTTCGGACTAAGCCAGCCCGGTTCAAGCTTCAGTTTGTGGCTGGTTTGCTGGCCTTAATGACATTGACGACCACAGTTTGTGCTGCCCCGAACCGGCTCACGATCGCCAGTGCTTTCGCGACACGGCTACCTGAACTGGGCTCCCAGGGTGTTGAGGCCACGCGACGCATCAACAAGAAGCTCGGCCGTCAGTTGAATGTAACGCTGTATGACCCAGGAAAATTGGCACCACCGGGTCGATATATGGACCCCGTGATTGTCGGCGCTATCGACGCTGCATGGAGTACGCCCAACCTGCTGATCAATAGGAATTCCGCGTTCGGCATATTCGGCGGACCGCCATTCGGACTTCCCGCTGCTGACCACATGCGCTGGTTGGCTGGCCCCGCCAGCACTGCCTATACGGCTGCTTACGAGGCAATTGGGCTAGCAGCGATCCCGTGTGGTGTTATTGCCGGACAAGCGTTTGCATGGACACAGGAACCCCTAAGAGCGCCCGGTGACTTAAACCGGGATTTCCCATGTGGGATCGTCCCAACCAGGAAAGCATGGTTGGGAAAGGCTTGATCTGCAAGGCTTTTGCTTTTGATGGCTGCCGAAGGGCTAATCTGGTTGGCAGAGGACTGATTGGCGGCCGTGCCGGGTT
>CALLKY010000017.1 GCA_938083135.1 uncultured Alphaproteobacteria bacterium | reverse complement strand
TTCAACCCGGCACGGCCGCCAATCAGTCCTCTGCCAACCAGATTAGCCCTTCGGCAGCCATCAAAAGCAAAAGCCTTGCAGATCAAGCCTTTCCCAACCATGCTTTCCTGGTTGGGACGATCCCACATGGGAAATCCCGGGCACAAAGGTCGTCAATCTGGGCGGTATTCCGCGCGCCAAGCAGAATAGTGCCGGAGCCGATACAGCATTGACTGCGCGCCCCCGCCCAACCACCAGGGCAACAACGCACAATTGGGGCGAGATTGCCGCGATCGCAATCGGTAGCTCCACTGGTGGCCCGCAAGCATTGACGGCGGCGCTGAATAAGTGGAGCGACCAGGGGGCGACACAGCCAGTCTTCATTACTCAGCACATGCCACCGATGTTCACCCGTAGCTTGGCAGAGCATATCGCACGTGTCTCCGGTGCTATCGCCCGCGAAGCTGTGCATGGTGAGGTTGTTGAGCCAGGTCGAATTTATCTAGCGCCCGGTGATATGCATATGAACGTCGCTGATAAACATGGCGCCATCCGGATCATGTTGAATGACGGCGCGCTGGTGAATTTTTGCAGGCCGTCTGTTGATCCCATGCTTATGTCGCTGGCAGAGATCTATGGCTCAAAGCTGCTGACAGTGATCTTGACTGGCATGGGCAAAGATGGCCTCCGAGGCGTGGAGGCGGCTGCAGCCGCTGGCGGTAGCGTGATTGTCCAGGACGAAGCCAGCAGTGCTGTATGGGGCATGCCGGGTGTGGTCGCCAATGCCGGTCTCGCGCACGAAATTTTACCATTAGAGATTATGGCGGACCGGCTCGCAGAGCTTGCCCGTGGGAGGCGCCGTCATGTCGCCTGAGCATTTCAAGTTCCTTTCTGCTCTTCTCCGCCGAGAATGCGGGCTGATCCTGGACGAAGACAAAACCTATCTGGCGGAAAGTCGGCTGGCACCAGTGGCCCGCCAGTTTGGTCGCGAGGATATCGATGACCTGATAGCCAATGTCATGGCGACAGCGCCGCGGCAGGCCATCACCGCAATTGTCGACGCGATGGTCACCAATGAGACCTATTTCTTCAGAGACCGGCAGCCGTTCACCCATTTCGCGACAGAAACGCTGCCAGCACTCATTGAAGCGCGGCGGGATGTAAAGCGGCTACAAATCTGGTCAGCCGCTGCATCCACGGGCCAGGAAGCATATTCGCTGGCGATGATCTTGAGCACCTATGCCGAACAGCTTGCGGGCTGGCGTGTCAGCCTGATTGGCACAGATATCTCACATCAGGCCATCGCCCGCGCTAAAACCGGTATCTACAGCCAATTTGAAGTGCAGCGCGGATTGCCAATCAAGCAGCTCGTGCGCCATTTCGAAAAAGTGGGTGACCATTGGCGCGTCAAACCGGCACTGCGAGAAGACGTCAAGTTCGAGCAACTAAACCTGTTGAAAGACATCTCGCCCCTCGGCGAGTTTGATGCGGTTTTCTGCCGGAATGTACTGATCTATTTCGACACAGACGGGCGTCGTAACGTTCTGGATCAGATCAGCAAGGCGCTGCGGCCGGACGGTGCGCTCTACCTTGGCGGGGCGGAGACTATTACTGGCATTTCCCGTGCATTCACACCGGTTGATGGCGCGCGCGGCGTGTATCATCCGGTCTCGCAGCATTCTGAAATACGGGCCGCCCGGTCTGCTTAAGCGGCTGCGTTCTGCTGGTGGATGGCATCCCGTTGCGCCGCCTCCCAGCCGATCATGGCAAGCTTGCGGGGAATGCCCCATTCGTAGTTCCGAACGTAGCCGTTGCTGAGAATCGCGCGATGGCACGGGATCAGCCAACTGATAGGGTTCCTGCCAATTGCTGCGCCAACTGCCCGCGCCGCCTTTGGCTGACCGGCAAGCTTTGCGACAGCGCCGTATGTGGCGAGATGACCATCTGGAATCTCCAGTAGCGCCCGCCAGACTTTGATTTGAAATGGCGTGCCGATCAGGCAAAGCGGTAGTGGCGCCTGATTGGACGTATCCTGAAAAATCCGTACTGCCATCGCTTGAGCCGCGGCACCATCCTCAACAAATTCAGCCGCCGGCCAACGCCCTTGCATATTGGCAAGAACATCCGCCTGCTCACCCTTGGCACCCGGTTCCGCAAATGCCAGACCGGCCAAGCCGCGATCCGTCATGAACAGCAGCGTCAAGCCGAATGGGGATTCAGCCCAGCCCCAGCGCATGGGAAGCCCCTCACCCCGGCGCTTGTAGTCACCTGGCGTCATGGCTTCATGGACGACGAATAGGTCATGCAGACGCCCCGGGCCAGAAAGCCCTGCATCCAATGCTGCATCGAGCACACTCTGGCTTTCTTCCAGCCGCGCTTTCGCATAATCTAATGTGAGGTGTTGCAGGAATTTCTTAGGGCTAAGCCCAACCCAACGCTTGAAAACTCTCTGAAAATGAGCAGGCGACATACCGGCTTCAGCCGCGACCCAGTCCAGGTCAGGCTGTTCCGCGCGCATATCAGCAATGGCGGCCATAGCGGATGCGATTTTCGGGTAGGCATCAACATCAGTCATCTGAATGCTCCTTCAGTGTGTTGAAGCTTAGAATGGCGATGCACCCCCACCCAAACCACCCGCTTCTTGCGGATGCTGCTAATTTTTGCCGGCGTGGGCGTATACGGCCCGCTCAAACCGATCTAGCAGCGCCAGCACGCCCGGGTCCGCGAATGGGAACTGTTGGGTAAAGATCGCGCCGGACAGGTCAGACTTTGGGTCAATCCAGAAGTATGAATTGCGCAAACCCGCCCACGCGAGCGACCCGGCGCGCCTGGCACCCGGCACATCATCTTGATTGACCATGAATGTCAGGCCCCATTTTTTGGCCATTCCTGGATAAAACTCCGCATCACAGGTTAAGTGCGGCATGCAGCTGGTGAGTTTCTCTACCAGCACATCGCCAATATGGTTTTGCCCCATCAGCGCCACGGTTTCGGGCTTTAATATCTGTGCACCATCAAGGCTGCCGCCATTCAGCATCATCCGCATGAAGCGGGCGTAATCAGGTGCGGTGGAATACATGCCGCCGCCGCCGTTGAAATGCGCCGGGTTCTGCGGCGGATCAAAATCAACTGCTTTAACAGCGCCATCGTCGCCGCGCTGATGCACTCCGGCCAAGCGCGCGCGCAGCGCGTCCGTCAAGAGGTACCCCGTCGACGCCATGCCAAGCGGCTTACAGATATTCGCTTGGACATAGTCATTCAGCGCCTCACCAGTGACAGCTTCAAGCACCTTGCCCGCCCAATCTATACCGACGCCATATTGCCAGCGCGTGCCAGGATCAAATGCGAGGGGTGGGCGATCCGTTACTCTGCCGAAAATGTCATCGCGCCTAACGCCATGGGCCTTCATCCATGCCCGCTGGTCTGCATTCCACATGTCATAGACGTAGCCGGACGTGTGGGTGAGCAGATTGCGCAAAGTGATCACGCCCTTGGCGGGACGGAAGACGGGCTTGCACTGGCCATCAAAGCCTTCAAGCACATCCGGCATATTCAGGGCGGGCACGAGGGTACCGCAATCATCATCTAGGCCGATCTTGCCTTGCTCAACCAGTTGCATGCAGGCAGTGCCAGTAACCGGCTTGGTCATGGAATGGATCCACAGCACCTGATCCATCTGCATGGCCTCGCCCGACCCCAGACGACGCTCACCAGCCGCCCCTTCATAGATCACGCCGCTGCTGTCAGCCGCGATAGCGACAACGCCGGGAACAGAGGCTGCGCCCCCAAGCGATCCATCGACCACTTCTGCTAAAATATCATCAATCTTCGTTGACATATCAGTGGCTTTCCCAGTTTTATTCATTTTCTGATTCATCTGAATTGGTCTTCTGACCACGATCACGATCAAACTTATTCTGGCGCAAACGACCCCATTGTGCATCCGTCTCCATTTTGGCACGGGCGGCGCGGTAATAGGCTCCCAGGAATGCTTTATTTTCAAGTTGTTCGTCGCCTACCATGCGATCATGGTCGATCTTCCTGGCGATGGCTTCGGCAACAGCTTGGAACTTCTCATCCAGACCAGGCCCATCCGCATAGAGCAAGTCCGCCAGCGTGTTCAGTTCCGCTGCGCCGTAGGCGTCTAGCTGCGTTGGCGTAAACACCACTGCCAGTTCTGGTTCAAGCTCAAGGTCAAGCTCGGCAGGAACAGGTGGCTCGGCCTCCGGCGGCTTCGACGTAGCACCCTCACTCTCTGGTGTAGGGACAGGTGGTGCTGCGATTGGCGGCGCCTTGGCCGGTGCTGGGCTATCATCCAGCAGGTCACGCACCAGCGACGGCTTGGGGTCAACGACAACCCAGGTTCCGGCCAAAACATCCCCGGCGCGCATTCGCTCGGCGCTGAATAGTGGGATCGTTGCGAAGCAAAGCACCCAGGCCAGCGTCAGCAGGGTCACGAGTGGTTCGCCGTCACCGCTCAATAGCGCGAATGTTAGCGGCAACCACATCTCCACCTCACGGGCGAGGTTGCGCGCGAGAACAGCGGCAGCGGTCAACGGCGCGCCATTGCGGCCAATAACCCGGATCCCGACAGAGCGCTTACCGGGCGTCCGACCATTCAGAATGAGCTCAAACCATGGGAAATACAGAACCCGTGCTAGGAAGGCGAAAAAGCCCACATAGGACCAGACGATACTGCTGCGCATATCCGCGAAGATCGCCAGCAAAACCACAACAATAATCGCCCCCACAACGAACAACGCATCAATCAGTGCGGCGGCCATGCGGGTGCTGTAATCCGCAATTGTTACGGTCAGGCGCACACCTTCCGGCGTGATGATATCGCGCTGCTTAGCTTCCAGGTTAGCGGGCTCAGCCATCGACGGGGCTTTGCGAGACTTCGGTGCAGGCACATCAATCATCGCCGCGCCCCTTCCGGCTTGCCCGACCGCGCTGGAAATACCAGAGCCAGAAGACAGCAGTGGCACCGCCGAATAACAATCGGGCCGTCGTTGGCTCAATTGCCTGACGCAGCACGCCCTCGAAGAACGCCGCGACGAACAGCATGGCGAACGCCCCTGCAGCCAGGAACCCACCATGCATCCCATGACGGCGCGCCGCCGCCATCCGCGTTTCATCCACCTTTGGGAACAAAATCCCTCGGGCGATCGCCAGGCCGCCTGCCCCAGCGATGATGATCGCACCTAGCTCTGTCACGCCATGGACACTCAGCCACGCGATAAACGGCACCAGCAGGCCATGTACATCGAATGCAGCAAGCATCGCCCCCAGGATCGCACCATTGTAAGCCAGTAGCAGGATTGTCGGCAGACCAAAGGCAATACCAAGCCCTGCGGCTAGTAGCGCTATACCTGCGTTATGGCTGGCCAATTGCAGCACGAACAATTGGGCGGCAGCTGCAGTCTCCACCCCGCCTTCCAGCGACTTCGCCATCAGTTCCCGCGTTTGGTCTGGGCCGCGACCGCCCGCAAGGCTTTCTGGAATGATGCTGTAAAATAACTCAGGACCCGCCGCGACAATAGCCCATCCAGCCAACATCCCTACGGCCATACAGAGCGCCGATAAGGCAAGCTCAATGCCCGCCGCGCAGATCGCACGCGGGAAACCAATGATGAGACCATGCTTCAGCAACCCACCCAACCTCTCTCGGGGCGCGTATACGACGACATAGGCCCGCAGACAGAGCGCCTCCAAATAGGCGATCAGCCGCTGATCCAGCACATAATTCCGCGCGACAGAAAGCGACGACAACGTGGTGCGATACAGCTGCGGCAGTTCCGAAAGCTCTTCCTGGCTGAGCGCCTGTTCACGATTGCCGATACGGCCAAGCAGATGCTCTAACCGCCGCCAGGACTCTTCCCGCGTCCGCCGGAACTCCGCTGAATGGATTTGACCATCTGCCATGGGTCAGGCCAACTCCACCATCGTGCGCTGCTTTACTTTAAGATACCGGTTCAGAAGTGCAGTGCTAAGCTCATGTGGTGAAACATCTATTGGATCAATTCCGGCGCGACTCAAGCGCTTAAGCACTGTCGCCCGTTCATCATCAAGCTCCATGGTTACAACAATCTCCGCCATGTCCTGTACGGTCTCAGGGCGGCGGCGCATGGCTGTCTCCGTCCACGGTTCGCGGAGTGCGACGAAGACCAGAACATGCTCCCTAGCCATCCGTTCCAGATTGCGGATCATCAGCTCTGCGGACACCGTGTCCAGAATGTCCGTCATCACGACGATGATTGAGCGCTGCCTGAGGCCTGCCATCAGCGCGCCGAGGCTGTGGGTATAGTTGGTTTCCTCCGATTCATAATCCAGCCGGTTCATGGCCTCCAGCACTTGAGGAAAGGCGCGCGGACCGCCCTGGGCGCGCACGAGGGCGCCAGGTGCCTTATCAAAACCGTAGACGCTCACAATATCGCCCTCACTGAGCGCCTGATACGCCAGCACCAGACCAGCGTTAATGGCGTGATCTAGCTTGGGTGCGCCATCAATCGGCTCGCGCATCAACTGGCCGGTATCAAGCGCCAGGATGATATTGTGGTTCCGCTCCGCCCGGAACTCCTTGCAGAGCAGCTTCCGGTGGCGGGCCGACTGTTTCCAGTCAATGCCGCGATTGTCCATGCCGGGCTGATGCTCACGAAGGGCATCGAACTCCAGGCCGTCGCCCGCCGCCAATTGCGGCTTGACGCCATGCACGGCAGCCCGCCGCGCCAATTGGATCGCGGCACGCTTCACTGCCGGTAGGTTCGGGATTGCTTGGCAGATCAGGTCGAGCTCATCACAACGGACTTTTGAGATAAGCCCAAGCGACCCCCGCCAGCGCAGCCAGAGCCGATTGATCTGCATTTCCCCGCGCCGCTTCGGAATAAGCGGGAACGTTAATGCCCCGGCGCTATCAGCATCCAGTGCCGTCGCGACCAAAGGCATGTCCTCTAGTCGGTCATCCACATCGACCAGGGCTTCCAGTTTAAGACCGCCATTCCCCGGCGGGAACGCCAATTCGAATGCGAGCACGCCTTGATCCGCCATATAGAGGCGATCTGGTGCCTCATGGCCAACCGCGACGGCATGGACGCTGGGGGACGCCAAGTGATCCGCCAGAACAGCCGCCGCCAAAGCCGCCAGATAGCCTGCTGCCCCGACCCAGAAATTGGGGTCGATCACGATCAACACCGCTGCCAATGGGGCAGCGAGTCCTGTCAGCAGGATCAAGCGTGGGGTGGGACGGATCATCAGGCGACCTAGCGCGGCTGGGTTAGCGCGGCGGATTCACGGAAGCGATGACTTCAGCGACAGCGCTATCCGCCGTCTGGCCATCAATTTCCGCACCCGGCGTCAGGATTACGCGGTGACGGAGGACCGGGATCGCCAGCATTTTGACATCATCCGGCACCACATAGTCCCGCCCGTCAATTACGGCATAGGCCCGCGCGGCGGATGCCAGCATCGCTGCCGCCCTTGGCGATACGCCGACATCAAGCGCCACATGGTCCCGTGTCGCCCGCGCCAGATCGACGGCATAGGCAACAATCTCATCATTGATGACTGTCTGGCGAACCACCTGCCGGGCGGCTTTGATGATCTCCAAGTTCGCAACCGGAATGATCTCCTTAAGCTTGTCAGCATGGCGCATGGAGCCTGTCGCCATACGAACGATATCACGCTCCGATTCCAGATCAGGATAATCAATTAAGTGTTTGAACAAGAAGCGATCTAATTGCGCCTCTGGCAGCGGATACGTCCCCTGCTGCTCAATCGGGTTTTGAGTGGCGATCACCATAAACGCGTCTGAGAGTTCGCGGACCTTGCCATCAATCGTGACCGTCCATTCATTCATTGCCTCTAGCAATGCGGCCTGCGTTTTGGGCGGCGTGCGGTTCACTTCATCAGCCAGCAGGATCTCCGTGAAGATCGGTCCCGGCGAGAAGACGAAGCTATTGGACTCGAAATTAAACAGGTTCATGCCAAGCACATCGCCCGGCATTAAATCTGGCGTGAATTGGATGCGCCCGAAGTCCAGCGAAAGTGCTGCAGCGAAAGCCCGGCCAAGCAGCGTTTTGGCGGTTCCAGGCGGGCCTTCCAGCAGGACATTGCCGCCGGTTAGCAGGGCAGCGAACAGCAGATCTACTGCTTCTTCCTGTCCTACGATGACATTGCCGACTTCTTCCTGTATGCGGTCGCGCAGCTTCGTGATGTCAGTCTCGCTCATTCTGCATCTCCGTACGCCAAGCGTGTATGTGCTGGGCGTGGTTCAGTATGGCTTTGGGTTCGCTGGCACCTGATTTGGACAGGGCATCGGCGTCGTGATTTAGCGTGGCGGCTTTGGCGTTCGCGCCAGCGCGCTTATCCAGCCACGTCACGCGCTCAACATCCGTCGTTCCAGGCGCTCTACGGCCTGTAGCGACAGCGCGCAGGGAATGGCGCATATAACGGGCAAGTGCGGCGCGGCCGCTATCCTCGAACAGATTCAAGCGGGCCGTGGCACCAATCAGCGACGCACGGCCAGCAGCAATGCCTGCCATATCTTCCCTCGGCGTCCCAAACCTGTTGAGAGCCGCGAAGCCAATGACGATCACGAGCGCGCCGAAGCTCAGCGTCAGGGCCAGCCATGGCAGCTCAAACAGCCGTGCAAACGCAGATGGACCAGTCACTGACCCAGCAAATGCCTCGTCAAATGCGATGCGCCTGTCGTCCCCGGCCAGGAATTCAATCAGCTCGGTCGCAAAGAGCGCATTCTCGCCCTTACCAATACCCAGATTGGAGACGGGGTCTGGATCCGTCAGCAGAAGAATGCGCGGACTAGCCTCGCGTATCTCAACAACGAGCGCCCGATGAAGTTGGTACGGGCGCGCTGGATTGACCACCGTTACTATGCCGCGCCCGGCATACGATTCAGCCAATTGCGTCTCACCAGTTGCTGGAAGCGCATCAAGCTCTGTCCGAATGAGCCACCCGGTCGTATTGGCCTGCTGCAACGTAAGTTTTTGGTCGAGCTTGCCCAACATTGAAGCGACATCATCCGGCTCCAAAACCTCCGCTTCAAATATGAAACGGTCTTCCCGCAGTGCTTTAACGACCTTGCGTTTAGGTGCCACAACCAGAATGGCCGCCTTCGCACCAGCCTGCCCGTTGATACCGACCGACCGATATATGACACGAGCGCCGAACAATGGACGCCTGCCGCCGCCTTGCGCTTTGCAGGCGTATTTGGAGATGTTGATCTTGGCGTATCCGGTTTCTATGGCCTTGGACACGATCCTGCATTCGTGTTTCAGGGCGGTGCGCTGCGCCCGTTCTATGAACTGATCGGGCAGATTGGGCTGGATGCACAATACACATCCGGTGCCACGCTTTGGAAATTTGAAGGCATTGGCCGGATCAACCAAAAGAACCGTGATTTCGTAAACGAGGATTTCGCTGCCGCCACCGGCGGATTGGAACACACGCTCTTCGCCGTGGATGGCGACAATATGGACCTCGGCCTGATCGCGGAATACGCGCTCGATAGCCGCTTCGATGACGCCACGACCATCTTCCAGAATGACTTGATCCTGGGTGCCCGGCTGGCGCTCAATGACGCTGCTAGCTCAAGCCTGCTTTTCACCAGCGCTATCGATGTCGAAAGTGCTGAGATCAATCTCCGGCTGGAAGCCAGCCGCCGTGTGTTTGAGGACATGACGCTTGGGCTCGAAGCCCAGGCTTTCCTGAACACGGATAATCAAGGCCTTGCATCCTCGCTCAAACGGGATTCCTATTTGCGGGTGAAATTGACCTATTTCTTTGGCGGCGGCGCCTGATCTGATGAACGAAATGTCCCCAGACGTGCAGGCAGCTGCGACCCGAGCCGAAATCTGCCGCCACGCGCTCGACCTGTTTTCCCACTACGGCTTTCAGAAAACCAATATTGGCGATATTGCAGCGCGCTGTGAAATGTCGCCCGGTAATTTGTATCGGTTCTTCAAGAACAAGCAGGCTATCGGCATCGCCGTTGTGCGCGGGTATTTTGACCTGATGGAAACTGCCATGGATATGGCGCTGATGCAGGCGGGCGACGATCCTGAAACACGCATCCGTACATTCATCGAAACCGGCATTGCCCACTTGGTGGATGAACTGGAGCGGACGCCCAAAATCGTTGAGCTGGCAGAATTCCTCTGTGAGGACCCAGACGGCCTCGCCATGTTGGAGGAACATATTCGCTGGAAACGTGAGCGCGTTGCCCGTGAAATCAGACGGGGCATCCAGTCTGGTCACCTAAACGGGCTAGATCCGGAACCAACCGCAGCGGCTGTCCTGAATGCGCTGAAGGCCTTCTGGATGCCGATGACGTTGGTGAACTGGATTGACCGAACAACCGTCATGCCCGAACTTCGCGCCATTCTCGACGTTATGTTCGCAGGTCTGGCCGTGCAGAAAGCTGACTAGGCTGTTTTAGCAGCCGTGATGCCGAGTTCTTCCATCATCAGATCGCGCATGACGAACTTCTGCGGTTTGCCGGTCACCGTCATCGGAATTTCATCAACGAACCGTACGAGCGCGGGCACTTTGTAATGGGCGATTTTGCCCTTACAGAAATCAATGATTTCCGCTTCCGTTGGCTCTGTTCCAGGCTTCTTGATGATCCATACAGCACTGATTTCACCAAACCGCTCATCCGGTAGGCCGAATACTTGCACCTGGCTGACGGCGGGGTGGTTGTAGAGAAATTCTTCGATCTCGCGCGGATAGATGTTCTCACCACCGCGCACGATCATGTCTTTGACGCGACCGGTGATGTTGCAGAAGCCTTCTGCATCAATCGTTGCTAGATCACCGGTTTTCATCCAGCCATCAGCATCAATGGCAGCATCCGTCTGCTCCTCATCGCCCCAATAGCGCTGCATCACGCTGTAACCACGCGTCCAAAGCTCGCCCTGCTCGCCAATTGGCACAGCAGCACCTTCCTCATCAACGACTTTGACTTCCACATGTGGGTGCACACGGCCGACGGACGTGACGCGCTTCTCCAACGGATCATCGACATTGCTTTGGAAGGAGACTGGGCTCGTCTCCGTCATACCATAAGCGATGGTGATGTCGCTCATATTCATCACGCCCTGCACTTGGCGCATCACCTCAATCGGACAGGGCGCGCCGGCCATAATGCCTGTGCGCAGCGCCGAGAGGTCATAGGATTTAAGGTCCGGCAATTCCAATTCAGCAACGAACATTGTCGGCACGCCATAGAGCGCGGTGCACTTAGCGTCCGATACGGCCTGCATGGTCGCGGCAGGCTCAAACCCTTCGCCCGGAACGACCATCGCAGCACCCTTGGTGACGCAGCCAAGTGTGCCCATCACCATGCCAAAGCAATGATAAAATGGCACAGGAATGCACAGCCGGTCTGCTTCCGTGAACTCCATCGCCGCTGTGGTGAAATGGGCGTTGTTGACAATATTCCGATGGGTCAGCGTCGCCCCTTTGGGCTGGCCAGTAGTGCCGGAGGTGAACTGGATGTTGATTGGCTCATTCCGGTCCAGCGTCGCGGTGATCGCATCCAGGTCCGCCACATCAATGCTATCGCCCATAGCAACAACGGCGTCGAAGCCCAGCATGCCTGCGGGCGCATCATCGCCCATGCAAATCACCCGTTTTAGCTGCGGCAGACGGGCGGCGTTAAGTTCGTTGGATGGGCTGTGCGAACTCAGTTCCGGTGCCAGGTCCGCGATCATTGCAGCATAGTCTGATGACTTGAATGATCGTGCTGCTATCAGCCCCTTACAGCCAACTTTGTTCAGCACATATTCAAGCTCATAAACCCGATAAGCTGGGTTGATATTCACCAGGATAATCCCGACGCGCGCGGTCGCGAATTGCGCGAGCAACCATTCGACGCGGTTTGGTGCCCATATGCCGACCCGGTCGCCCTTGCGGAAACCAAGCGCGTGCAGCCCCCCTGCCAGCCGATCCACCTGATGGTCGAATTCAGCATAGGTCCAGTGGATATTCTGGGCAGGGAAGATCGCAGCATCCCGGTCCCCAAACCGTGCCGCGGTATCTTTCAGGACGGCAGGGATCGTGTCCTCGATTAACGGCGATGTGACGCCGCCAACTACGTGGGAAACGCCAGCCTGGGGTTCCCGGCCATCAAGGATTACGGCTGCTGAATCCATTATTCTACGTCCTTAGCCCCGATCGTACTGCCGTATTTATGGCTCAAATCGGGTCCCAATCGAAATATTCACCTGTGCCGTCGAGATCTGTCATTTCCCGGCGGATCGATGGCTCCAGCATGGCTGCCAGGCTGTCATGTGTCCATCCAGCGCCGTTATGCACCGTCTTTGCCGGACGGGGCTGGGTGAACAAATAGATTTCATTACCGCGCACGCCAAACACTTGGCCATTCACACCGCTAGCAGCATCGCTGCTGAGATAGCTGACGACCGGTGCGACATGTTCCGCCGTAGCGCCGGTGCGGAAGGCTTCAAACGAACGGGCCTGCTCCTCGCTCTTGATCGGGATGCTTTCAATCATCCGCGTCCATGCGAAGGGTGCGACGCAGTTGGAGCGGACACCCTTATGGGCACCCTCCAGGGCGATCACACGGCTCATGCCGACAATGCCCATTTTCGCGGCTGCATAATTCGCCTGCCCGATTTGGCCGACGAGGCCGGAGGTCGAGGTGAAATGCACAAACGCGCCATTGCCCTTCTCGCGCATATGCTCAATCGCAGCACGAGAAGTGTTGAAGCAGCCGTTCAGATGCACATCAAGCACGGCCTTCCAATCGCCTTCTTCCATCTTGTGGAACATACCATCCCGCAATATGCCCGCCACGTTGACCACACAATCGATGCCGCCGAACACATCCATCGCAGCTTCAACCATGCGCTTGGCGCCAGACATTTCGGCCACGCTATCGGTGTTGTAGGTGGCTTCACCACCAGCAGCGCGAATATCTGCTGCGGTTTCTTCCGCCGGGCCAGCATTGCCTTCGCCGCCATCAAGACCCGCGCCCAAGTCATTCACGACGACCTTCGCGCCGCCCTTCGCCATATCCATCGCGATCGCGCGGCCAATCCCCCGCCCGCTGCCTGTGATAAGCGCTACCTTGCCATCAAGAATGCCCATGTGTCTTCGTCCCTGCTCTTAAGCGTAATTCGATTGGCGCATCCTGCTTTGGGCAAGCGATTAGAGCAAGACCGCATCCAACACATTTCGTGATTGCTGGCGGCGGCTCTGCAGCCTAACAATACAGGATGAGCAAAAAGTGGGAGGGCCGATCATGACCGAAACCTTTGATCAGATGCAGCAACGCGCACTGAGCGACCCGGAAGGCTTCTGGGCAGAAGCAGCAGAGGCCATCGATTGGTTCAAACCGGCAGATCAGGTTTTGGCACCTGAGGGCGCGTTTCCCCGGCGTTGGTTCGTCGGCGCGGAGACAAACACCTGCCACAACGCGCTCGACCGCCACGTCGCGAACGGACGCGGCGATCAGGCGGCGATCATTTATGACAGCCCAATCACGGGTGCCAAAGCCACATACACCTACGCTGAAATGCTGGACCAGACCGCGCGGTTTGCTGGCGTACTGGCCGGGCTTGGCGTCGGCAAGGGCGACCGGGTCGTCATCTATATGCCAATGATCCCAGAAACCGCCGTCGCCATGCTGGCCTGCGCGCGGTTGGGTGCCATCCATTCGGTCGTGTTTGGCGGATTTGCGGCCAATGAACTTGCCGTCCGCATTGATGACAGTGCGGCCAAAGTTATTGTGGCAGCATCGTGCGGGATCGAGCCGGGCCGGGTCATTCCCTATAAGCCACTGCTAGACGGCGCCATCGACCTCGCCAGCCACAAGCCGAACCATTGCGTGATCTTCCAGCGTGAACAGGCAACGGCAGACATGCAGCCGGGCCGGGATGTGGACTGGGCAGATGCCATGGCGACGGCAGAACCCGCCCCCTGCACCCCCGTCGCCGCGACGGACCCGCTCTATGTGCTCTACACCTCCGGCACGACCGGGGAGCCGAAAGGCGTGGTGCGGGACAATGGCGGGCATATGGTGGCACTCACTTGGTCGATGAAGCACATCTACGGCATGAAACCCGGCGAGACCTATTGGGCTGCGTCCGATGTCGGTTGGGTCGTTGGACACAGCTATATCGTTTATGCGCCGCTGCTTTATGGCTGCACGACGGTTCTATTTGAAGGCAAGCCTGTCGGGACGCCGGATGCGGGTGTGTTCTGGCGCATAATCGCGGAACATGATGTGAAGCTGCTGTTCACAGCACCAACGGCCTTCCGCGCGATCCGCCGGGATGATCCAGAGGGCAAGTTCCTCAAGCAGTATGATTTATCCGGCCTGCGCGGGCTTTTCCTGGCGGGCGAGCGCTCTGATCCTGCAACGCTGGAATGGGCGGAAGCGCAACTTGGCGTGCCGGTGATTGACCACTGGTGGCAAACAGAAACCGGTTGGCCGATCTGCTCCAACTGCATGGGCTATGACCTGCTGGAGATCAAACACGGCTCACCCGCACGGCCCGTCGCCGGATACGACATTCGTGTTCTGGATGAGGGCGGCAACGAAGTGCCTGCCGGTGAAATCGGCGCGCTGGTCATCAAAACGCCGCTGCCTCCCGGCACGTTTCCAACACTTTGGAACGCCCATGACCGTTATATGTCCGCCTATTTCAATAACTTCCCCGGATATTATGAGACGGCGGACGCAGGCTATATTGACGAAGACGGCTATATCTTCGTCATGGCCCGGACGGATGACATCATCAATGTCGCTGGCCACAGGCTTTCAACTGGCGGCATGGAGGAAGTGTTGTCTGCCCACAAGGATGTGGCTGAATGCGCTGTCGTTGGCGTCGCGGATCAGTTGAAAGGGCAAACGCCTGTTGGCTTCCTGGTGCTGTCCAGTGGTGTGAACCGGCCACGCGAAGAAATCCAAAGCGAATGCGTCGCCATGGTCCGCAATAAGATTGGCCCTGTCGCAGCTTTCAAAAGCGCCATCGTGGTTGACCGGTTGCCGAAAACGCGATCCGGCAAGGTTTTGCGCGGCACGATGCAGAAGATTGCTGACTGCCAGACGTTCAAAATGCCTGCCACCATCGACGACCCCGAAATCCTGGCGGAAATCGAGGATGCGCTAAAATTGGCAGGTTACGCGAAGGCCTGAATTTGCTTAGGCGACGGGATTACGGCGCTTTAGCAGCGTCTTAATTTCGCCGTCCATGCAAAGCTCATCCCGTTGATTGTGCACGGTCGAGCGCAGCACGACGACGCCAGTCGTGCGCCCAGATTCCAGCCCAACGACTTCCAACATCGGATATGTGGTATCGCCGGAGAACACGGGCGCTTTGAACTTGGCGGATACTTCAACAACCGCCTTCAATGAGTCCTGCACCACAAAGGGAAAGTCACCGGCGCCCGGTGCGGCTTGGATCAGCACCTGCAGGCCGTGGGCCAGCAGACCCGGGAACCCCAAACTGCGGCAATATTCAACGTCATAGTGGATTGGGTGATTGTCGCCGCTGGCCAATTGGAAGGCGGCAAACAGCGCATCGGTTTGGGTGCGCGATGGGTTCAGAAAGCGCTCGCCGATCTCGAAATCTTCAAAATAGCGCTGTTCGGGAACTTTGTTGCCGCGCCAGGGGCGGGCTTCCGCTTCGCTCATCAGTACAGGCCTTCTTTATAGGCAATTTCAATGCTGGCTTGCTGCGCTTCGCCATCCATGCCGCCAGCTTGATCGGCGATCATCTGGCCAAGTGATGGGAAAGATTTCCGCTCAATTTGAACCTCTGGATCCCAAAGTTTTGAACGAATCAACGCCTTGGCACAGTGCAGATAGATCTCCCGCGCGTGGATCACGAGGCCGGATTTAGGCGCCCATCCATTGATCGCAGCAGCGCCGAGTGCGGGATGATCTTCCACGACTTCCGCCGTGCCATTCACCCTAAGCGTCTCATTCACGCCCGGAAGGAAGAAGATCAGCGCCACTTCAGGGTTGGCAACAAGATTGCTCAACGTATCCAGCCGGTTATTGCCGGGCCGGTCCGGCAGTAACAGCGTCGTGTCATCCAACACCTGCACAAAACCCGGTGGATCGCCCCTGGGCGAGCAATCCAGATGGCCATCAGGTGAGGAGGAGGAAATCACCAGGAATGGCGAGAGCGAAATGAAGTGACGGCAGTGCGGATCAAACTTGTTGATCACCTTCTTCAGCGCCCGCTCCGAAGGCTCTTTCCCGTAGAACTCACGAAGATCAGTCTCGTCATCAATCCGTTTCATCGCGGATAATCCCCTTCTGGCGGATTCGCCGATGATGCCGTCCGCCAGCCCGGCACACAAGCCGGGACAAAGCGGGCATTGGGCTTGTTGCGAAACCAACCTTCGTGAAACACTGTTCGTCACCTCACACTAGGAGTTTCCTTCATATGGCTCAGCCAAATCTGATTGCAGTCGCCGGTGCTAGCGGGCTTGTCGGGTCACACATCACGCGGGAAGCTTTGGCGCGGGGATATCGCGTGAACGGAACACTGCGCGACGCAACTGCGCCCACTAAGGCACCTTATCTGAAGGGCTTGCCCGGGGCTGCGGATCGCCTGCAATTGTTCAGTGGAGACATGAGCGACGAGGCCGCGTTTGATGCCCCACTAAAGGGTGCGGATTGCGTCTACATCGCCTGTCTGATTCCGGTCTATGCCGGGCCAACGGGCAAGCGCGCGGTGGATATGGATGATGCAGAGGGTGAGCGGGACATTATCTTGCCCACGGTCAATGGCTGTCTGAACATCATGCGCGCCGCGATCCGCCAGGGTGTCAAAACAATCGTGATTTGCAGCAGCACCAGCAGCACAAACCCGATTCCATCTGTGCCAGTGAAGAACGAAGTCGATCACTGGTCAGATGCAGATGAGCAGCGCCGCGCGAAGAAATATACATCCGCCACCAAGACCGTGATGGAACAAGCCGCAATGGCCTTAGCGGCTGCCCACGATGTCCGCCTGTCTATCCTGCTGCCAACAGGCATGTACGGCCCGGTTATTCTGCCAGAGCATATGCAAGGCAACCCGCAAGTATGGCTGAAGCGGCTGATTGAAGGGGGCGAAGGTCGGCATCAGCAAATTCCGAATAATTCCAGCTCCATGATCCATCTACATGATCTGGCAGCACTTTTCCTTGCGGCTTATGAGAACCCCGCAGCGTCAGGCCGCTACTTCGGCGTCTACGACAGTTGGCATTGGCAAGACATCTATGCCGAGCTGCAAAAGCTCCTACCCACAATGCAAATGCCCGCTCCAATTGAGGGAACTCCGGTCACACCGACAGGCTTTGACACCACACGGCGCGACAGCCTGGGCGTCCCTGTACGGGACATCCCGACGCTACTGAAAGATACTGTGGAGTGGCTGAAGACCGATCCGTTTAAGGCCTAGAACAGCCACACGGCTCTAGACTGGTCCCGGACCTGGAATACAGCCGGTGGCGGGGCGAGATCATGCTTGCGGGCATAGAGGAGCTTCTTGGCGGTTTTCATATTGGTGAATAGGATGGAATCGCCCACCGCCATGGATTTCGCTGCTGTGAAGTCACTCAGCGCTGCTTCATACCAGCCGAGCCGCGCATAAGCGACACCGCGGTTATTGTGCGCGATGGATTGGTCACCCGCCCCAAGTGTGCCCTTAGAGAGTGCTACTGAATAATGATACGCAGCCGTCTCATGGCGGCCTTCTTCAGCCGCCGCCAACGCCCGATCGAGCGAGTTGCCGCTGTCGCCGCTGAGTGCTGCAAGCAGCACTGCAGCACCAAGTACCAAAATCATCTGCATAGACCTTGCCCTCTTGGCTATCCCGCAAACGTAACGTCATTGCGCCTACTTAGCGTCCAATGAGTTTACCCTAAGAACCATATCGCAAGTGTGCTGCCAAATGGCTTAAGACTGTGGTTTATTTTTAACCTGAACCCAGCGAAAGGCGCAACTCACGGCAATGCCTGGATCATCGCTTTCGCCTTTGCGGTCAAGGCCTCACCGTATACTTCAACGGCCAGGGCGTGGTTAATGCGCCCATCTGCAAGGTCCGCTGCGAGCGCCGCAATTGGTCGATCCGCTGGTGCCCCATACCCGCCTCCACCCGGCGTTTCGAGGCGGACGCGTGCGCCAGCAGCAAGTGCGATCCGCCGTTGCTTCGTGTCCATAATCTGCGGATTAGCGGTGTCTGGATGCAGGATGACCCTGGCCCGGCCGCCTTCCCCACCGCCATGTGCACCCGACGGTGCCGTTTTAAAATTGTCGCCCCGGCTGGAGAAACTGGCCGGCGCGCCAACGGCTTCCAGTTCCCGCGCGATTCCCATGCCACCGCGCATGGCACCCGCCCCGCCAGACCCTTCAACCAACGCGTATTCCACTACCCGCAGCGGATGCGAATTCTCTACCGCTTCAGCCGGCGTATTCAGTGAATTGGTGATATGGCAATGCGCGCCATCCATGCCGTCAGCATCCGTTAGCGCACCATTCCCACCGCCAATGGTCTCCAAATACACATACGGGCGACCATCAGCGCCATCACCGCCAAACACCATGGACGCCAGGATATCATGGCTGGCAGCCATAGCCCGGGAGGCCGGCAAGGCAGGCTGCAACGCACCGAAGATCGCACTCGCCAATTTCTGGCATGTGGTGGTGCGCGCGCCAACTGCAGCCGGGAAGTGCGGGTTCAGGATTGTACCTTCCGGAATGCGCAACTGGATGGCATCAAACAGGCCACTATTCGGCGGCAAGTCAGGATCAAGCAGCGCTTTCACAGCATACCCAACCGTCGCCATTACGCCGGAGGGCAGCAGATTGAACCCGCCCCTGGACTGCGGGCCAGAGCCTGCAAAATCCAACGACAACACATCCCCCACCACATGCAGCGTCGCACGGATCGGCAAGGGGTCGCCGCCAAGACCGTCATCATCCATCCAAACGGTGTGGCTGTATTCACCATCCGGCAGCGCCAGGATCGCGGCACCTAATCTACGGCGGGCATAGGCTAACAAAGCATCTGCGAGGACCGCCGTTGCAGGCCCACCCTCCTTCGCCGCCAGGTCAGCCATGCGCTTTGCACCAAAGGCTGAGACAGCGATCTGAACATCAAGATCCAGAATGCGAATTTCAGGCTCTCGCGTATTGTGGGCGATCAATTCAATCAGCCCGCGGTCTGTCTCACCAGCGCGGACAACTTGGGTGGCCGGAATGCGAATGCCTTCCTCAAAGATAGAAGCCGCATCTGGCGCAATAGAACCCGGCGTTGGCCCACCAACATCCGTGTGATGGCCTATGCAAGCGGCGAAATATTGAACGCGCCCTTCCACAAATACCGGCTGCACGATGGAGATATCGTTCAGGTGCGTGCCTGCGCACAAGTAAGCATCATTGGCGATAAAGGCATCGCCCGGCTGCATGCGCTCCAACGGGAATTTGTCGACAATCGCGGCGACTGCACCAAAAAGCGACCCCAGATGGATGGGAATATGTGCAGCTTGCGCAATTAGCCGCCCATCTGCCGCAAACAAGGCCGCCGAACAATCCCGGCGTTCCTTGATATTCGGCGAAAACGAGGACCGCACCAGCCGCCGCCCCATTTCCTCCGCGATCGCTAGAAGACGGTTCGAGAAAACTTCGAGCTGGATGGCGTCAGCGCGTGGGAGCGTTTGGGAACTGTTGGTCATTGGCGCTCTTTGCATCTGGACTGAGACAGCGACGGACGAGAGCTCGCAGACTATCCCCTCACCCCGCCCGCACCAACTTACCCGGAAGTGCTCCTGTCGCCTCCCCATTTTCAAAAATCGGCGTGCCGGAAACGATGGTGGTCACATACCCTTCCGCCCGCTGCACTAACCGGCGCCCGCCTGCAGGCAGATCAAAGATCACCTCCGGACGGCGAATTTGCAGGGCGTCATAGTCAATGATGTTTACGTCCGCTTTCAGGCCTTGTTTCAGCCGCCCACGGTCCTTGAAACCGAAGAAATCTGCGGTCTCACTGGTTAGCCGCCGAACCGCCCATTCCACAGGAAACTTACCGCCGCGCGTGCGATCACGCGTCCAGTGGGTCAGCATGAACGTGGGCATAGAGGCATCGCAAATCTGGCCGCAATGGGCACCGCCATCACCAAGGCCGATAATGGTCGCCTCGTCCTGCATCATCTCATGAACGGGCTCTAAGTCGCCGGTGACGAAATTCGTGACCGGGAATAACAGCATGCCACCGCCGTCACCTTCCGCCATGAAATCATAGACGAACTCCTGCGGGGTCTTGTTCGCCAGACGCGCCGCCTCTTCAACCGCCGCTTCTGGCTTTGGCTCATACTCTGGCGGATCATTCAGCACATACATCCGGTCCCACCGGCTCGCGATAGCCCGCTGCAAAGGTGGGAGCTTGTTTAGAAGCAAGTCCGAATTTTCTTCACCCAGAATTTGCGCGCGAATTTCCGGGTCTTTCAGTTTGGCGAGACGCTCAGCCTGCGGCATCCCTTCCAAGCTGGCGAAAGTTGGGCGGCCACTGAACGGTGTCAGCGACGTAGAGAATCCAAGGATGATCCCAACGGCGCGGCCCGCAATCTGCGCTGTCACATCAGCACCAGCATCCCGGGCTTCATGCACATTGCCCATCAGCCGCTTCCATCGCTCTGGGTCGGAATACCGGTCTGTCATCAAGAACCACAGCGGACGCCCTGATTCCTGGCCAACCTGTTTCATCCATGCAAATTCTGCGGATTCGTCCTCGAAGTCATTCAGCATGCCATAGGCACCATGGTCGACGGTGCCGAAGGCTTTGCCAATGCCGATCAATTCATCGAATGCTGCATAGCGGCCCGGTACGCGCTCCCCCTTGGTGGTGCGGTGGCTTTCGGTACGCGACGTAGTGAAGCCGAACGCGCCCGCCTTCAGTGCCTCTTCTGTCAGCCGCTGCATTTCGGCGATGTCTTCTTCCGTCGCGTCTTCGAAATCGATCGCGCGCTGGCCCATCACATAAACCCGGAGAGGATGATGCGGCATCTGAGCGCCGATATCGATCGCACGGGGCTGGCGTTCCAACGCATCCAAGAACTCTGGAAAGCTTTCCCAGTCCCATTTCAGGCCTTCAGACAACACGATGCCTGGGATATCCTCAACGCCTTCCATCAGGTCGATCAGCGCGTCGTGGTCTTGGGGCTTACAAGGGGCGAAGCCGACGCCGCAATTGCCGAAAAGCACGGTTGTCACGCCATGCCAGGAGGACGGCGCCAGCATCGGGTCCCAGGTGGCCTGACCGTCATAATGGGTGTGAACATCAACCCAACCTGGCGTTACAAGCAGACCTTTCGCATCAATTTCGCGCTTGCCGGGGCCAACTTCACCACCAACTTGAACGAGCTTGTCGCCGTCAATGGCAACGTCGCCAAGGAAGCCCTCTGCGCCCGTTCCATCAATGATCGTGCCACCGCGAATGACGATATCATGCATGCCCTTGCCTCCAGCCTTGTTGTCCAAGCAGATAGGCTAGGACTGAAACGCTTGGTGTTGCAAGCACAGAACCGCAGAAACCTGCCAATAGATCGCCAGAGAAAGCTAAGGGATGTGGGTGATCAATCCTGTAATTGAAGCGCCTCGCGCTGCCTATTCCACGTCCACATCGGTGCGCCGGACCGAACATGAACGCCGCCAAGATGGATATCCCGGTGCAATGAATCGAATGCGGTCGCTGTTCCTGCAAGAACGGCTTTGCCGACGGACGATAAACTGAGACGCTGAGCTAGAAACGTCTCGCGGTCGATCTTATCCCAGTAAGGAACCTGGAACTTTGGGTCGGGCGCACAGGCCAGCAGCGGCTTCTCGCCATTTGTCAGGTCGGCAACATGTTGAAAAAACCTAAGGTCACCGCCGAATAGCCATCGTTCCTGGTCCATAACCTGCCCGAATGCAGCCCCGGGCCGTGCTTCACCGGCGGCAACGACATCTAGCACATGTTTTTCGGACCGCATGAGGCCAGTGGCACTATCGGGGAACTCCTGAAAATGACGGTGCAATGAGGGTCGCATGAACGGTGTGACTACATCTGCGTTGGGCAAATATAGTTCAATCGCCCGTGGGTCCTTGGATCGAAACGCGGCCCATCCATCCCGTGCGCTGGCCAGCGCTGCTGCAGAAACCGGCTGACGGTCTGGCCAAAGCGTTGCAAGCTGCCTCGGCGATAATTCACCGAGACCTCTGAATCTGGGCATGCCTTCGAAAGCCCCGATGCAGATCATTTGAAGGCCAGGATGCGCGCGCTCGGGTGCAGCAAACCAATCCAAAACCTGCAGAATTTGGAGCTGATCGAGCAAATCATGCTCGAACCAGAGCACGACAGCCTCATAATCCAGCGATTGCTCGAGCGTCGCATCACGCGCCCGGAATTCATCACCGGCGGAATGTCCGGGCGCCGATAGGTAGGCAGCGCGGACTGCGCTCAATCCCGCCAAATCCAAATCTGGCGGCATAGGGCCATGATGCATCGGATCGCGCCAAGGCAACACATCACCGGCGATGCCGCTGGCCTGGATCAGTCCAGCAGCACTATCACCGTTGGTGATATGAAGGACACGCCTTGGCATCAGTCCAATTGCAGCAAGGCGCTCGTCAGATAGGCGCTTTCAGGTAGGAAGGGATGCACCGGATGATCTGGCCCAGCGCCCGCTTCACGCAGCAAACGACCGTTGCGGCCGCCGTCGCCAAGGCCATGGCGCACTTGTTCCATAAACTGCACAGCATCAACGTTATGAGAGCATGAGGCCGCGAACAGAAACCCGCCTGGGCTAACGAGGCGGCAAGCCAGACGGACCATTTTCCGATAGGCACGAAGGCCGGCAGATAGGTCTTTGCGGCTCTTCACGAATGCAGGCGGATCAACAATGACAATATCCCAGCGCATTCCAGCCTGGACGGCTTCATCCAGGAACGCGAATGCTTCAGATCGGACAGTCGTAACTTTTTCAGCCACACCGTTGCGCTTCGACGCTTCGCCCGCAAGTTCCAACGCTTGGACTGAACGATCAACCAACGTCACATCCGCCGCACCCGCCATCGCGGCATTCAGGCCAAAGCCGCCAAGATAGCAGTACACGTCAAGCACGCGCGCGCCTGCAGCCAGGTTGGCAACAGCAGCGCGATTGATACGCTGATCGAAGAACCAGCCAGTTTTCTGGCCGTCGCTTAGGTCCGCCAGGAAGACAACGCCGTTTTCGAGCAGCTCAATCGGGCCATCTAAATCGCCGACGATAATATCATCTTCATCCTTCAAGCCTTCCATCAACCGGGCGGCAGAGGCTAGGCGGATAACAATCGTGCGCGGATTAAGAACTGTCTGAATAGCAGCGATCACCATTTCACGGCGGACATCGAATGCTGCCGTGTTAATTTGCACCGCAATCACATCGCCATAGCGGTCGATGATGACGCCAGGCAGGCCATCAGCTTCCGCATGGATCAGGCGGTAGAACGGCTCTTGGAATAGCTTCTCCCGCAAAGCCAATGCTGATTGCAGGCGTGTTTCTATATAGGCTTGGTCTAAAGCAGCGTCTGGCTTGGCAGCAATCATCCGGCCAACAACGAGCGGCTTCGGATTAAAGACCGCTGTACCAACAGGCTCACCTGCGGCATTTTCAACGGTCACGAGGCTACCGGCATCCAGCGCTTTCAGCGCCGGATTTGGCTGCATCTCGTTCGAATAGACCCAAGGGTGGCCGAGTTTCAGGCGGCGGTGGCGCTTTGGCAGCAACCGGAGCCGAGGATAAGGCGATGATGTGTCTTGCATAACGCCGTTCGATAGATGGTTCGGCCCGCGACAGCAAGCGCGGGTTTCAGCATGCGACAGCGTAGGATATAAAGCCGCCAGCACTTTCATTCTGCCACGCGGGAGTTCTTCAGGTCATGGCATCCAGCTTTCAAGGGCGCAGCGTCACGGTTTTTGGCGGGTCCGGGTTTATCGGTCGATATGTCGTTAAGCGGCTCGCCAATGAGGGTGCGCGCGTGCGTGTCGCGGTGCGGGACGCAGAAAAAGCGAAATTTCTGAAGCCAATGGGGGCCGTTGGCCAAGTCGCCCCCTTCGCCGTGAACGTCACCAATGAACGCCTGGTGCGTCAGGCTGTTGATGGCACGGACGACGTGGTCAATCTGGTTGGCATTTTGGCGGAAGGCGGCAGCCAATCTTTTGACCGCATCCAAGCCGAAGCACCTGGCATCATCGCCGAGGCGGCAAAAGCCGCAGGCGTAGAGCGCTTTGTGCAAATGTCCGCCATAGGCGCCAACGGCGATAGTGAAAGCAAATACGCGCAATCTAAGGCACAGGGCGAAGCTGCGGTTAAAGCCGCCATGCCGAACGCGACCATATTGCGGCCAAGCGTCGTCTTCGGCCCAGAGGATGATTTCTTCAACCGCTTTGCCGCCATGGCCCGCCTGGCACCCGCCCTCCCGCTGATCGACGGCGGTAACACCAAGTTTCAGCCGGTATATGTGGGCGACGTCGCGGATGCCGTTATGGCAGCGCTAAGTTCAGAAGACGCGGCGGGCAAGACTTATGAACTTGGCGGCCCGCATGTAATGTCCTTCAAGGAAGTGCTGGAATATGTGATGGCCGAAACAGGCCGTAAGCGCCTTCTGCTGCCGGTGCCATCCGCCATTCTGCGCCCGATTGCTGGGCTGATGGAATGCATTCCGGGCGCACCAATCACACGCGATCAATTGACCCTGCTTGAAAGCGACAACGTCGTTTCAGACGGTACCGAAGGATTGGATACCCTTGGAATCAAACCAACTGGGATTGCCGCCGTCGCCCCAACCTATTTGGTGCGGTTCCGGGATGGCGGCCAGTTCGCCCGCAATGTCGGCGCATAGGAGAACACCATGGCTAAAACACTCGGCGCACTGATTTTCCCTGGGTATGAGCTGCTGGACATGTTCGGCCCGCTCGAAATGTTTGGCATGATGGGCGAAGAAGTCGAAATCCGCATGGTCGCCCAAACAAGTGACCCCGTAGCCAGCCGCCAAGGCCCGCAGACTGTCGTCGATGATGCATTTGGCGACCGGGATAGTTACGACATGCTGCTGATCCCGGGTGGCCCAGGGACACGGCCTGAAGTTGATAATCCGGTCCTGATTGACTGGATCAAGGCCATGACCCCAAAGGCCGCACTCACCATGACCGTCTGCACCGGCAGTGCCCTACTGGCGCGTACCGGATTGATCGACGGCAAACGCGCCACAAGCAATAAGGCCGCGTTCAAATGGGTGATGGAGCAAGGCCCAAAGGTCGACTGGATCAAGCAAGCGCGTTGGTGCGAAGATGGTGCCATCATGACGTCATCCGGCGTATCAGCCGGCATGGATATGGCGCTCGCCGCCATCGCCCGCGAATATTCCGCTGCGGACGCTGAACGCGTCGCAAACAGCACAGAATATGACTGGAAGCAGGACCCAGATTGGGACCCGTTCGCCAAAATCCACGG
>CALLKY010000016.1 GCA_938083135.1 uncultured Alphaproteobacteria bacterium | reverse complement strand
GGCGGCTGAGCGCGCCGTCGAACCTGCAACGAAATACTTGATCAGCTCAATCTGAATACTTCGCGGAAGCCTACTCCGCCGACGCATGCTAACCATATGACCTGCATAGCCTTTCTCAGCTATCTAGGCCAGCCCCTTAATCTTTTACCGGCGGACAGAGGCTGCCGATGGCGCGCCCGTCGTCCTGCGGATTGTGCATCAGCGGGGCAACCTTCCGGCATTGCGTTACATGGAGTCGCTTTAAATAGCTGAAGGCGCGGGTCGCTTGCATGACCGGGGGCAATCTGTGGCATCATCATGTGGTTCGACATTTGCTGGGAGATATCGCGATGAAGTTTGGGTTGTTTTATGAGCATCAAAATCCGAAGCCTTGGGATGAAGGCTCTGAGCATCGTGTTTTCATGGAAAGCCTGGAGCAGATTGAGGTCGCGGACCGGATTGGTATGGATCACGTCTGGGAGGTGGAGCATCACTTCCTGGAGGAGTACTCTCATTCCTCCGCGCCAGAACTGTTCCTGGCCGCCGCCTCTCAGCGCACCAAGAACATCCGTTTGGGCCATGGCATCAAGCTGACAGCGCCCAATTACAACCATCCAGCCCGCGTCGCTGAATCCCTGGCAACATTGGACCATCTTTCCAATGGCCGCGCTGAATGGGGCACAGGCGAAAGTGCCACGCTAATGGAAATGGAAGGCTTCGGCATCAACCCAGACCTCAAAGGCCCGATGTGGAAGGAGGGTTGTGAGCACGCAGCCAACATGATGGCCATGACGCCTTATCCCGGCTTCAAGGGCGAATTCTTCTCCATGCCAACGCGGAATGTCGTGCCAAAGCCGGTGCAGAAACCGCACCCGCCGCTTTGGCTCGCCTGCTCGCGCCGGGACAGTATTCTGCGCGCCGCCCGGTATGGCATGGGTGCGCTGGTATTCGGCTTCGTGGAACCAGAGCAAGCGGCGGAGTGGATTAGAGACTATTACGCCATCATTAAGTCTGATGAATGTGTGCCGTTGGGCTGGACAGTCAACGCGAACATCGCTGCTGTATCCGGTTTTTCGGTGCATCAGAATGAGGATGAGGCCGTGAGACGCGGCCTCTCCGGTTTCAAGTATTTCGGCTACAGCCTGGCGCATTTCACCAATTTCGGCGCGCATCAGCCGACCGTGACCAATCTCGGCGCACTGTTTGATGAAGTTGAGGACGATTTGCCAGACAATGCCGGGCGCGGTGGCATTGGCACGCCAGACCAGGTTCGCGCGCACCTAAAGGGCTATGAGGATATCGGCCTGGACCAGCTGATTTTCACCCAACAGGTCGGCCGCAATAACCATGACCATATCTGCGAAAGCCTCGACCTGTTCAGCCAGACTTTGATCGCGGAATTCAAAGACCGTGAGATGGCGCGGCAGGCTAAGAAAATGGCTGAATTGCAGCCGTTCATCGATGCAGCGCTTGAACGCAAAGACCGGATGCCAGAGATCGACCCAGCGGACATTCCCGTTGTCACTTCTGCCGGGAAGCGTAGGCAGGATATGGGCGCTAATGACCCAACGGGTGGGGCTTTCGTCGATAAAACCAGGGGCGGCGCGATCCCCATTCCACATGCAGACCCGCGCGCGAATGCGGGCGCTCAACCGGGCGAGGATTGATCGGATATGTTGGTAGCAATTGCAGGCGGCGGCGGGTTCGTCGGCCTTTCCATCGCAGAAGCGATCCTAGCGGCGGGCCACAAAGTGCGCCTTGTCGATATCATCCAACCGCCAGAAGCCGCCCTGCATTATCTGGGGGAGCATGCTGGGCCTACTGCCCTTGAGGTGCAAATTACAGACGTCACCGATGCCAAGAGCACCAAGGCTGCACTTGATGATGTGGACGCCGTTGTCCTGGCAGCCGCCGTCACGTCAGGGACCGAGCGTGAGCGTGAGCGGCCCCGGGAAACATTCGCTGTGAACACCATGGGCTTTGTCGGGCTGCTGGAAGCTGCGCGGGCGGCAGGTGCCAAGCGCGTTATCAATCTGTCCTCGGCATCGGCCTACGGCGCTTCTGGGTTCGAAGGCACGGGGCCAATGATTGAGAACGAGACCTGGCCGAAGCCAGACAGCCTCTATGGCGTCTCCAAGCTGGCGAGTGAAGGCATTGTGGCGCGCTTAGCCAAGCTTTGGGAGATGGACATGTTCAGTGTCCGCCTTTCCGGCGTTTATGGCCCTTGGGAGCGGGATACAGGGCGCCGCGATACGCTTTCTCCGCACCTGCAAGCCGCCCGGATCATGCTGACTGGCGGTGAGGCGATATTGCCGCGCGCCTGCACCCGCGACTGGACGGATAGCCGTGAAATCGCACGCGCTATTCTAGGATTGTTGACAGCAAAACGCCCCAGCCATCCGCTGTACAACATATCCTGCGGCTATGAATGGACTGTCGCGGATTGGCTGGATGCCTTGGTGGAAGCGCGCCCCAGTCTCAAATGGCATATGGCTGAAACAGGTGAGGCCGCCAATGTGGATGTCCATGGCGATCTGGACCGCCGGCCCCTCGGTTGCGCCCGATTGCGGGATGACATCGGCGTGACGCTGGATATGGCGGCGCTTGATTCCGCCATGGGCTTTCTGGATTGGGCAGACTCAACGCACGGATACTGGAAAACCTGACCAAGTGGGGAGGAAAGAACGATGGACCTAGGCTTCTTCAGCTACAATGTTGAATACGGCGCGCGCCCTGATGATCTGGCCCGCGCCGTTGAAGAACGCGGGTTCGAAAGCTTCTGGGTTGGCGAACACACCCATATTCCGACCAGCCGGATAACGCCTTATCCGGGCGGCGGGCCTTTGCCGAAGCCCTATTATCATATGGCGGACCCGTTCGTTTCGCTGATGGCGGCAGCGGGGGCGACGACCCGGATCAAGCTTGGCACTGGCATCGCGCTGGTGCCGCAGCATGATCCAATTACGCTCGCGAAAACTGTCGCGACGCTGGACTACCTTTCGAACGGACGCGTCGTTTTGGGCGTTGGTGCTGGGTGGAACCAGGACGAATGCGAAAACCACGGCGTTCCCTATAGCCGTCGCTGGAAAGCGCTTCGCGAGAGATGCGAGGCCATGAAGGTCATCTGGCGTGATGAAGACGCCAGCTATGATGGTGAATTCGCCAATTTCAAAAGCATCATCTCCAATCCAAAACCGGCCCAATCCGGTGGCCCGCCTATCGTGATCGGTGGTGCCCGCCCCAAAACTCTTGACCGGGTGGTGCGCTATGCGGACGGGTGGATCCCCATCGATGTGCTGGTGGACGACCTGCCGCCAATGATCCAAGCGTTGAAGCAAAAAGCGGCAGACGCAGGCCGCGACCCCGCCAGCATTTCAATCTCCGTTTTCGCTTTCAACGCCAAAGATGATGACCTGATAAAGCGCTATGCGGATGCCGGGGCCGACCGCACCGTGATGATAACCCCCCGCCGTATGGACGACGCTCTACGTTGGCTTGACCAGAAGCAGGGGCTGATTGAGGCGGTGGCGTGACTGTTATTCGTACGTCCGCGCATCTTCAATCACTTTGCCGTCGCTTGGCAGCGTACCGGGGGCCTTTAGCTCCACTGGCCCGGCGAGATTGATGATTTGCTTCATGGTAGCGCCGATTTTTTCAGCTAGTGCTGGGTCCTGGGTTTCGACCTCGCAATGCAAGGTGAATTGATCGCGGTGATCTTCGGATGTGATGATCAGGCGGGCGCGCTGGATTTCTGGGTGCGCTTTCAGGATTTGCTCCATCTGCGTTGGACGCACGAACATACCGCGGACTTTTGCGGTTTGGTCAGCGCGGCCCATCCAGCCTTTGATGCGGGGCGCTGTGCGGCCGCAAGGGCTTTCGCCGGGTAGCATGGCGGATAGGTCTCCGGTAGCGAAGCGCACCAGCGGATAATCCCGGTTCAGGATGGTGACAACAACTTCGCCAACTTCGCCATCAGCAACCGGTTCGCCGGAACCTGGGCGGACGATTTCCAGAATCAGCCCTTCATTGATCAGCATGCCTTCCATCGCCGGGCTTTCATACGCGACGATGCCCAAGTCCGCGGTGCCGTAATTCTGTAGTGGCGTTACGCCGAATTCAGTTTGAATAAGCTGGCGGAGGGAGGGTGGCAGCGCGCCGCCACCGACTATGGCTTTGGTGATGCTAGAGACGTCTACGCCAAGTTCTCGCGCGCGTTCCAGCACAATCTTCAGAAAATCGGGTGTGCCGCAGAATGTCGTGGCTTTGTAGTGAGCCATCGCCTCAATCTGCAGATCTGTATTGCCGACACCGCCTGGGAAGACGGCGCATCCAAGCGAGCGGGCGGCTGAATCCATGATCCATGCGCCCGGTGTGAGGTGATAGGAGAAGCTGCAGTGGCAAATATCACCTTTGCGCACACCGGCTGCGTGGAATGCGCGAGCGGCCCGCCACCAATCAGCTTGCCGCCCTTCTGGCTCAGCAATGGGGCCGGGGGAGCGGAAGATGTGCAGCAGGTCCCCCGTCGCCGTCGCGTTCATACCGCCGAATGGGGGATGTGCCGCCTGTGCTGCGACCAGATCGCTTTTATAGGTGACAGGCAGCGTCGCTAGAGCTTCACGGCTGGTGATCGCTGCCGGATCGATATCCGCCAGCAGCTTAGTGAAGTAAGGCGCGTTCGCTTTGGCGAAGGATAGCTGCGCCGGCAGTGACGCCATCAGCGCCGCTTCACGCGCGCCCGCATCCATTTGATCCCGCTCGTCATAGAATTCGGTCATTTCGATGCAATCCCTCAAGCAAATTGAGTTCTGACTGAAACGCTAGCGTAATCTACAGAAGTGGGGAAGGTGCCCGGCTGCCAAGAACTCAAAATCTAGATTATTCGATCATCACCCCCATCGATGACTGATATGGCCAAGCCCACAGGAAATCCGGCGCGGGCCATGGCGGCGATGTCTTTGACGCGGCGTTCTGCGCGCTTTTCTGGGTCTTGGCGGAAGGGGCCGAAGCGGCGGCGTTGGGCGTAGCGTTTGGCTGCTATGCGTTCGGCTTCCTCGGGGTCCTCAGCTTCAGAATCAAGCTGGGCGAGGGCTTCGGCTGCTATGTCACGGTCCAGGCCAGTGTTCAGGAGCTTCGCCATCGCCGCGCGGCGGGAGGTGCCTTTGCGGCGGAGGGCGCCTGCCTTGCCAGCCGCAAAAGCCTGGTCATCCATAACCTCCAGCGCGTCCAGCTTAGCCATGGCGGCGGCGACCATTTCTGCCGCTTCCTCGCCTTCAAGGTCCTTGCGGCGGGCGCGGCGTTCCAGCGTGCGGAGGACGCGAGCGCGGGGGCCGCCATATCTGTCCAGATAGGCCAGGCCGGAGCGCACATAGCCCATTAATGCGCGTGTATCCTTCGTCAAAATACCCACCCAGAGCGACTATCCGTTGACATTTGGGCCGCGGCCTCGTTAATAGGCCGCTTTCCCAACGGGCGGACTCCGTTTTCGGAAACCGAAACTGACCCGCCCATCCATGACAGGAGCTGGCTGTGATCGATACTGTAATGCCGACCTATGGCGCACGCGACATCGCGTTCGAGAAGGGAGAGGGCATTTACCTGTTCGATACGGCGGGGCGACGATTCATGGATTGCGGTTCGGGCATTGCTGTTACGTCCGTTGGCCATTCGCATCCGCATTTGGTCGCCGCTATGAAGGATCAGATTGAGAAGGTTTGGCATACGTCTAACCTCTACAACATTCCTGGTCAGATGAAAGCGGCTGAACGGTTAACGGCCAACAGCTTCGCGGACCTCGTGTTCTTCTGCAACTCCGGTGCTGAATCGCTGGAAGCGCAGATCAAGCTCATGCGGAAATTCCATGCCCATAACGGCGCGCCGGAAAAGCACCGCATCATTTCGATTCAGGGCGCGTTCCACGGGCGTACACTCGGCACTTTGGCTGCAGGTAATAACCCGGCGCATTTGGCGGGCTTTGGCCCGGCTGCACCTGGTTTCGACCAAGTGCCGTTCGGTAATTTGAATGAGCTGCGCAGCGCCATCACGGCTGAAACTGCAGGCGTCATCATTGAGCCTGTGCAAGGCGAAGGCGGTATCCGCGCAATGGATATCGACTACATCAAGGGCGTTCGCGCTGCGTGTGATGAATTTGGCATCCTGATGGGTGTTGATGAAGTGCAATGCGGTATGGGCCGGACCGGTAAGCTGTTCGCCTATGAATGGGCGGGCGTTCAGCCGGACGTTATGTCTTTGGCAAAAGGCTTGGGCGGCGGGTTCCCCGTCGGCGCATGCCTTGCAACCAAAGAAGCGGCTGCTGGTATGGTCGCTGGCACCCATGGCTCTACGTTTGGCGGTAACCCGCTGGCGTCGGCTGCTGTGAATGCTGTGCTTGATGTGCTGCTGGATGAAGGCGTACTTGCTGGCGTCAATGCCAAGGCCAAACTGTTCCGCGATAAGCTGGAGGCGCTGGCTAAAGCGCGTCCTGATCAGATCGAGGACGTGCGCGGCATGGGCTTGATGCTCGGTTGCAAAGTCAAAGGCGTGAACGGCGAAGTCGTTGCGGCCTGCCGTGAGCAAGGCTTGCTGACGGTGCCTGCTGGCGAGAATGTCGTGCGTTTCTTGCCGCCGCTGATCATCTCAGACGAGCAGATCGGTGACGTCGTGGATGCCTTCGACAAAGCGCTCGCCTCTATGGCCGCTGCCGCATGACGGATACCGGCCTCAAGCACTTTCTTGATTTGGCCGATTACGACACCCCCGATCTCCAGCATATGCTGGAGATCGGGGCGCGTGTTAAATCGGGTGAAGCGGACCTTGCCAATGCGTTAGCTGGCAAGACAGTGCTGATGATGTTCGAGCAGCCCTCCACTCGCACTCGTGTTTCCCTGGAAACCGCGGTAAAGCAGATGGGCGGCAATACGGTTGTCTTGAACCCTAACGATAGCCAATTGGGCCGCGGCGAAACCGTGGGCGATACGGCGCGGGTGCTTTCCCGCTATGTGGACGCGATCGCCCTGCGAACGAGCGATCACGCCAAGCTGGATGAATTGGCAAATCACGCGACTGTGCCGGTCATCAACCTGCTCTCTGATTGGTCACATCCCTGCCAGCTTATGGCAGATTTGATCACCATGCAGGAACGCTTTGGTCACCTGTCCGGCCTCAAGGTCGCATGGTCGGGAGATGGCAATAACGTGCTGCATTCCTGGATGCATGCTGCCGCGCGGTTTGATTTCGAGCTTGCGATTGCTTGCCCGGAAGAACGCATGCCAGCAGCGAAAGCGCTTGAGTGGGCAAAGCAAGCTGGTGCCAAGGTGTCTGTCACCCACAATGCCTCAGAAGCCGTTACGGACGCGGACGTTGTTGTAACAGACGTTTGGGTTTCAATGGGTGATGAGTCCGACAAGCCATCGCTGCACAATATGCTGGCGCCTTTCCGTGTCGATGAAACCCTGATGGGACAGGCGAAAACTGAAGCCATCTTCCTGCACTGCCTGCCCGCCAAACGTGGCCAGGAAGTGACCGACGCGGTGCTTGATGGCCCGCAGTCTGCAGCTTGGGATGAGGCGGAGAACCGTTTGCACTCCAAAAAGGGCATTCTGGCTTATTGCCTTGGCTGAACGCGCCAGCGATAGGGCTGTGCTGGAGACATGACGATGATGGACCCTGTGTTGGGTAGCCTGCGGGCGCTCGGTGGCGATTTTGTATTGCCGTTTCAACTGGTCGAAAGCGGGTTGCGCGGTCGGCTTGTCAAACTTGATACAGCGATTGATGCGATCCTGCGCCGTCATGATTACCCGGAAGCTGCGTCTGACGTGCTTGGGCAGGCGATTGCGCTAACGGCAGCACTGTCTGCGACCTTGAAGTTCGAAGGCAAGTTCACCTTGCAGGTTCAGGGTGAGGGTGCCATGCGAATTCTAGTGGCGGATGTGGATACGGGCGGTCATCTGCGTGGATATGTCGGCTTTAACGCGGACAAGGTGGCGGACCTGCCAACCAGCCCAAGCGTCGCGCGGATGTTCGGTGGTGGTTATTTGGCTTTCACCGTCGAACGGGACGGTGGCGAGGGGCGCTACCAAGGTATTGTGGCGCTTGAAGGCGAGACGCTGGCAGACAGCGTTCACCACTATTTCAGGCAATCCGAACAGATCCCAACGGGCCTGCGCCTAGCATGTGAACGCGGTGAAGATGGCCGCTGGCGCGGGGCGGCGCTGTTGGTTCAACGGGTTCCGGAAACGGGCGGCGAAGCCGTGTCAGGCGGTAGCGTCGATGCGTTCCGGCCACCGCCGGAGACCTGGGAAGAGGACGAGGGCTATATGCGCGCCATGGCGTTGCTGGCCACCGCGACGTCTGAAGAAATGCTGGCGCACTCTGAGGCACCTGAAGACTTGCTCTATAAGCTGTTCCATGAGGATGGCGTGCGGATTTTTGAGCCATCTGCCATCAGCGGCGAGTGTGAATGCCCGCCCAATAAATTCCATGATTTGCTGGCACGACTGCCCCGAAGCGAAGTAGAAGACTGCAAGGTCGATGGCGTTATCGACGTCACATGTGAATTCTGCGGAAAAACGGAGCGGTTTGATGATGCAGCCCTTGATGCGCTTTTCAGCGAAGATTCTGCCTGAATATCAGGTCAAACGAAGGGGGGTTCTCGTAGCAAGCATTGCGCTCGCGCTGACGGCCTGCACGGCACCTGTCGCATCCTATCAGCCGGGTATTGTGACGTTCGCTGAAAACCCGGTCTGGACTGTGTCCGCAGACCAGATTGTGACCAAGGAAGGCCCAGGCGTCACACCGCCAGATTCCGCAGTCGCCATCCGTATTGCAGAACCACCTTCGGCAACTGTCCGACGCTGGGCCGCCACCCGGCTGCGTCCCGATGCTGCCTCGCGCGGTACAATCACCGTGCTGATCGAACGTGCAGAAGCCAGCGAGAAGTTTGTGCAGAAGCCAAAAGGTGTCACGGCAGCTTTTACGGATAATGCCGAAGCGGAAGTGACCGTCGCCTTGGCAGTCGTCATCACGGCGACGGACCCGAGCGGCGCTAGAACCGGTGAAGTGCGGGCAGACGCGAGCCTTATCTCCACCCGCAAAGAAAGTGCGGATGAGGACGAAAAGCGCAAGCAGCTCGACCGGATGCTGAGGGATGTGGCTGCGCGCCTGGACGCTGAATTGAACAACCGTATTCCAAACGGTTTAGCGCCCTTCCTGCAACAACGCTGATCTGGCTGCCAGTCAATGCCGTTCGCACTTTTGGCGCTGCTGGCGCTTGTTCAAGGCATTACCGAATTTCTGCCCGTTAGTTCTTCCGCGCATCTGGTGCTCACGCGCCTTGCTTGGGGGGACGCAGGTGGTGGTGCCAATATGTTGGCGCTGGATGTTGCATTGCATGTCGGCACGCTGTTCGCTGTCATGCTGTATTTCCGCAAAGACGTTGCCGCACTGATCCGGGGCGGATTGGGGCTGATCGTAGGAAGGCGCGAAGGCGACGCGCGGTTGGCTTGGCTGGTTCTGGTTGCAACAATCCCCGCTATCCTCGCCGGTGCTATGCTGAAAGGCCTGATCACAGACCATTTGCGCGGTGTAGAAACCATCGCGTGGACCACGCTGATTTTCGGCCTGGCGCTTGGATGGGCGGACCGGTTGCCCGCAGCCAAACGCACGCTTGATCTTGGCTGGAAGGGCGCGCTGACAATCGGTGCTGCGCAGGCCTTCGCACTTGTTCCCGGCGTCAGCCGCTCCGGCGTTGCGATGACAGCAGCGCGCGCGCTTCAGCTAAGCCGGGAGGAAGCGGCACGGTTCGCCCTGTTGCTTGCAATCCCAACGATTGCTGGTGCTGGCGCGCTTGCAGGCCTCGACCTCTGGCAAGCGGGTGATGTGGCATTGGGCGCTGATGCAGCGCTTGGGGCAGCACTTTCATTCATCGCCGCTTATGGTGCCATTTGGCTGATGATGCGCTGGCTAAAACGCGCCAGCTTCATGCCATTCGTAATCTACCGCTTAGCGCTTGGGCTTGTGCTACTGGCGGTGGCCTACGGTTAGCCACCTGCGCGCCCAACTTTGATATCCAGCCAGCGGAAGGGCGTTGTCGTTGCGACATCCAAGGGCCGCAACACAACGGTGGTTGTTTCAGATTCAACAATGGCCGGGCCAGCGATTTCTTGCCCAGGTGCCAGCGCATCAAAATCGTAAACCGGCGTCTTCAACCATTCCCCACCCATATAGACTTGGCGATGGGTGCTAGGCGGGGCGGGTTCAGAAGGCGGGGCAGCCGGTTCCTGTGGCAGGGCAGGCAGCACGCCAATCGCGGCGGCGCGCGCGTTCACCAGCACCGGTTCCTGGTCCGGCAGGCTGTAGGTAAACAGCTCCTCATGGCGGGCATGGAAGCGTTTGGCAACTTCGTCCAGCAAATTATCGGCGCTGAAATCCAGGCCATCCAGCGCCACATCAATCTCAAAGATCTGCTCGCCATAGCGCATATCGGCAGAGGGACGAATTTGCACGTCGCCCTCAAACCCAGCGGTATCCAGGCGGGCGCGCGCTTCGGCTTCAAGTTCACTGAACAGATTGCGAAGAGCGCCCGCATCCAGTGCTGTCGCATCGCCGATATGGCTACGCGACGCCTCGAAGCGCAGGTCCGTCGCCAGCATGCCCCAGGCTGAAAGAACGGAAGCAACGCGTGGCGCGAACGCCCGGTCCACATCCAATTGCCGCGCGATCTCCGTGATATGCACGCCCGCAGCACCGCCGAAGGACAGCATTGCGAACTTCCGCGGATCAACGCCACGACGCACGGATACAAGGCGCACGCCCTCTGCCATATTGGTGTTGACGACCCGGTGGACGCCTTCGGCTGCGGTCATCCGGTCCAGGCCCAGCGTTTCGGCGAGGCCGTCAAGCGCTGTCTCCGCCGCCGGTTTGTCGAGAGTGGCCGCACCGCCAAGGAAGTTCTCGGCATCAAGCAGGCCCAGCACGACGCTGGCGTCTGTCGTTGTCGGCTGTGTGCCGCCGCGCCCATAGCAGGCTGGCCCTGGTTGCGCGCCAGAGCTTTCTGGCCCGACATGCAGCACGCCGCCCGCATCAACCCGGGCGATGGAACCGCCGCCCGCACCAATGGAAACGATATCGAGCGATGGCAACGCCACCCGCTCACCGCCAACGCCGCGGTCTGACGAAAGGGCGGCCTCACCGCCGGAGATTAAGGAAATATCTGTGGATGTGCCGCCCATATCAAACGGGATCAGGTTCGGCGCGCCCAGAAGTTCAGCAGAACGCCGTGCACCCGCCACACCGCCAGCAGGGCCGGATAGAACTGTGCCTGCGGCTAAGCGGATCGTGTCCTGAATAGGTGCTACTCCGCCGTGGGACAGAATAATCAGGACTGGACCGGCATAGCCTGAATCCTTCAGGCGATTTTCCAGGCGTCCCAGATAGCGTCCGACAGCAGGACCGACATAGGCGTTCACTGCCGTTGTCGAAACGCGCTCATATTCTTTGATCTGGGGCAGTACGTCGGCAGAAATCGTCACGTATTTGCCCGGCAGTGCGGCCTTCACGGCCTCCGCGCTGGCGCGTTCGTGTGTAGGATCTTTGTAGGCGTGCAGATAGCAGATCGCGACCGCTTCAACGCCTTCCTGCTTTAGCGTGGCGATGGCCGCATCAAGCGATGCCTGGTCGAGCGCCACCTCTACCCGTCCATCGGGCCGCAGCCGTTCTTTAACGCCAAGGCGTAGGCTGCGCGGGATCAGCGGTGGGGCAGGCGGCATCCGCATGTTGTAGCGATCAGGCTTCAGGCCTTCCCGCATTTCCAGGATGTCCCGGTGGCCTTCCGTCGTGAGCAGGCCAACTTTCGCACCTTTGCGCTCCAGCAGCGCATTGGTGGCGACCGTGGCACCGTGAACAATGCGATCCGTTTGGGCGAACAATCCTGCCAGATCCGTATCCAGGCGCGCGGCCAACCGTTCCAGGCCGTCCATCACCCCGATAGACTGGTCCTCCGGCGTGGAGGGGGACTTGGCCAGCGTCACGCCACCATCATCGCTCACCGCGACCACATCCGTGAACGTGCCGCCTACATCTACGCCAATGCGATACATCAATTGCTCCAACAGTCTTTTTGGGCCATCAAGTCAAATTATCCGGCACGTCGAGTTCTAGCCCTAGAACCAGGAAGCTCCAGGATTTGCCATGGCTATCAAGGCCGAGTGATGTATTCACTCCGCCTTCCAACGCTTCGCCCAGGACAAAATTTAGGCCGTGTAGGTGGTCTAGCTCATAGCGAACAACATCCCCGGTAATAAGCTTGGGAAATGCGGCTTTGATGCGCTCTGGAGTCAACTGGTCTTTGATGAGCGGATAGTCGCCCGGATCATAGGCCCACACGGATATATTGGATGTGTTGCCCTTATCGCCAGCGCGGGCGTGAGCGAGGTCGTGCAATGGCACTTTGCGGCTCATGCCTCATACACCTTTACGCTTGGGGAAATGGCGTCCCGGTCAATCATTGTCGAGTGCGTGACAACGCCCGGTGTGATCTGGCCACGATACCCGCCGCCGCCTGCCGGGCCGCAGCACAGCATCGCTTCAACTTCCCAAAGCATGGTCTCAATCATATCCCGGTCCATAGAACGCATTGCGGCGCGCACTCGGACATCCTGGCTTTCGCCTTCAGCATCTGGCTTGGCGGTTCCGTGGACGGAATTCAGGCCGATCAAATCAACCCGGTATTGTCCGGCCATGCCCGGTACATCATCGAACCGCTGGCGCAGAATATCTGCCGCGAGCCGGGCGCGGGCGGCGGCGTTGACGCCTGCATAGCTCACCCCTGCTTCGCCGAGCAGTCCACCGTCGAACCCAACGGTCACCTTAAGTTGTTTTGGGCGTTCTGTGCCCCCAGCACTGGCGACGCGCACACGGTCCTGGCCGGATTCATTGAGGCGTGCGGTGGAGAAATCCGCCGTCACATCCGGCGTTAGATAGCGCGTCGGGTCGTGGACCTCATACATCAACTGTTCTTTGACCGTCGCCATGTTGACCATGCCGCCTGCGGTCTCAAGCTTGGTGATTTCGGCACCGCCATCGGGGTCAATTGCAGCGATGGGATAGCCGCATTCAGCGGGCCTTGGCACATGCTTGCGACCTGGGTCTGCGAAATAGCCGCCAGTGATCTGCATGCCACATTCCATCAGGTGACCGACAAGCGTGCCCTGGCCAAGCTTTGCCCAGTCATCCCGCGCCCAGCCAAACTGGTTGACGATGGGGGCTAGAAACAATGATGGATCAGCGACGCGGCCTGTGATGACCACATCGGCACCCGTTTCAACAGCTGGCAAAATCGCATCGATGCCGAGATAGGCGTTTGCGCCAACAAGTGGACGGTCAACCTCGCCCAGTGTGCGCCCGCCGTAATCGAACAATATGGTGTCGTCGTTCAACTGGTCCGTCACTTCGTCACCCAGCACGGCAGCGACTTTCAGGCCCTTCATGCCGAGCTCACGGGCAACGCTAATGACGACTTCAGCAGCGGCTTCAACATTCGCCACGCCCATATTGGTCATGATGCGTGTGCCCTGGTCGCGGCAGGGCTGGAGGACGCCGCGCATCCGCGCCGCCAGCTGCGGATTATAGCCGCGTGATGGGTTCGCCAGTCGGTCCCGGTGGCCGAATGCCAAGGTCCGCTCACCAATAGTTTCGAACACCAGCCAATCCAGTTCGGCCTGCTTGGCGAGATCAACGGCGGGGCCGAGCCTGTCGGACGAAAAGCCCGCACCAGAACCCATGCGCATCATATCTGTCGTCATATCCGGACTGCCTTAGTTGGACGTGAAGCCGTCGCGCTTGTCGGAAGCGTGGTCTGCATCCGTGCGTTTCGCAGGGTCACCCCATCCGCCGCCGCCGCCGCTGGACACAACGAATACGTCACCGCTGGAGACTGGCAGGCCGACGGCTTTGCTTGGCAGCCGTGTTTCTGTGCCGTCAACGCGTTGTTGGCGATAGTCATGGGGTGCGCCGTCTGATCCACCGAGAATACCGCGCGCACCATGGCGGAGGCCGTCTCCGGCGGTGTTGGCGACGGCGTCTCCATCGGTCTCCACCACCATTTCCAGGTTCACGCCAGCACCGCCGCGATATTCGCCATCGCCGCCGCTATCGGGGCGGAATTCATGGGTGCGGAAATGCAGTGGGAAGCGGGCCTCGGCCACTTCGACGCTGCCAAATTTCAAGCCGCCTGCAGAATGCCACTCACCGGAATTGTGCCAGCCATCCCCGCCGGGGGACGCGCCGCCGCCGGGCCGGGCATGGAACAGGTGCCAGATGAAGGTTTTGCCATTGCGTGGGTCCTCGCCCTTAATGGCGATGCGCAAGCGCCGCCCCCAGCCCGCCATGGCTTTGTCGGGGCAGGCTTCCGATAGCGCCACGATGATCGCTTCGATAATTTCGTTGGAGCAATGGCTGGTGCACATGGTGACGGGTTTGCCGTCATTCGCCCACACAATCGTGCCCTTCTTGGCGACCACTTTCAGCGCGCGGAATGCGCCAGCGTTCTTCGGAATGCTCGGGTCAATAAGATAGGCCAGGGATTGCGCGCAGGCGGACTGCATATTCGCGAAGGATGAGTTCACAAAGGCCGTGCTTTCGGGGTCAGACGCCGTCAGGTCCACCTCAATATCGGACCCGTTGACAGTCACCGTCGCGCGGATGGTGATATCGACCCGGCCATGGCCGTCATCATCCAGCACCGCTTCACCTTTGTAGACGCCATCTTTCCACTGGCTGATTTCGGAGCGTGTGCGGGCCTCAGCGCCATCCAGAATTTGGCGGCAGGCTTGCAGTACGGTTTCCGCGCCAAAGGTCTCGACCAGCGCCTTCATGCGGCGCTCACCAAGCTTGACGGAGCCGATTTGCGCGGCCAGGTCGCCCTTGAAATCCCGTGGATGGCGGACATTGGCGGCCAGCATATCCAGCAGGTCCAGCTTCGGCTTGCCCTGGTCCCACAGGCGGAGCGGCGGGATACGCAGCCCCTCATGGAAAATTTCCGTGGCGGCGGGGTTATAGGCGCCATGAGTGGACCCGCCGATATCGCTATGGTGCGCGCGGTTGATCGTCCAGAACGCGACCTCGCCCTCAACAAATACGGGTGCGAACACTGTGACGTCCGGCAAATGGCTGCCATAGCCAAGGTAGGGATCGTTCACCAGGAACAGATCGCCCTCATGCACATCATCACCGAAGTAATCCCGTACAGCCATCGCGGCCCAGGGCATGGCACCCACATGCACCGGAATATGCTCCGCCTGGGCGACCAATTGGCAGTCCCGGTCCACCATAGCGGCAGAGAAATCCCGCGAGGAATTGAGGATCTGCGAATACGACGTCCGCAACATCGCCTCCCCCATCTCCTCAACAATAGCCGTCAGCCGATGCTGAACAACGGACGTGGTGATAGGATCAACGGTGGCGATCATAAGCGGCGACTCCTAAGCGGGCAGGCGCTTAGGATAGTGTGGGTTTGGTGGGGATGGTAGGGGGTGTTCAGACGGCGCAAAGTTAGTGACACCGGGAAGCGGTAAGATCCAATTCCTGAACAACGCTAACTACGAAGACCGCCAACTTAAAATAAGGGGCTGGCCTATCTAAGGGTTTCGGTTCAGAGGTTTGCCCACTTGCGTAATACTTTCAAGAGGTTTTCGGTGGGCCTGTGATTGAAGCGCCATTCGCACTCTTTGAGATAGAGGTGAAAGTGCTGGCTAGG
>CALLKY010000015.1 GCA_938083135.1 uncultured Alphaproteobacteria bacterium | reverse complement strand
TCTACGACGCGACGGCGAAGATCGACAGAGAGGGCTTTGGCCATGCAGGCTGGCCTCCTTCACCAGCCCTCATGATGAATCACAAAATAACGCCAAACGGAATCCCTAATGATTCAATTGCCGCTCAATCCGCTCTAGATGTGATATTCATGGTCTTGGTAGCCATACGCTTGCTGTTAATCCATTGCCCTTGGTGCTCTCTAACCGCAGCGATCCGCCGTGGGCTTCCGAGAGCGCCTTAACCAGTGGCAAGCCTACCCCAGCACCACGTGGTGCGCGGCTTTCTGATTGGTTAGCGACTTGCCCAAATGGTTCTAAGGCTTGCTTGATTTCCTGCTTGGTCAATCCAGGTCCGCTATCGATGACGGTCAGTGTGAGGCCATCAGATAACGTTGTGAGCTGAATGCGAACAGTCGCAGCACTTGGTGAGAACTTTGCTGCATTAGATAGTAGATTAGATGCGATTTGCCGGATGGCTCGGCGATCTGCAACAAACTCCGTATTCTCGGCGGCTGGCGCATATTCAAACGTGATGTCTTCGGCATAGAGGTGCGCAGAGACGGCAGCAATGCACTCCGAGACAACATCATCCACCAGGAAGGCATCGACCTCCAATAATGGTGCCCCAGCCTCTGCCCGGCTCAGATCGAGCAGATCATCAATGAGGCCCAACAGATATTGGCCTTCCGATAACAAATCATCCGCAAGGCTTTCGCGTTCGTCAGCCGAAAGCGAGCCCCTGGTCGTAGCAAGAAGCTCGGCATTGCCAAGGACCACGTGTAGGGGGGTGCGAAGCTCATGATTGACCTTGGCCAGGAAATCAGACTTAGCCCGGCTAGCGGCTTCTGCTGCATTCTGGGCAGCTTTGACCTCCGCTTCAGCAAGTGCCAGAGCATTGCGTTGCTGTAGGACCTCGCGCTGCAAGATGGCTGTCTGTGTTGCGTCTCGCAAGACAAGCAGCGTCGCACCGGCTTCTGTGGCGGTCACCGCGTTCAGAGAGACAACCCGGTCGTGCTGTCCTTTGTCGTCCAGGACGGCGATATGCTCTAGCCGCAGCGGCGGTGCTGCGTCGGTACCAATCGCCGCGATCCTGTCGCCAAGGCCTGTAAGCCATGGCGCATTTTCTTCAACCATGGCACCAGGCACAGCCCAGTCCGCCAAAACGCCAGCGGATTGTGTGACTACTCCAGCTTGGCTCACGGTCACAATACCGATCTCACCCGATTGGATCAGGCTCATTATGGCGTTGCTTAGACCTGGATCAGTCTCAATGTGCGACATGAATGTCTCGTCTATTGACAGCGGTAGCCCCATATTCCGGTTCTCATTCGCGCGTCGTTGCCCCCAGGGCTTACTCAGCAAGTCCCGCGCCACGGATGTGGACTGATAATCCTTAAACGCCAATACGGACGATTCGTTCAGTCAGGCTGCGGAATAGGTCAATGATCTGGTCGCCCGTGGCTGCACTTACGCGGCGCTGCGGTGCATCAAACCGCTCCGCTAGCGCGTGCTCAATACCATCTGTTTCTGTAGCAGCCGCCAAGTCCGCCTTATTGAACGCGAAAGCCAGGGGGCGGCCTGGTGCTTCATTGGCAAACATCTGCGCATGCCCGGCCATTGCATCAAGCGTTACTGCGCGGCTGATATCGCCGACTACGAGGGCTCCGGCAGCACCTGTAATATAGCTTTCGCGCAAGCCAGGGGCCAATTCACCGCCCTCAATATCCCAGATCAAAAGATTGGCTTCAATGTCCTGGCCTTCTTCAGAGGTCCAGGCGTCAGCGAATTTGTAGATATTGACGCCGAGCGTTGCATGATAATCCGGTGTGAATGTTCCGGTCACATAGCGCCGTGCGATGGAGGTCTTGCCGACGGAGAATTCTCCGAGCAGGCAAACTTTGCGTGTGACCGATACCATAGGCCTAGGGTCTTTCCGGTAATTTCTAACAATTGTTATCTAACAGACTACCGCCAGGCGATTTCAAACGCGACCCTGCGGTTTGCGGTGTCACCTGGCGGTGCCACAAGGGCTTCCCCGCCGCGTCCTAGAACAATCAAACGTTCAGAAGGAACGCCGCGGCCAGTCAGGGCGGCAGCGACCAAATCTGCGCGTCTGCTTGAGGTCCGGCGTGGTCGACGTTCAGTCGGGTCGGCGTAACCAGTGACCAAGATTTTGAAATCAAGGTTCCAGGCCGTTATGAGTTGGGCGACAGCATCCAGGCGCTGTTCAGCAGCACGCCTGTCCGCAAAGCTATCTCGCTCATTGAACTGGATGGGATGCTGCGCCAGCCAAAGTGCGATCCGGCTAACAGGGTCTACACCACCGCCGCTGTTTTGCTTCTCAAGCGTGGCGATGCGTGCGGCCAGTGCACTTTCGGATGGCTGAGCGGTTGTGGCTGCTTGCCCGCTCATCGGGGTTACATTGAAAACGACACTGCCGACACGATCGATCTGCTGCAATCCAGATTGCAGGCGCGCGGCGGCGGTGGCATTGGGGGCCAAGCCGCTGGCGGCTAACGTGCGATCATCCCCTTCATAGTCAAATGACATCGGATATCCACGCCATTCTGGCGTGTCGATCAAGGTTGCGGCTTTGTCGTCAACCTGGCTATCGCGCCAATTTTGAAAGGCGCTGTAAGCAAACCAGCCGATTAGGCCAAGAGCTATGAGGCCAAGGATAGCAAGCCCAGTCGTCGGCCTGCGCTTTGGGGCTGCACCGGCTGCATTGCCGGAAATTTGCTCGTTCGCGACCGTAAGATCGGCCTGCAGCTCTGTCCGCTCACCGGGAGGCAGCGCACCAGCGAAGTCCTGTATTGGGTCTGCCCATCGGCTTGAAACATCCATTAGGGCGTTCTGTAGACGCTCTTCTAGGTCATCAGGCGCTCGGCCACGTGTTTTGACGGCAAGAAGGGATGTTACGGAACCGGCAATATGCACTTCGCGGTCACTGAATTTGATGCCCCGGACAAATCCATCCGTCCGTCCGGCAAAGGCATCCCGGGCGAATGTCTGAACGACGGACAGCAATGCGGCCAGCTGTTCGCTGTCCTCAGCCACGTCATCTTCAGCGCCGCTGTCGCCAACCAGAAGGCCCGTTGGTCGATGGATTAGTAATACGCGCTCGACCACAAACGTTTGGGAGCGGGCAAGGAGGACATCACCTACCTTGCGCCCAGAACCCCAGGCCGAAAACCTGGCACTCCATAGGCTCGGCGAGAAAACGCTATCGACGGGCTTGGCGATGCTGTCAGCGAGTTGTCGCATCGCTTGTGCAATGGCGGCCTGCAGCAACTTGCCGGCCACAGGATAAAGCGATTCCAACATTGCATCGCGGGAATTGCGGATCTCGCGCCTAACGGTATCCAGCACCAAAGGTGCCAGGGCAGCCGCCACCCTGTCATGGTCGTGCACGCCAGACTGGCGCAGTACATCGACCAAGACACGACGGATACTGTCGATAAGTGCTGGGTCCGCGCCGACACGACTGTGCAGCACCGCAGTGCGGTCACGCACGCGGTCAAGCAGCTCCAATTCAGGGGAGAAAAGGAGGCGCTTTAGCTCAGCCGTCTCGTCGGGTTCATTTCTTATCCGGCTGGCCATTTGACTTGCCGGCCTTACTGGATGCAGCTCCGACGTCACCGCTCAACCGCATGCCAAGTTCCATCAGATAGCCACCAAGTTCGTCGCGGCTTGTCTTGTCGCCATCGAGCTCACTGGCTGCTGCATCGAGATCAGCCTTGAGTTCAGCCAGCTTCGTCTGTGTCTGACGGCTCTGTGCTTCAATTTCTTCACGGAGTGTGCGCTGGGCAGTACTCAAGCTGTCAGAAAGCTGCTTTTGATTCTGGTCAGCTTCTTTGCGGAAGCTGGCAAGCGAATCGTCCATGCGCTCTGAAAGCTTGGTCAACTGGTTGCTGAGCTTGGTCTCCATCTCCTCAATGCGTCGCTCAAGTGAGCGTTTTGCTTCTTGGAGGCGGTCGTCGACAGCTTTCGTTTCACGGTCGATATATTGCTCAACCTTCCCAAACCGTTGATCAGCTTGGCGTTGCTGCGCGCCAAATAGAATTTCACGGACCTTATCAATGCTATCGCCGGACTCGGCATCTGCATCGGTTCCTTTGGCGTCATCGGCCATGGGCTTTTGTTCCTCCCTCAATTCTTTCTGCGCGGGCCGCAATTTTCGCAGCGCCACGGTCAATCTCGTTCAGACGGGTTTATAGCGTAGTATGCTTCGAATTCCACGCGTCGATTTGGACTGGTCTCATCAGCACTCGCACTTAACAATCTTTCAGCGCCGCGACCAACAGAAACCATCCGGTCGGGCTGGACGCCTAGTTTTGTCAAGGCATTGAAAGCCCAGTCAGATCGACGCTGCGACGTGATGCGATTGGCCTCAACAGCACCGTCGCTGTCAGCATATCCAACGACTCGCAATTTCACGCTAGCTGGCATGGATAGGGCCACGTCGGCTGCTTTGCGCAGGACTTCAAGCGCTTCGTCATTATCGTTCGGCTGGTCGCTGCTGATAAAGGTGACAACAAGCGGACGAAGCGACCTGTTGGCGGCCTCTACAGGGCTATCAGCTTTGGGCTCGGCCGCACGCGCGATCCTGTCAATCCGTTGATCCAGGATTGCGATGGCCTCTCCCGCACGTGCCTCAAGGTCTTCAACTCTGCTGGTAAGCGCGGGATCTGGGCCTGCCGGGGTGGGAGGCACCGTTCGTAGCTTTGATACGGCGCGCTCAATCTCGCTAAGGCTGGCTGCCAGCTTTTCGGCCTGGGCAAGCGCTTGTGTCTGATTGGCATCAGCTTCCGCTAAGCTGGCGATCCGCGTCCGCAGGGCATTGATATCCGCTGCAAGAGTGCTGATCTGATCCCTGTTGTCCTGCGTGGCAGCGGGTGTCGCCGCCAGTGCTGCGAGGGCGCGTTCTGCGGTCGTTATCCGGTCCGTTTCGACCTGGATTTGATTGTTTACGCTGGCCAGCGCTGCGGCGATGGTTTGCAGGCCAGCAGAATTGTTCGCTGTATCATCAGGTAGCTTGGCCAGATTTGCCAATTGCAGTTCTGCCTGAGACATTCTTTCTGCCTCAGCCTGGATCCGGCTGGAAATTTCCTCAATTGATGTAGCGACAGCCGTAAGTGCACGGGCCGTTTCATCAACTTTTATATCTGTTGCATCCGCAGATGCGGATAGGCTGGCAGTTTCTGACCGCACTTGTTCGAGCAAGGCTGTCAGAGTGGATGTGACCCTAGCTAGACGGTCGTCCGCGGCGTTGAGAGCCACCCTGGTTTCAGCCAGGCGTTCCGCTGCGCGATCTTGCGTGCGTTCTACCGCGGCGAGGGCTCCATCAACACGCGCGAATTGTGATGCGATATTAGCAGCGATTTGGCGGCGCGCAGCCTCAGCACTTACAGCAGTCGCTGCAAGACCTGCACGGGCGTCGGCGAGGGCGGATTGTAAAGCTGATACAGCAGCGGCTTGTGCAGCGGCACGACCAGCATTGTCCTCAACTGTGTCCTCTAGATCTTGGGTACGAAACGCAACATCGGCCACCGTGCGGGACAATGGCTCTAACCGCCGTTCGACCTCCGGCAGCAAAGCATTGGCAACGGCGGATGCATTCTGGGCAGCGGGGGCGGGAAGAGCGCTGACGGCAATTGTCAGCGGTGTTTCTGCCGCCGCAGCTGTGGTTGTGAGCGAGGTTCTCAAGCGGTCAAGAATGGCTTGGGTGGGGGCCAATCCGGTTATGTGCAATCCCTTGTCATCGACAGAGGCTTCAACGCGGTACCCGGTGAGCTCTGGGATGCTGGCGATGATTGTTTCTGCTTCAGCTTTAAGGTCGGCACGTGCGCTCCGCTCAAGCCACATATCGCCGCCGAACCATAAGCCAATTGCTGCGACAACCGCGGCAGCAATCAAGCCTTTCCAGGGCGGGCCTTTTGCTTGCTTGGCGCTACTGGCGGACACGGCATTTAGCCGCCGTAGCAGATCATCACTAAGTTCCACGCCGCTTTCTGGGTCAACCGGGCCGCCTGCATTTATGGTTTGACGGTTGGCGCTCAGGAAATCAACAAATAGGCGCTCAAGCTGCTGATCGATATCCGCTGGCGGCGGCCCGGCGGTCCGGACAGCCAACAACAGTGTCGGTGATGTGCGCAGAAACAGTTCTGCGCCGCCGAAGTCCAGCCGCCGCAGATCGCCGCCTTCGGTTTCCCTAAGCGCATTACGAGCGAATGTGAGTGTTGCGTTGAGCATGCCGGCGAACAGTTCATCATCACTTTCGCCGTCGCCATCCGTGCGACCAAATCCGCCATGGCGCGCGATGGGAGACCCTGTGGCTCTGTCAGCCACCAAGAATGCTTCGACCCGAAAGCGGGGGCGATAGCTCAACAGGATTTCCGCCTGCGATCGACCTGTGACGCGTGAGATGATCCGTGCGCGCCATCGGTCAAATGACAAGGCGCTATCGAGCTTCTGGTCGACCTGCTCGAATGCTTGCTTGATGACGTCTTTAACGGCAGCGGAGACCAGCCGACCTGTGATTGGATAAAGCGCTTCAACCATCATATCGCGCGAGTTGCGAATTTCAGCGCGCATTGAGGAGACAATTAAGGGAGCCAGTGCGCTGGCGACACGTTCGTGGTCCCGGGCTTGGGCGGTGCGTAAAACCTCAACCAGGACAGTTTCGACACTCTCCGTTAGGGCAGGGCCGTCGCCAACGCGAGCGTCAATTTGATCAGCGCGGCGCTGAAGGTCTGAAAGCTGGGCGAGCTCGCGTGAGAACAGGAGCTGCTTCAGCTCTTGCTCAGTCTGTGCGTCTCTGTCTCCAGATTCTGTCGTCATATGCGCCATTTACCGCCTGGGCGAAGTCTTTGGAACCCATGAGTCCAATGTTTCCGATACCGTATACAATCCACTAACGCCACGGAACCAAAGGTATTTAGCCGGGATTTCCCATGTGGGATCGTCCCAACCAGGAAAGCATGGTTGGGAAAGGCTTGATCTGCAAGGCTTTTGCTTTTGATGGCTGCCGAAGGGCTAATCTGGTTGGCAGAGGACTGATTGGCGGCCGTGCC
>CALLKY010000014.1 GCA_938083135.1 uncultured Alphaproteobacteria bacterium | reverse complement strand
CGTCCCTAGCCAGCACTTTCACCTCTATCTCAAAGAGTGCGAATGGCGCTTCAATCACAGGCCCACCGAAAACCTCTTGAAAGTATTACGCAAGTGGGCAAACCTCTGAACCGAAACCCTTAGATAGGCCAGCCCCAAAATGAAATACGCTTGATCAAAGGGCTATCCTTTCGGCCATGGTTTCGGCGATCATAGGGGACAGTTCCGAAATACGCCCAGATTATGTGAGTGCAGCAGATGCCCAATCCAACCGAAGTGCTTGCCGCGACTGGCGATGGCCTGATCGCTATTGTTAAGCGTGATTGCCCGACCTGTGAATTGGCTGGCCCCGTTTTGGCAACACTGCAACAAGCAGGTCAGCTTGATGTGTATAGCCAGGATGACCCGTCTTTTCCGGAACAGGTTTCCAAGGTCATCGACGACCGGGAACTAGCGGTCTCCTATAATTTGGATGTGGAGATCGTACCGACGCTGATCCGTGTGCAAAGCGGCAAGGAAACAGACCGGACATACGGTTGGGATAGTGCGGAATGGAGCCGGGTCGCAGGCCAGCCCGTTGGCGAGGGCTTACCGCCGATCCGCCCGGGCTGTGGTGCTGCCAATGTTGAGCCGGCGGCCCTCCGCATGTTGAAAATCCGCCATGGTGAAACCGGCCTGACAGCCAGGTCCGTAACGCTTGGCGGCGAGGAAGACGATATAGAAGCCGCCTTCGCGCGCGATTGGTCGGACGGCCTGCCCGTCGTGCCGCCAACAGAGGCCCGCGTGCTGGCGATGCTTGAAGGGACCAGCCGGGATTCGCAGGAAATCCTTGGCATCGTGCCGCCGAACCTGGACCCGTGCACCGTGGAGAAAGCCGCTATCAATGCCGTAATGGCCGGATGCAAACCAGAATATTTCCCAGTGGTGCTCGCGGCGCTCGATGCGACGCTCGACCCTGCGTTCAACATGCATGGGGTTCTGGCGACAACGATGTATGTGGGGCCAGTATTCGTGGTCAACGGCCCGATCGCTCAGCGGATCGGCATGAACGGGAAGCACAATGCGCTCGGCCAAGGCAATCGCGCCAATCTAACGATTGGCAGAGCTGTGCAGCTCATCATCCGTAATGTTGGTGGCGGGAAACCGGGCGGGATAGACCGCGCCGCTCTCGGCAATCCCGGCAAGCTTAGCTACTGCTTCGCGGAAGATGAGGCCGGATCATTCTGGCGGCCGCTCTCAACGGATTTTGGCTTTAATGAAGGCGATAACACCGTCTCAGTCTTTGCAGGATATGGCCTTCAGGGCGTTGTTGACCAAAAATCCCGCGATCCAGAAAGCCTCGCCCGCTCAATCTCGGAATGCTTGAAGGCTATGAACCACCCGAAGCTTTGGCCAGCAGCAGACGCGATTCTCGTCGTTTGCCCCGAACACGAGCGCACCTTCAAGGCCGCCGGATGGAGCAAGGCTGACCTGATGCAACGGCTGATGGAGCTTATGACCGGCCCAGCAGACGCTTTGGTTCAGGGCGAAGGCGGAATTACTGAAGGCCTGCCAGAAAGTCGCCGCGGCACAAGCGCATCCAAGTTCCGCGACGGCGGCCTATTGATCGTTCGTGCAGGCGGCGGTGCGGGCATGTTCTCCGGCATAATCACCGGCTGGTCCGCATCTGGTGACCGGGGCAGCCTGCCCGTCACGAAGGCGATTGGAAACTAACTATTCCGCCGGTGCCACGTGGGCTTCGTTCTCTGGCTTGACCCGGTGCGTGACCATGCGGTCATGCAAGTTCGTGACAATCCCGCTGCCTGTCTTCAGGCAAAGAAACGGGAAAAACGCATGAACCAAGCACGCGCACGCGCCGATGAACATTGGTATGGCGAACGACATCGCTTGGCCCATATGCTCAAAATAGCCTTCACCTACGTTGGAAGGGTGATCGGTGAACGGGTTAGCCATAGCGCGTCTCCAGTGCTTTACAAATTCCAGTGAATCATAGGCAGGTATCGCGAAAAAACATTTCAAAGTTTCTGCTAAAATGCCAATATAGGAGAATATTTTTCTCTTGATTGGACGTTCAATAGACCATGGACAGCATCGATAAACGCATTCTGAGATTGATCCAGCAGGATTCGACGCTTTCTGTCGCTGCAATCGCAGAGCAGGTCGGCCTGTCACAGACACCCTGTTGGAAGCGAATACAAAAGCTGGAACGGTCTGGCGTTATCCAAAATCGGGTCGCATTGTTGGACGCCGATACGCTTGGTCTGCCGGTCACAGTGTTCGTATCTGTGCGCACCAACCACCATGAACCGGAATGGCTGGAAAAGTTTGCCGATGGTGTCAGCCGGCTGCCGGAAATCGTGGAAGTGTACCGGATGAGCGGAGATATTGATTATCTGCTCAAGATCGTCGCCCCAGACATTGCTGGATATGACCGCATCTACAAGCGCTTAATCAGCATCGTCGAAATCTATGACGTCTCATCCGCCTTCGCGATGGAACGGATGAAAGTCACGACCGCCCTACCGCTCGATTACGTGGCGACAGTGGATTAACGCTGCCCGTCATTCTGTGCCAGGATACCGCTTCCAACACCAACTTAGCGGGCAATTCCATGGCGCATGACTACACAATCTTTGACGGTCTCATCATCTCTAACTGGGGCCGTCCTGTTTTCGAGGAAATGAATGCTGGCGGCCTTGCCGGTGCCAATTGCACCTGCGCCGTATGGGAAGGATTCGAGGCGACCATGGGCAACATCGCCCGCTGGAAGCGCATGTTCAAAGATAACGCGGACCTGATTGTGCAAGCCCGGTCCGCCCAGGACATCCGAGACGCCAAAGCTGCTGGCAAGACAGGTATCGCCCTAGGCTTCCAGAACAGTTGGCCAATTGAAGACGACCTGGACCGCGTATGGCTGTTCCATGATGTGGGCGTGCGCACGATACAAATGACCTACAATACGCAGAACCTGGCTGGTGCCGGGTGTTGGGAATCGACGGACCCTGGCCTATCAGATTATGGCAAGCGGCTGGTGGCGTTGCTGAATGAAGCTGGCATCTTGATCGACCTTTCCCATGTTGGTCCACAAACATCCAAAGACGCGGCTGAGGTCTCCAAGCGGCCTGTTGCGTATACCCATGTGGCACCAGCAGGCATGAAAGACCACCCGCGCAACAAGCCGGACGACATGCTAAAGCGCATCAATGGCACAGGCGGGTTTGTTGGTGTGGCGCTGTATGCGCCATTCCTGCCCAAAGGCGATGATTCGGACCTGGGTGATTGTCTGGACACGCTGGAATACGTGCTGAACCTTCTAGGCCCAGAAAGGGTTGGCCTCGGCACTGATTTCACCCAAGGCTATGGCGCGGACTTCTTTGAGTGGCTGCGGCGTGACAAAGGCATAGGTGCTGGCGTTGCTGGCCCCATGACGGGATCTCGCCCCGCCAACCCGAAGGGCCTGGATGGCATGTCTGAATATCCAAACTTGATCCAAGCCATGCAGCAGCGCGGATGGGATGACAGCCTGATCCGCAATGTTATGGGCGAAAACTGGCTGACCTTCCTGGATGACGCCTGGACCCCCGCATGACACGCATCCTAACAACCCACGCTGGCAGCCTGCCACGCCCATTGGCGCTGACCGGCCTATATGCGCGGAGCTCACAGGGCGGCCACGTTGATCCGATTGAATTGGCGGAGGCTGGCAAAGCAGCACTGACAGGTATTCTCCAATCACAGGCGGATGCAGGTGTGGATATCGCCAATAATGGCGAGCAGCAGCGGGAAGCGTTCTTTCTCTACCTCCGCCATCGCCTTTCCGGCATTGGCGGGCGGTGGGAGCGAAAGCCGCAAGCGGATGTTGCGGCATACCCAGACTTCCAGGCGGCAATGGCGGCAGCGAATGCGGAGAAAACTGCCGTATCCAACTTCCAGCCGCCCAAAACCATTGGGGCCATCGCCCATGAGCACCCAGAGGCTTGCGAAGAAGAGTGTGCAGATTTCGCCTCAGCGCTGAAGACCGGCGGCCATCAATTTGCGGGGACATTCCTAACCGCCCCCTCCCCTGGTATCGTCGCAGCCGCCCTCAAGAATGAGCATTATGACAGCGAGGAAGCGTATCTGGACGCGCTCGCGGCCGCGCTCCGTGTCGAGTATGAAACCATCCTACGCAATGGCCACATGCTGCAGCTCGACTGTCCGGAGCTTGGGCTTGAAGGCCATGTGACATATGCGGGCCAACCGCAAGCGCATTTGAAATTCGTTGAACGTGCGATTACCGCTATTGCCAAAGGCATTGATGGCCTACCGAAAGAGCGTATTCGCCTACATCTATGCTGGGGCAATTACGAAGCCCCCCATGACCAAGATACAGCGCTCGCAGACCTATGGCCGGTTGTGAAGCAAGCGCCAGTTGGCGGCTTTGTGCTGCCGTTTGCTAATCCCCGCCATGCCCATGAGTGGCGCGTTCTGAAAGCCTCCCCACCAGCGCCCGATCAAACCATTACGGCGGGGGTCATCGATACGCTCACAAACTTTGTCGAGCATGAGGAAGTGGTTGCGGACAGGTTAGAACTCGTCGCCCGCGCCATTGATGACCCGACCCGCATCACGGCCTGCACGGATTGCGGCTTCGATACATCCGCTGGAATGGGCCGCGTTGCGCCAAGCGTTGTCTGGGCAAAACTTCGGGCGATGGCATCAGGGGCCAAATTGGCGAGCGGACGCTTAGGGCTGGACGCCTAAGCGCCCTTTTTCCAGCAGCCCACCATGTGATCGTCCACAAGACCCATGGACTGCATGAACGCATAGCAGATCGTAGGGCCGACAAAACGGAACCCCGCCTTCTTCAGCCGCTTTGAAAGCGCTTCAGCGGCGGGCGTTTTACCAGGTACATCCGCCATAGACTGCGGCTGGTTAATCAGCGTTTCGCCATCCACCGAGTCCCAAACGAACTTGGAGAACCCACCCGGTTCCTCATCCATCATCTTTAGCCAGGCTTGGGCATTGGAGATGGTCGATTCGATCTTCAGGCGATTGCGGACAATGCCGCTATCCGCCATTAAGCGATCAATGTCAGCCTGATCAAACTGAGCGATCTTTACTGGATCAAAATTGGCGAAGGCCGCGCGGAAGTTATCGCGTTTTCGCAGGATTGTGATCCAGGACAGCCCTGCCTGAAAGCCTTCCAGGCAGAGCTTCTCGAACAGCACGCGATCATCCCGCTGGACGACGCCCCATTCCTCATCGTGATAGCGCTGATATTCGGGATCGTCGCCACACCAGCGGCAACGGTCCCGGCCATCAGGGCCTGTCAGCAATCCACTCATGCTGAACTACATCGAGCGCAGTTTCGGATCGAGCGCATCACGCAATGCATCGCCGAAGAGGTTAAACGCAAACACAGCAAGCGTAATCGCGAGGCCTGGGAAGATGGCAACCCAGGGCGCAGATTCGAAGAACTGCTCAGCGCCGCCACGAAGCATCAAACCCCACGCCGCTGTAGGTTCCTGAACGCCGAGGCCGAGATAGGAGAGCGACGCTTCCAGCAAGATTGCCTGGCCAACGAAGCTTGTGACCATGATCAGATATGGTGCCATCACGTTCGGCACCATATGCACCAACACGATCCGGGTATGGCTGAAGCCAGAAGCACGCGCCGCATCCACATAAGGAATGTCACGCAGTGCCAGCGCACTGGAGCGTACAACACGGGCGCATTTGGGAATGAATGGAATAGTAATCGCGATGATCACGTTCCAGGTGCCAGACCCGAACACAGACACAATGGCGAGCGCCATAATGATCAGCGGAAACGCCATGAACACGTCCATGATCCGCTGGAAGATCAGGTCGAACCATCCGCCGAGATAGGCGCTGGTGACACCAAGCACCAGCCCGAGCGTGGCACCAACAAACGCTGAAATAAAGCCAATCTGCAGGGCCGTACGGGAACCGTAGATGATGCGGGAGAAGATATCCCGGCCAAGCTCATCAGTGCCAAGGAGGTAGGTCAGGTTAGGGCCGATCAACTGATCTGCGAAGTTCATATCGAGTGGATCTTGTGGTGCAACGACCTCTGCAAACAGAGCGACGAACAGCATCAGCAAGATGAAAACGGCAGACCCAGCGCCAAGTGGCTGGCGGCGCGCCATGCGGCGGACTTTCTGGAAGAATGTGCGCTGCGTAGGTGCATCGGCAGTCGTGGTTGCGGTGTTCATTTGCAGGCCCCTAACTGTACCGAATGCGCGGATCAAGCCACGCATATATGAGATCAATCACGATGTTCATCATCACAAAGATGAACGCCACCAGCATCACCAGCGCTTGTGTAAGCGCGTAATCATGGTTGGTGACGCTATCCACGAAGAGCTTGCCAAGACCATTCAGATTGAACACCTGCTCCGTCACGACCAAGCCGCCCATCAGGAACGCGAACTCAATACCGATGACTGTGACGACCGGAAGCATGGAGTTCTTGAGGGCGTGGCGGTTGACCACCAGCTTTTCGATAACGCCTTTAGCGCGGGCCGTGCGGATATAATCCTCGCGCAGCACTTCAAGCAGCGCCGAGCGCGTCATACGGGTCGCCACGGCTGAATATCGATAGCCAGTCGCGAGCGCCGGCCAGATTAATTGCGTTAGGTTGCCAATCGGGTCCTCAATCGGAGAGACATATTGGATTGGCGGGATCCAAGCTTGGCCGAACCAATGCTGCGTCGTCCACAACAGTCCCAGCATGATGAGAATGCCGAGCCAGAAGGACGGCATTGCGATACCAGCGATGGAGAAGCAGCGGACGACATAGTCGATCCAGGTGTTCTGGCGGATAGCAGAGATCGTGCCGAGCGGGATAGCGATGATGACGCTAACGATTGTCGCCATGATCGCGACCTGTAGCGAAAGCACAGCGCGGACGCCGATTTCTTCTGATATAGCGCGGCCGGTCCACATGGACTCCCCAAAATCACCAATGAAGAAGCCGCCAAGCCAGCTAAAAAATTGAATATAAAGCGGGCGGTTCAGACCCAATTCATCGCGGCAAATTTCAATCAGACCAGCGTCAAATGACCCGCCTGTGCCAGCATATCTAAGCGCACAAATGTCGCCCGGAATCATATGCATCAGCGTGAAGACGAGAATGGCGGCGCCAATCAGCGTCGGCACCATCATCAACATGCGTTTGACCAGATACTTATGCATCGGTTTCTCTAACAAGTTGGGCCCTAGGCAAAATGCCAGGCCACATTATCTCAAGCATTCCGAAAGATGGAACGCCCGCAGATCGCAAATACGATCCACGGGCGCATCCTAGTCGTTAGACCTTTAGCGGCTTACTTGTCCGCGTCAGGGTCAAGCCATACCGTATCGAGCGCTTGGCCCAGGTAATGGCTTGGGCTGACTTTCCAGCCCTTGAAGTGGGAGCGGTGGACAGTCGTCCGGCGCCACCAAAGCGTAATCATCTGCGTAACCTGATCGTGGAGAATATATTTCTCATAGGCGCGCATTTTGACCCGCTGTTTAGCTGGATCGGATTCGAGCAGCATGTCCTCATACATCGCGTCCAGCTTACGATCGACCACGCGGGAATAGTTAGCGGGGTTTACGTCGGACGAGAGATACTTGGACGTGTCGATTGGTGGGTTGACGATGGACTGGCAGTTAAAGTCAATCGAAACGTCAAAGTCACCGGATTCACGCAGCGTTGCGTAGAATGGGCCGGTTGGCTGAACCTTCTGTTCGAACTTCAGGCCAATCTGGCGCCACTGGTCAATCAACCAAACGCCAACAACCTTGTAAGGCTGATCAACGCCGCGGTTGTTGAAGACATAGGTCTTGGAGAGGTCCATGCCAGCTTCTTCAAGCAGCTTACGCGCTTCTGCGCGGGAGGCTTCAAGGTCTGCCTTGTAGCCGTCCATCTGCATCAGCTCTTCCTTGGTCGCAGCGAGGCTGTGATTCGGGTAGACGATGCCGCCAACTGTTTTAACAATGGCGATCTTAGACAGATACTGGGACCCCCCCCAACGATCAACCGCAAGGGTCAGCGCACGGCGAACGCGCAAATCATCAAACGGCTTACGGGTGTGGTTCGGCGTAGCCAGCAGCACGCAGTTCCAATCCGTTTCCTGCACATTGGCTTTGTCGCCTAGCGCGCGGACCAGATCGTCACGGGTTTTGGGTGGGAAGCCACGGAACTGAGCGCTGGCGCGGTTGCCACGAAGCGCTTGAACCTGAATGGATTCCTTATTGGCGAAGATCGCGGTGATCTTGTCCAGATATGGCAGGCCCTTCAGATAGTAATCCGGGTTCTTTTCGCCGGTCATGAAAGCGCCCGGCTGATACTCCTTAAAGACGAACGGCCCGGAACCCAGGATGTTCTTCTCATACCAGCGCTGGTCCATGTCCAGCTTGGCTTTGGAATAGATGAAGTTATAGGGGGCTGCGAGTGCTGGAATGAACGACGTCGAGGCGTATTTCAGCTGAAACACCACCGTTGACGCGTCTGGCGTATCAACCGATTCCACCATCTTGTAGAAGCTCTTCCGGGCGCTGGAAACGCCTTTTGGTGGGAAGATAATCCGGTCGAAGCTGGCTTTCACGTCCGCAGATGTCAGCGGTGTGCCATCATGGAACTTAACGCCTTCATGGAGTTTGAAGGTGAAGGTCTTGCCGTCATTCGTGCCCTTGGGAACGTCGCCAACGCAGAGATCGCAGACAAAGTCTGCTGGATCAGCTGGGTTCTGCGGGTTGACCCGAAGCAGCGTGGAATAATATGGGCGCACCGGATGGATGACCGCATAGGTCGTCTCACGGTGAGCATCGAAGCTTGGTGGGCCTTTGGCCGGCACCACATAGGTAAAGTGGCCGCCATATTTCGGCGTTTCGGCGATAGCTGCGCCAGTCGTGAGCATCATGCCCACTCCGACAGCCGCCGCCGCATAGGCGCGGATTCCCTGCATCCTGAAATTCCTCTCTTGGATAAAAACAACGGACTGCCAAACTTCGCTGGCTAACCCGTACGCAAAGCACCGTAGCAACACGCTATGCTAAGTCAAACTGATTCCGATGTTTCACCTGAGAAACCAGCTATTCCGCCTTCGGATACCAATAGGCCAGAAACTCCGCATAGGCTGCCGGCTCATCGGAACCCTCGACCTCAATCAGATGGGCTGTGGAGCAGAGCTTTTTGCCCTCCCCCTTATCCTCAACACTCTTCAAGGTAATCCGGCTGCGCAAACGGATGCCGTCGCCGATTGTTACGGGGCGGAGGATTCGGACTTTGTCGAGGCCGTAATTCAGATGGTAGTCGCCATCGGGCGGGTTCAGACCCTTTTGCTCATTAAAATAGGTCAGCAGGCTTACATAGAAAAAGCCGTGCATGATGGTGTCCCCATAGGGGCTTTCAGCGCGGGACCGCTCCTGGTCGCAATGCATCCAGGTCCGCCAACGGGTCACTTCGCCAAAGACGTTCACCTGTAATTGGTCAACGCCAGTCCAATCCGTCAGGCCAAGTTCCTGACCCACAAAGTCCTCTACATTCGCCAGCAGAATTTCAGGCAGTGCCATGGTCAATGATCTCCATCTGCTCGTGTCAGGCTGTTGCTTCTTTGGCAGCACCAGACGCTAGAAGTGCTGCCGCCTCGTCTGCCGTGAAGCCGTTTTCGGCCAATATCGCTGCAGTATCCGATCCAATGACAGGCGCTTTCGCTCGATCCATCCCTGGCTCCAGGGCTGGCAGGCCCGGAATATTCAACAGCGTCGTCGGCTCTGGATATCCAGGCTGCGGGAGTTTTGCGAACAGGCCAGTTGCATTTGGATGCGGGTGGTCAGCAAACTCAAGGTAATCATTGATCACCTCATTCATGAGGCCTTTTTCAGAGAACAATCCGTTCCATTCCGCTGTTGTCTTGCTTCTGAAGATGGGAATGATGCGCGCATTGATCAGGTCAATATCTGCAACGCGCCCCGCGTTCGATCGATATTTTTCTTCCGCCTTCCAATCGTCAAAACCGAAGGCATCACAGAATGTTAGCCAATCACGTTCTTGCAATATTAGAACTTGCAAATATCCATCAGAACACCTGTATACGCCGCCCGGTGTAGAGCCTGGTGGCGGTTCTTGGCCTTCCTGCAGGGTGCTTGTCATCCGCACACCCTGCAGATGCGCGGCCCCCTGCATCAGCGAGATATCTAGGAAGCGCGGGCTTGGATCATCGCGTTTTGCGTAGAGCGCAGCCGCAACAGCTTGATGCGCGAACATGGACGTTGTCATATCGACAACAATCGGCTGCGTGCGGAGCGGAACACCATCTGCACCACGATTGGCATGCATAAAGCCCGTGAATGCCTGCAATACCGGGTCCATTGCCGGTTGGCGGCTTAGTGGACCGGTTTGGCCATAGCCTGAAATGGAGACATAAACCACGCTTGGCGCGATCTCTTTCACGACCTCATAGCCGAATCCCAGCCGGTCAATCACACCAGGACGAAAGCCTTCCAGAAAAACATCCGCGTCTTTCAGCACCCGCTTGAGCGCGGCTTTCGCTTCGTCTTGTTTCAGGTCCAGGCAGAGCGAGCGCTTGCCGATATTGCCGATGAGTGAGAACGCCGTGTGTTCGCCATAGCGCGGCCCGAGAATACGTGTCCAGTCGCCCACCGGCGGCTCGACCTTAATGACATCCGCCCCCCACTGCGCCAGTAGCATTGCGCAATATGGCCCAGCGATCCCTTGTGAGAGATCGACGACTTTTATGCCCTCATAGGGGCGCTCGAAGCTCATGGATCATCCTTTTGTCAGGCCGTAGGTCTCAACCGGAATGCGGTCAAATATTTCCCGCTTGAGGACAGCAGCAGCACTCGGCGCGTCCCGGGCGGTGCTGAGCAATACAGCGAATTTGTCGTAAAGTAGCAGGAACCGGTCCAGGAAAAGTGCCGCGTCACGCACGGCAAACCGTTCGCCTGCAGTTTCCGCTACCAGCTTATTATCGGCGGCGATAGCGGCACGGATCGCTTCATCAAGTTGCGGTGTCGCGACATCCACCTGCAGCCCCCGCGCAGCGGCGGCGCGTAAAGCAGCATCCGCCATGTTCTGATATCCCCAGACCACACCAACAATGCCATCCGCTGTCGCTGTCAGCACGGCCCGGCGTTCGTTTGGGGTAAGAGATTGCCAATATGCGGCAGAGCCCAGGAATGCAGCACCGCCGCGATAAGCACCAAACGGTGCCTTCAAGGCATAGCGCGCGTGGTGCCATACATCTGGGTCGGACAGTTCCATTGGCGTTGCGATCGCAGCCGTAATGGCCCCCTTCGCAAGAAGATCACCCGGATCGCCATCTTCCTCATGCGCACGACCGCCTAGGCGTTGGATCAATCGATCCCATGCGCTCCCCGGCGTCAGCGCGGAGAGGCTGCGGAACGCCACTACCGTATTTGCTGGCGCCTGCGACAGCATCACATAGCGGGCCGCACCATAAGCCCCCAAAAACACAACGCGCCGGCGGAAAAAAGACTGCCTGCAAGCAACGCAATCTAACGCAAGTAGTTCTGTCGCTGCGGCTGCAGCGGCGAGCTCATCCTCACCACCAGCAAGGCCAAGCTCTGCCAGCAATGCGGCATAGGGAAATGCTGTCGGAAATGCCGAAAGCGCTGCTGCACCGAAGGCGTAATCGTTGCGGCCAAGGGATTCGATTGCAACCGGATCACTTGGCGGCGGCCCGTTTAAAAACAGGCTGAGCTTGGGCGCGCCTTTGGTCTTCGCCAGCCGCTCGCCAAATGCTCGCCAGCCGCTTTGGGCCAGTGGATGATCTGGCCCAAAACCGATATGCGCACGAGCAGGCTCGGCAGCGCGTGTCGGGCTGGACAGGACGATGAGTGTAGCGGCCACAAGCAACCAAGACCAACCCATCACGCGCAACCCCGCCCCCTCCTTACGGAAGGGGCGGGGCGTTTTAACGATCGTCACGTTTTTCTGATTCAAAGCGAGCCTTACACTGGATCCCAGACAAAATAGTCCGCAGAGCGGTCATTCGCCAGGAAATGTGGCTTGAATGCAAGCATTGCGTGCTCATGGATTTTCTGTGGCGTCCAACCATCGCTGCGATGCACTGTGCGGACAGGCCGGTTCTTGCTCATCAGCATGATTTCGTTGGAGCGGACGTAGAAAATCTGCCCCGTCACCTCGCTCGCAAGATCAGACAGGAGATACACCGTAGGCGCCGCGATCTTCTGCGGGGTCATGGCTTCCTGGCGCTTGCGACGCGCTTCACCTTCCGGCCCCTTGATCGGGATCGTCTCAATCATGCGGGTGAACGCAGAAGGTGACACGATGTTTGATCGAACGCCAAAGCGCTGCATGTCCAATGCGATCGATTGCGAAAGGCCAACAATACCCAGTTTCGCCGCCGCATAGTTCGCCTGGCCAACATTGCCAACAAGCCCGGACGTAGAGGTGAAGTGCACCATCGCGCCAGATTCTTGTTTGCGGAAATGTTCCGCCGCCGCCCGCGCTACATTGTAGTAGCCGTTCAGGTGAACGTTGATGACGGAATCCCAATCATCCTCTGTCATCTTGTGGAAGATAACATCGCGCAGGATGCCGGCGACATTCACAACACCATCGATCTGGCCGAATGTATCGACCGCCTGCTGCACCATTTCCTGGGCGTCATCCCATTTGGAGATATCGCCGCCATTGACGACAGCTTCGCCGCCTTCAGCTTCAATGTCTGCAACAACCTGCTGAGCAGGGCCAATGTCAGCATCGCTCTTGCCATCAACGGCTGCACCCAGATCGTTCACAACGACCTTAGCGCCCTCGCGCGCCGCCAGCTTGGCGATTTCAGCGCCGATGCCACGGCCTGCGCCGTTGACCAGCACTACTTTGTCTTGAAGAACCCCGTCTGCCATGGGTCCAAATCCTCTTCTTATGCCTGAATTACTGCTTTATCCGAATTGAGCCTGATCTTTAGATCGGGTCCCAACAGAAAATGTCCGCGGAGCGATCATTGGGAACGAAGCTTGGCACAAGTGCAGGCATCCCTTCCTCATGGATCGACCGTGGCGTCCAGCCTTCTTCGCGATGAATGGAGCGGATGGGGCGGTTCTGGCCGAACAACACCTGCTCATTCATGCGGCTGCCAAAGATCTGCGCCGTAACGCCCATCTCATTCGCCGCGTCGGACACGAGATACACGCACATAGGCGCAATCTGCGCTGGCGTCATCTGCTTGATTTTGGCCAAGCGTTCCTGCTGTTCCGGCGTGTTTGACGGGATCGTCCCGATCATCCGGCTCCACGCGAATGGTGACATGCAGTTAGAGCGCACGCCAAACCGCGCCATATCCAGCGCAATGGATTTCGACAGGCCGATAATGCCAAGCTTTGCAGCCGCATAGTTCGCCTGGCCGAAGTTACCAATCAGCCCTGACGTTGAGGTGAAGTGCACCATCGAGCCAGATTCCTGGGCGCGGAAATGATCTGCCGCCGCCCGGCTGACATTGAACGTGCCTTTAAGATGCACCTGGATGACCGCATTCCAGTCGTCCTGGGTCATCTTGTGGAAGATGACGTCGCGCAGAATGCCAGCAACGTTGATCACGGCGTCGATCTGGCCGAACTCATCAACCGCCTGCTGCACCATGCGCTTAGCAGCTTGGAAATCAGCGACGCTATCGCCATTCACAACAGCTTCGCCGCCATTGCTCTGAATCTCTGCGACCACTTCTTGTGCGGGTGTAGAATCGGCACCGCCGCCATCCACATTGCCGCCAAGATCATTCACAACGACCTTCGCGCCTTCCGCCGCAGCCAGCTTGGCGACTTCCGCGCCAATACCGCGTCCTGCGCCGGTTACAAGGACAACTTTGCCCTCCAACATGCCATCAGCCATTTAAAACCCTTCCTCCGTAACTCTGATTCGGTTTATGGGCCGAAGCGTAAACCGTCATGAACGGGAATAGCAATCAGGCCGCCCAGCTCGACCGCGCCTGGATCGCCCAGCGCCCGTCTTTGAAGGTCACGATATACAGTGACTTGTAGCTGCCAATGGCCGATCCATCTTCACGGAAGCGCGTAAACTGCACACGGAAATGGGCCTTATCTGGTCCATCGTCGATCAGCTCAACGTAATCCCATGCGGTACGCGCCCAGTCTGTGGATTGGCCTTTGCGATCCCATACCAATGCATGGAAATCTTCCGGCCGCTCCATCACTGTCACTTTGCCGCTATGAAAGCGGACATGCGGAAAGTGGTACCAGCGGGTGCGAATGGCCTCAGCGTCTTCAGCATTAAATGCCGCCATGAAGCCATCGAGTGCGGCCCGGGCCGCCTCTTGGTCAACTGCCGAAAGCGCGCTCAATCGCCAACCTCCGCAAGCTCCGTCTCTACCGCCAGGATCGGACGGCCTTTGATCGATTTGGATGGTTGACCATCAACGCCAACCGGTGTCTCGCCAACAAGCGTGATCCGGTAAAGCTGGCGATCAAAATCACTCTGGAAAATGTCAGACGGTGCGAGGTGTGATGTCGACCGATTATCCCAAATCGCCATATCCCCAGCGTTCCATTTGAAACGCACAGTATATTCTGGGCGGACCACATGCTCCCAAAGCATTTCCAATATCTGCTGGCTCTCGCGCGGATGCATGCCGACGATGGATTTCAGAAATGACGGGCTGACGAAAAGCTGCCGTTGTCCTGTCTCAGGATGGACGGTGACAAGCGGATGCTCCGTCTCTAGCTCGCGGCGCTTCACGCTTTCATCGTACGCATTGTCCTTCGCCGCACCTGCGGGCGGCTGGAAACGATGGACGCCGCGCAGGCCATCCACAATACCGCGCATGGTTTCAGAGAGACCTTCATAGGCTGCATTCAGATTGGTCCAAAACGTATCGCCGCCATAAGGCGGGATCGTAACGCCCCGCAGGATGGAGGCCTTCGGCGGGTTAATCGCTGCCGTGATATCCGTATGCCATCCAGTCCAGGCGCGCTGCATGCGAGCTGCACTGTGGGTTTGTGCCGTTCGGTGCTTCGCGACCGAATACACTTCCGGATAATCCTCGACATGGCCGAAGACAGCATGGCCAATGGTTGGATCGCCAAGCGAACGCGCGAAGGCCACATGCTGCGCATGATCCAAAGGCTGATCGCGGAAGAAAATCACCTTCCAGTCCAGAAACGCCTGATAGATGGCTTTTGCGTCCGCAGATGACAGCGGCTGGCAGAGATCAACTCCACTGACTTCGGCCCCAATATGCAGCGTCATTGGCGTAATGGTGATATTCGACATGGCGTCTCTCCTTCGACATTCCAGCAGCTTTCAGCCTGTCCGGCTCAGCGCTATGCTCGCAGTTTAAAGCAATGCCTGACAAGGAGCACATGATGCGGGGTCGCGACGTATTTCTGGAAAGCCTAAGGCTTCACGATGCAAAACGGATATTCGGCAATCCCGGCACCACGGAAAGCCCGCTGCTCGATCATCTGGCAGACTACCCGGACATCGAATACGTGGTGGCCTTGTATGAGGCCGTCGCCGTTGGTGCCGCCAGCTTCTACGCGCAGTCCAGCGGGAAGACGGCTATTGCGAATCTGCACGTCGCACCCGGCCTCGGTAATGCTGCGGGCATGATGTACAGCACCATGCGGGCAAATGCGCCGGTGATCATCACTGCTGGCCAACAAGACACGCGCATGCGGCTGCAAGGTCCCGTGCTTGGCCATGATCTCGTTTCCATCGCGGCCCCTGTTACGAAGTGGGCCGTGCAAGTAGAGACGGCTGATGAGATGGCGGACATCATGCGCCGCGCTTTCAAGGTCGCAAACGAAGCTCCTAAGGGGCCTGTATTCGTAGCCCTGCCGATCAACGTGATGGAGCAGGAAACGGAGAACGCCGCCGTCACGTCTGGCCCGCTACACCAAGCGCCCACGGGCGACATGGCCGCGCTCGCCAATATCGCCGCAGCCCTCTCCGCCGCTAAATCTCCCGCCATCGTCGCTGGCGATGATGTTGCGCGCGCCGGGGCGAATGGCGAACTGCTGCAATTGGCCGAAAAGCTTGGTGCCAGTGTGTGGACCGAAGGCATGCACGCCCAAGCCATTGCTGACACCCGTCATCCATTGATGCGCGGCGGATTGCCGTTTGAAGCAGGCCCGATCAAAGCCATGTTGGGCGATGCTGACTGCGTGTTGCTGATCGGCGGCCCCTTCTTCGAGCCCGTATGGTACGAGCCCGGCAGCCCGTTTCCTGATGGCGCGGATGTCTTCCAGATCGAGCAATCGCCACAAATGCTGGCGCGAAACTTCACCCTGAATTCTGGCGTTATCTCCGCGCCCAAGCAAGCGCTCGCCGCCCTTCTGGAAATGTCAAAGCCTGACGCATCCGCCGCCAAGGCCCGCGTTGATGCTTTGACCGCCGCCCAAGCCGATAGTCGCGAAGCCCAAAAGGCCCGCACTGCCCGCGCCGCAGGCCGTCGTCCCATGCCAATGTCCGTTGCCATGGCGGCAATGGCAGAAGCACTGCCGGATAACGTCGTGATGGTCGAAGAGGCAATTACGGCCAGCACCGACTTCTCCCGCTCAATCGATTTTGCTGGCCCTGGTGATTATTACGCCGGTCGCGGTGGTGCTATTGGCCAGGGGTTGGCGGGTGCTATCGGCGTTTCCGTCGCGAACCCAGATCGGCCAGTTGTGTGCGTCTCGGGTGATGGGTCTGCCATGTACAGCATCCAGGCGCTTTGGACGGCGGCGCATCACAATCTAAACCTTGTGTTCGTGATCCTGTCGAACCGCGAATACCGCATTCTGAAACACAATATTGACGTTTACCGCGGCCGCTTCGATGCCGAAAGCAATCGCGGCTACACCCACATGGACCTAACTGGCCCCGACTTTGGCTTTGTTCAGATGGCCGCAGGCATGGGCGTTCCGGGCGAACAGGTCTCAGAACCTGAGGAATTCACCGCCGCCCTCGCCCGCGCCATCGCATCGGACGGCCCGGCTTTGATTGACGTGGTGATAGAAGGTAAAGCGAAATAGCGGCAATCAAGCTGCGGGCGTAACGGTCCCATTGAGGGCCACATATACGCCCGGCGGCGAGAGACGCACTGCGGCAATGGCCATGCCAAGATTGAAATCTGCATCGGAATCTCGGAATTTCTCCGGCAGCATGGCGCCGGTCAGCACGATGGTCTTGCCAGAAATGCCGGCGAGCGCCGCCGCCGTCTCGCCCATGGTATCCGTGCCGTGGGTGATGATAATCCGCGTCTGGCTTGCTGCTTCAACCGCCGCCCGCACTTCGGCGCGGTGAGGGTCCTCCATGTCTTGGCTATCCATCTGCATCAGCGTGTGCTCTGCCCAGCCTTCAGGAAAGTTCACACGCGCTAGCACAGACCGGTATGCCGGGTCACATATCTCGAATGAATACCCATGATCGGCGTCGCCGGGTGGATAATCCTTATCGATGGTGCCGCCGACTTGAATAAACAGCAGATCATCAGAGCTTTGCGCAGCATCGGTCATAGCAGCAGGTTCGCAATCTCAATCAGGTTCTCATCCGGGTCATAAACATAGACTGAGAGCAGTGTTCCGGTGGCACCACTCCGCTCACCGGGTCCGGTGATGATGGGAACGTCTTCAGCGGCCAAATGCGCGATCACATCATCCATTGGCGTTTCGGTGATGAAGCAAAGATCCGACCGGGGATTTCCCATTTGCGGCTCCTGTCCGATGGTAGCCGAGCCAAATCAGCGCTTTCAAGCATTTTGTGCCTCCAGCTTGGTTCATTGGGTGAGGTGTGGCCAAAAACGGCGGTGATGGTGGCTATAGCGATCCAT
>CALLKY010000013.1 GCA_938083135.1 uncultured Alphaproteobacteria bacterium | reverse complement strand
GGATCGCTATAGCCACCATCACCGCCGTTTTTGGCCACACCTCACCCAATGAACCAAGCTGGAGGCACAAAATGCTTGAAAGCGCTGATTTGGCTCGGCTACCATCGGACAGGAGCCGCAAATGGGAAATCCCCGCTAAGGGATCAGCTAGATATTGAGAAGCGAACAATCCCCAGAAACAGAACAATACGCTTAAGGTATTGATTTGGCGCTAGCAGCAAAAAGGCTTGGTGTCGGTCTATGAGGCTTGCCTATAGGTAATGCCCCTGCAGAATAGAATATTATTTCTTAGAAAACGCAGCCCCGCCTTCAGCAAACCGTCCGCTCGCCTCAATCAGCTGATTGAGCGTGATGCCTGCCGTTAGCGCTTGCTCCAGTGGCTGGCTTTCGGCGGCGCGGTAGGCGGCGAGGGTTTGGCGGACGGCTGTGGGGTCTAGGGATAGGATGTGGTTGGTGAAGGCAGCGACTTCTGCCGCTAAGCCATCTGGGCCGTCAGCCAGGCGGTTGATGAGGCCGGCGGCGTGGAGGCGTTCAGCGGATTCCAACGTGCCGAACATGGCGAGTTCTAGGCCAATGCGCGGCGCGGCTTTCTTTGCCAAGATGGGCGTGCACATGGCGGCGGGGAAACCGTTCGCCATCTCCAGCGCGCCGAATTTGGCCGTGCGTTCTGCGATCATGAAATCTGTGGCGACGCTGAGCGTAAATCCGCCCGCGACTGCCGCGCCCTGGACAACGGCGACAGAGGGTGCGGGCAAGCGACGGAGCGCCTTAAACGCTTCCCCCCAGGCTGCATGCTGGGCGAGCGCTTCGGCCTGATTGAGGTCTGCCGCTTGCTTCAAATCGCGCCCGGCGGAGAATCCGCCACCGGCACCCTGCAAGATCAAGCATCGCAGGTCAGCATGCTGCCCGGCTTCAATGAACGCATCACGGAGATCAGCCATTGCCTGGCTATCGAGTGCATTGCGCCGCCGTGGCCGGTTCATGGTGACAGTCGTTAGGCCATTGGCAGCGCGATCAACTTCGATCATTGGGCGAGGATCCCATCAACTTCGGCAAGCGTTTCGAGCAAACTGGCGCGGTTCGGAGAGGTCTCTGGAATATTCGCCAGAATTTCTTCCAGGCGGCGTTTGGCCTGGCCGAATGCGGCTTTGGATTTCTCCTGGTCTTCCAGCACTTGATAGGCGCGGCCAAGGCGGAGCCAGCCGTCAACGTCATCCGGGTTTTCTTCCATTTTGTCAGCAAGGCGCTGCACCATGGAGCGAATGAATGCGGTTTGGTCCTGCGGCGCCATTTCCTGCACAGCTTGCACATCATCTGCAGTCGGCGCAGCCTCGCCCGCAATCGCACCGCTCAACCCGCTCGCGGGCCTAGCATTGCCGCTCGGGCGTTCAGGTTGGACCTGCATGGGCATGATATTGCCCTTCATGGCCGCGTTCGCAATGCGCGCACGGACCTCACCTACCCATGGGGCATCAGGCGGCGCATCAGCAGTTAGGCCGCGCCAAAGGGCGATAGCGCCTGCATAGTCGCCAGATTGGGCCCGGCCTTCTGCGATATAAAAGCGGGATTTGATTTCGCCGGGGTCCTTTTCAAGCGCGTTCTCAAAGGTCTCAATGGCGCGAGGGCTGACGGTGCCAAAGGCCTCAAATACTTGGGCTTCGCCATAGTCCGCGATCAGGTCTGCGGTCGCGTTGCGGCCAGCGAGTTCAATTGCCCGCTCAAACGCGCGGACGGCTTCAGGGTGATTGCCGAGCACCCGTTCGGTCCGGGCGAGGGTGACCCATCCAGCCATGTCATTTGGGTTGTCCGCCAGGCGCTGGCGGAGTTGCGCCTGCATTGCAGCGCCGTCTGCACCACCGCTGGCTTGTGCTGGGCCACGTGCAGCCGTTTGCAGGTCCGTGCGGAGCGATAGTGGCGCGTCGCCCATGCCTGGCTGCCCGGTGTTCAAATAGAGCGCTATCACGGCACCCGCAACGACGATGCCCAGTGCCAGCGGAAATGCGGCGGCAGACGCTGGCGGTGTCGCTTCCTCATCCGGGGCTTCCAGTGCATCCACATCACCATCGACCGCGCGGAGCATCCGGCGTTCAATCTCGCCCTTGGCGGCAATCGCTTCGGTGGGGGACAGCAGGCCAGTTTCCTGATCCCGCTCAACCTCCTTCAATTGATCACGGAAGACCGCCAAATCATAGCGTGCGCGGGCAGCCCCACCTATGCGTTGCCCGGCGCGCAGCAAGGGGGTCGCTACAATCAGCGTAACGGCTATCGAAATAACTGCAGCGGCAGCCCAGAATATCGTACCGCTCATTAGGCTCGGTCTCCGTTGTCATCTTCTCTGGCGAGCGCTGCATCTAGCCGCGTGCGTTCAGTACTGGATAATGGAGCTGACGGCGTTGCGGCAGCAGCATTTTTGCGACGGCGGCGTGACGTCACGATGACGATAGCGATGCCTGCGAACACAATCCCAATTGGGCCGAACCATAAAAGGTAGGTCGACCGTTGAACCGGCGGGCGCAGCAGCACAAAATCGCCATAGCGCGCCCGGATATAGGCCATCGCTTCTTCGTTCGTGTCGCCTGCAACAAGGCGCTCACGCACCAGCAGGCGCAAATCCCGCGCGAGCTCAGCATTGCTGTCGTCGATGGATTGGTTTTGGCATACGAGACAGCGTAACTCGAGGGAGAGTTCGCGGGCGCGGGATTCCAGTGCGGGGTCATCCAGCACTTCATCAGGCAGCACGGCGGCGGCTGGGCTCGCCAAAAGGGATAGAGCCAAGAACACGGCAGAGATCAGGCGCATCATCCAGCTCCCTTCACGAGCGGCAAAATCTTGCGCTCAAGAATTTCGGGCGATAACGCGCCCGCATGGCGGTACAGAATGACACCGTTACCATCAATCACATAGGTTTCGGGCACACCGTAGACGCCCCAATCAATGCTCACGCGGCCGCTTTCGTCCTTGCCGACCTTGGCATATGGATCGCCAAGCCGTTTCAGCCATGCGGCAGCCGCATCGGGGCGGTCCCGGTAGTTGATGCCATGCACGGTAACGCCTTCGCGCTTCGCCAACCGATCAACAAGCGGATGCTCTGCAACGCATGGAATGCACCAGGAGGCCCAGACATTCACGACCACTGGCTTACCGGTAGTGAGGTCTGTGCGCGCCAAGCCATCGTCGGCCCGCTGAATGTCACGGCCTGGCAATGCAGGCAGTGAGAATTCTGGCGCTGGCTTATTGATCAGCGCTGACGGCAGGTCACGGGGGTTCAGATCAAGCCCCCGATAGAAGAACAAGGCGATGCCGAGGCAGATTACGAGCGGCAGAAAGTAGAGCAGGCGGCGCATGGGCTGGTTGGTCCTACTACTCTGCTGGCGCTGGGGATGATGATCCACCAGTTGGCGCGCGACGACGGGATGGGGCGCCAATACGCAGGCGCCGGTCCGTCAGGGAAATAACACCGCCAAGCGACATAACAATGGTTCCAAGCCATATCCACGGCACGAGCGGGTTATGGTAGATTCGCGTCGTCCACCCGGCAGTGGGACTGCCCTCACCGATCACGGCGTACAGGTCAGCCACCCAGGTGGTGTGAATGCCAGCTTCCGTTGTGGTATCGCCCTCAACAGGATAGGCGCGGCGTTCAGCATTAACGGTGGCGAACTGCTCACCATCTGTGCTGATGCGGAATACACCTCGCTCAGCCTGATAATTCGGGCCTTGCAGGCGCTCTACCCGGTCCAGGGTGAACGTATAGCCAGCGACATCGACAGTATCGCCAGGCTTCATGTTCTGGATGGACTCGGTCTTGAACACTGTTGCGCCCAAAACCCCAGCGACGACGAGACCAACACCCAAATGAGCAACCGTCATGCCATATGCGGCGCGTGGTGTGCGGCGTGCACGGCGCCAGCTTTCGGTCAATGGCACGCGGGCAAGCTTCACCCGGTCCGCCAGTTCTAGAAGCGTCCCGCAGATGATCCAGACCGCAGCACCAACACCGACTGCGGGCAAAATACCCTCGACGCCGGACAAGATCAGCACCAGCACAATCGCTGTTACGGCTGCAGCCACACCAAGCCATAGTTTCTGCATGGCTTGGCGGAAATCAGCGCGTTTCCAGGAAAGGAATGGCCCAATTACCATAGCGCCCAGCACAGGGGCCATCAGCGGACCAAATGTGGCGTTGAAGAATGGTGGGCCGACGGAAACTTTGCCAGCGTCCAACACATCCAGGAACAACGGATACAGCGTGCCAAGCAAGACAGTCGCGGCGGCGGCGGAGAGGAAAAGGTTATTCAGCAGCAACGCGCCTTCGCGGCTGATCGGTTGGAATACGCCAGTGGTTTGCAGTTTCGGCGCTCGGATCGCAAATAATGTCAACGATCCGCCTACAGTCACAGCCAGCAGCGCCAGAATGAAGACGCCACGCTCAGGGTCCGTTGCGAATGCGTGGACGCTGGTCAATACGCCAGAGCGCACCAAGAATGTCCCCAAGAGGGACATTGAGAATGCGACGATGGCAAGTAGGATCGTCCAGCTTTTCAACGCATCCCGCTTCTCAACCACAATGGCGGAATGCAGCAGGGCAGTGGCGGCCAACCACGGCATGAAGCTGGCGTTCTCAACCGGATCCCAGAACCAGAAGCCGCCCCAACCGAGCTCATAATAGGCCCACCAAGACCCAAGGCCGATGCCAACGGTCAGGCCGCACCACGCCGCGAGCGTCCATGGGCGCACCCAACGCGCCCATGCAGCATCAACCTTGCCTTCAATCAAGGCAGCGACAGCGAAGGAGAAGCTGATCGACAAGCCGACATAGCCGAAATACAGGAATGGCGGATGGAAGGCCAAGCCAGGGTCTTGCAGCAGTGGGTTCAGCCCTGCGCCATCGGAAGGCGGGGCCAGAATGCGGTCGAACGGGTTGGACGTGAAGAGCATGAACGCCAGGAATCCGAGGGCAATCATGCCTTGGATGGCCAGTGTGCGCGCGCGAAGGCTTGGCGGCAGATTGCGGCCAAAGCAGGCAACCATCGCGCCGAATAGGCTAAGGATCAGCGCCCAAAGTAGGAGCGAACCTTCATGGTTCCCCCAAGCGCCGGAGATTTTGTAGAGCATCGGCTTGGTGGAATGGCTGTTCTGCGCGACGTTCAGCACGGAGAAATCACTGGTCACGAAGGCATTCACCAATGCAGCGAAAGCCAGCAGCACAAGGGCGAACTGGCCAACCGCTGTTGAGCGCGCCAGTTCCATCATGCCCCGGTCGCCTTTATGGGCGCCATATAGTGGAACGGTGGCTTGCAGGCCCGCCAGCAAGAAGGCGGCGATGAGGGCGAAATGGCCTATTTCGGCGATCATGAATTGCCTCCTGCGGCATTGGGTGCAGCACCCCCGCCCATTTTCCATTGGCCGGATTTCTTTAAGGCTTCAACGACTTCCGGCGGCATATAGTTTTCATCGTGCTTGGCCAGAATTTCGGAGGCTGTGAACAACCCGTTCGCGTCTAGCCGCCCATTCGCGACAACGCCCTGACCTTCCCGGAACAGATCCGGCAGAATGCCCTCAAACACCACTGGTGTGGCAGCCACGCCATCTGTGATGCGGAACTCTATTTTGGCCGTGTTGGCGATTTTATTGACGCTATTTTCCTGAACAAGCCCGCCAATGCGGATCAACCGGCCTTGCTCGACTTTGCCCGCGGCAATGTCGCTCGGCCCGTGGAAGAAAACCAGATTATCTTCAAACGCATTCAGCGCGAGGGCTGTTGCGGCACCGAGGAGGATCAGCCCAATACAGGCGATCCAGAGGCGTTGGCGTTTACGGCTGCGCATCGTCAGGGCCTCCAGCAGGGGATGTTTCAGTTCGGCGTCGACGCCTTGGCGCCAGCGCTTCAAGGGCTTCCAGTTCCAGCCTCGATCGCTTCAGGGCGACCAGTGTCCAGACCAGCAAGCCGATCAATAGCACAGCCACGACGCCATAGGCGGGCCAGATATAGGGCCAATAGCCGCCCATATGGAAAAAGTGCATCAACGGGCTCATGTCGTCAGTCATGGGGTCGCTGCTCCTGCTCTGGCCATCTGCAGTGCTTCAACCCGACGACGCGTTAATTCCAAACGCATGCGCAGCAGCAGCAGCACGCCGAACAGCGCCATGTATGCGACAGCCATGATCAGCAGCGGTCGTAGCATTGCCGGGTCCATGGATGAACCGCTGAGCTTAGATACGCTGGCCGGTTGGTGCAGCGTATTCCACCAATCGACGGAGAATTTGATGATTGGCAGGATCACCACCCCGACAATCGCCAGCAGTGAGGCCGCGCGCCCGGCCCGTGCTTGATCATCGAACGCATTGCGGATGGCGATATAGCCCAAGAACATAAAGAACAGGATCAATACGGATGTCAGTCGCGCATCCCACACCCACCAAGTCCCCCAAGTGGGTTGGCCCCAGATTGCACCAGTAAAGAGTGCCAGGAACGTGAAAACCGCCCCGATGGGTGCGGTTGCAGCACCAGCAACGTCCGCTAGTGGGTGTCGCCAGACCAAAGCCACGAACCCTGAAATTGCCAAGGTCGAATAGCTCATCATCGCAAGCCATGCAGCGGGAACGTGCACATACATGATGCGCACAGTGTCCTTCTGCTGATAATCGATGGGGGAGGCGTAAAGGCCATAGTAGAGCCCCGCGCCAAAGCAGCCGAGCGTAATCAGCACCAGCCATGGCATGAGCCATGCGGACAGGCGTTGAAACCGTGCCGGGTTCGCTAGACGGTGCCAAAAACCGCCACTCGGATTAGGAGACGCCATCGCTTCCGCCACTCACTACTCCATCGCCTGTCTTAGCGCCGCCGCCGCTGCCCATGGGCAAAGTGCGATCGCCGCTAAAGTAATTGCCCCCAACGCCGCCAGATGTGCTGACGGATCGAATCCGCCAATAGCCGCCTGCACGGCACCAGCTCCGAAGATTAATGTAGGAATATACAGCGGAAGTGCGAGGAGCGTCATTAAAACGCCTCCACGTCTGGCACCAACAATCAACGCGGCACAAATAGCGCCGATAAAGCTAAGGGCGGGGCTGCCAATCAATAAGGCCGCTAAAAGTGGGGGCCAGCCTTCAGGCGGCAGGTTTAGCAGCAGCGCCATCACCGGTGCGGCAATCACCATCGGTAGCCCCGTCACCAGCCAATGCGCGAGACATTTGGCCGCGACGACCAGCGTTAGCGAATCTGGGGCAAGGGCCATGAGCTCCAGCGTTCCATCACGCCAATCAGCCTGGAACAGCCGGTCGAGCGCCAGCAATGTGGCCAGCAGTGCCATCACCCAAATAACGCCCGCCGCCATGAGCGCCAGTAGCTTACCTTCTGGCCCCACGCCCAGCGGAAAAAGCATGGCGCCCAGCACAAAGAAAATGACCGCAAGCAGGCTCTCACCGCCTTCGCGGCGGGCGATCAGCAGATCGCGGGATAGTGTGGCCATGAACGCAGTCATAGAAGCGCATCCTCGAATGCATCCCCGAACGCGTCTTCTGGGCTCGGTATCGCAGCGGCGACATCAATTTCTTGTGCGTTTGGCAAGGTGAGCGGCGCATTCGTTGATGCGATTACAATCCCCCCGCCTGCGCGAAATGCCGTGATCGCGGCTTCGATTTTGACGATTGAGGGGCGGTCGAGCGCGACGGTTGGCTCATCCAACAGCCACAGTCCGCCGGGCTGTGTTGCGATAGGGCGCGCCAGGGCCAGTCGGCGGCGTTGACCAGCGGAGAGCATACGCGCGGGTAAGTCCGCCAATTCATCCAGGCCAACAGCGGCAAGGGCTTGCTCCAATGCGTCCCGGCTTGTTGAGGCCCGGTATAGGGCAGCCCAATAATGCAGGTTCTGGATGACGGTTAAATTGGTCTGGAGCCCATCTGCATGGCCGACATAACGCATGGCGCTGCGGAATTCATATGGTTCCCGGCGCACATCCTCACCATTCCATCTGATACTGCCAGTGAAAGGCGGGATGAGGCCGGCTAGCACCCGCAGCAGGCTGGATTTGCCTGCGCCATTGCGACCAAGGGCCAGCGCCGCGTCGCCTTCGGACAACGAGAAATCCAGGCCTGCGAACAATATGCGTCCGCCGCGTCTACAGGCCAAGTCTTGTACGTCTAAAATGGGCATGGACAGCCGGTCATTGTTTCAACCTGCCAGCCTTCGACTTCCTTGTTGAAGCAATGGCATCTGGCAGACAGAACCTATAGCCCAAACCAACCCATTGCGTAATCAGGCAGATGTCACAAATGGGTGCGGCCGGCAGAGGGGGGATCTACCGGCCGCGTGAGGAGGGCGAGAGTGTGATGAACACAACTCCGGCGCCGGTTCCTCGCCCGACGCTTGATGAAGAAGATGGGCGCCAATCGTGGCGGGAATGGGGCGGCTATGGGGCTATTTCAAGCGGCGCGTGGGCACCTTCGGAAACGCAATAGCGCAATCGGCCGGCCTTCGCGCACGGCCTTCGCGGCATAGCGCGTTTCCGGCCAATCATCAGGCCGCACGCGCCAATCATCTGCCGTTTCTGCAAGCCATTCGAACCGCCGATCAGCGCAGAGATGGCGGAGCATCCAAATCTGATAGCCCGCGTGATCGGTGGCTGTACGCAGCTCGCCACCATCAGCCAATACACGGGCCATCAGGTCTAGGCCTTGTGGACCAATGATCCGCCGTTCCCAGTGCCGCCGTTTCCGCCAGGGATCAGGGTGGAGCACAAATAGCTTCTGTACAGACGCTTCCGGCAGCGCCTCCAGCAGAGGACGCGCATCTTCACCGTGCAAACGCACGTTCTTAACGCCGGAATCGTCTATCGCGGAAATGCAGGCTGTGAGCCCGTTCAAGAACGGCTCAGCGCCGATCAAGCCGATATCCGGGTTCTGCTCCGCCTGCCAAACAAGATGCTCACCAGCGCCAAAGCCGATTTCGAGCCAGAGTGCCCGCTTCGGCGAATCGAACAATGATGCGAGATCGAGCGGGCCGCTCGCCGGGTCTGGCACGGAAAGCTCTGGCAGGCGTGTTTCCAGCAATGCGGCCCGGCCAGGCCTGAGCGGGCGGCCGACGCGACGGCCATAATAGCGCGTCGCGGCGTCAGCCGTGGGTCGTTGGTCGCTCAGATCGCAGCCTTCAGGGCATCGACCAGATTCGTCTTCTCCCAGGAGAAGTGGCCGGCTGCGGTGGGTGTGCGGCCAAAGTGACCATAGGCGGCGCTTGGCTCATAGATTGGCTTATTCAGCTGCAGATGTTCGCGGATGCCACGCGGGCTCAAGTCCATGCACTCTTGGACGGCAGCGGCAATACGATTATCTGGTTCCACGCCTGTGCCGTGCGTGTCCACATACACGGACAGCGGCTTCGAGATGCCGATGGCGTAAGAGACCTGGATTGTGCATTTGTCCGCGAGGCCTGCAGCAACCACGTTTTTAGCGAGATAGCGTGTGGCGTAGGCGGCGGACCGGTCAACCTTGCTTGGGTCCTTGCCAGAAAATGCGCCGCCGCCATGGGGGCTCGCACCGCCATAGGTGTCAACGATGATTTTACGGCCTGTCAGACCCGCATCACTATCTGGGCCGCCAATGACAAACAAACCCGTTGGGTTCACGTAAAACTCGTCTTCCGGGCACATCCAGCTTTCATCTGGCAGGACATCCATAACAAAGGGGCGCACGATTTCGCGAACGTCAGACTGGCTCAAGTTTGCGCCATGCTGCGTTGAAACAACGATGGAGGACGCGCGAACGGGCTTGCCGTCCACATATTCCAACGTCACCTGGCTTTTCGAATCGGGGCCAATGCCGGGCAGGTTACCGGCGTGACGGGTTTCGGCCATGCGGCGCAGGATTTCGTGGCTGAAGTGCAGGGGGGCAGGCATCAGCACGTCTGGGCTGACGACATCTGTTTCCCGGCATGCGAATCCGAACATCAGGCCCTGGTCGCCAGCGCCTTCATCCTTGGCGTTTCCGTCCGCATCAACGCCCTGAGCGATTTCCGCGGACTGGCCATGAACGACAACCTGAACCTTGGCATTCTCCCAATGGAAATTTTCCTGGTCGTAGCCGATGTCCTTAATGGCAGCGCGGGCGAGTGCTTCCATTTCTTCGTGGCTGACTTCGCACCCTTCCTGGCTGCGGGTTTCACCAGCAATGGTGACAAAGTTTGTTGTTACCAGTGTTTCGACGCCGCAGCGGGCAAAGGCTGCGCCCCCGTCTCGCGCCAGGTAGGCGTCGACAATGGCGTCGGAGATCCGGTCGCAGATTTTGTCCGGGTGTCCTTCGGAAACGGATTCACTTGTGAAGAGATAGCGTTTGCTAGCCACGAGATGAGCTTCCTGTTTTGAGGGAAAGTATGTGCGGTGCTTAAAGAATCGCGCCGCCACCATTTCTGGCAGCGGCGCGGGCAGTTTTCAAGGTGCACTCAGTTGAGTGCTAGCTGTTTATGAACTGTGGCAGCCACAGGATCATGCCTGGGAACGCCAGGAACAAGCCGATTGTTGCAGCATCCGCTAAGAAGAACGGGAAGATGCCTTTAAATACGTCGCCCAAGGGTATGTCCGGTCTGACCGCCGAGACGACATAACAGTTCAACCCAACAGGCGGCGTAATCAAGCATACCTCGCACATCTTCACGACGATGATGCCGAACCAGATCGGATCATAACCAAGTGCGATAACTGCCGGGTAGACGACAGGCAGTGTCAACAGAAGCATGCCGATCGCATCCATGAACATGCCCAAAACGGCATAACCCAGCAGGATGAAGATCATGATCACCAGTGGCGGGAACGGCAGCCCAACAATCCAAGTCGCGAAGGCTTCTGGTAGACCAGCAAAGCCAAGAAACCGAACAAAGATCAACACGCCCCAGATCAAGCTGAAGATCATCGCCGTCAGTTTGGCAGTTTCCATCAGGGCTTCCTGAAGGGAATGCCATTTCATGCCATTGACGAGTGCAATTGCGAGAATGACGCTCGCACCCAGGGCACCCGCTTCCGTCGGCGTAGCCCAGCCCAACATCATCGCGCTGAAGATGATGACAACTACTGCGACGATCGGGAGCGTGCCTGGTAACGTTTTGATGCGTTCCAGCATCGGCGGTGAAGGAACCGCCGGACCGAGCTCTGGTTTCATCCAGCACTGCCCGATAATTAGCGCAGCATAGATGATCGCAGAGATAACGCCAGGAATGAAGGCAGCTAAGATCAACGTGCCAACAGATTCTTCAACGATAATTGCATAAATGACCAAGATCGCGCTTGGCGGTATTAGTGAGGCGAGTGTACCGCCAGCTGCGACCACGCCAGCCGCCAGCCGTCGATCATACTTGTATTCAAGCATGTAAGGTATGGCGACGCGGGAGAATACGGCTGCTGTCGCAGTAGATGCGCCGGAGACTGCCGCAAACCCAGCGGTTGCGAACACACTTGCCACAGCGAGACCGCCTGGAACCCAGCCGACCCATGCTTTCGCAGCATTAAATAGCGAATGGGTGAGCCCAGCGTGGAAGGCGATGAACCCGATCAAGATGAACATCGGCAACACGCTCAACACGTAGTTTGCCGATTTGGAATGCGGGATGGTGCCGACAATACCGGCGCCAGCGTCCCAGCCAATCATAGCGACAAGGCCAACCATGCCAGCGATAGCCGCCGCTACGAATACACGAACGCCAAGGAAGACCGCAAAAAGCAGGCCGACCGTGACGAGAATACCAACAGTAAGCTCATCCATCAGGCTGGCCCCCCGCTACGGTTAACAATGTCTACTTTTTCAGCTTCGCCCGCCAGGCCAGCGTCAATTTCAGCCTGTGCCATATCGTCAACGGTCTCCATTCTAGGAACGCCGATCAGTTGCTCGTTTGGATGCATGAACAGGCGGACAAAACCGACTAATTGGATGAAAAGTCGGACAAGCAGGAAGGAAAATGCCAGCGGGACCATTAGTTTCGCAGGCCAGATCGGCATATTTACGTCAATCGTGCTGTCGCCGTTTTCAAAAGCGCGCAAGAAATGGGTGTAGCCGTAATAGGTCAAAATCAGGATGACGCCGATAGCCGCTACCGTGCCAAGGATTTCGAAGAAGTAAAGCGTACGGCCCGACATCCGCCCCAGAATAAGTTCCATGCGGACGTGGCCGCCGAGACGCTGGGTGTAAGAGATTGCAAGGAATGCGAAGACCGTCATGATCTGTTCGATCATATCGCTATAGCCGTAGATGGGGGCTTGAAAGACGACACGGGCTATAACTTGTACAGTCCCCATCACCATGATCCCAAGGATCACAAGCGCTGCGATATAATTCAGAAATTTTTCGAGGACGAAAAAGCGTTCGTCCACGCGATGGAGCATTGTCGCCCCAGGCGACAGGTCTGCTTGAGCGATCAACGGTCGCCTCCCGGGCACATAGCCACGCTAGAAAGAAGTGGGTAAAGGGTAGAAATGATTCGGGCCGCCCCTGTGGAGCGGCCCGAACCCGCCTAAGTCAGCCGTGGCTTACTTGCCAGTAGCCTTCGCAAGCGCGATGTCGAAAAGTTCTTGAGCAGCGAACTTATCTTTGTGGTCTTCGACCCATTTCGTCCAAACTGGCTGGCCCGCAATCCGGCGGAATTCGTCCATTTCGTTCTCAGGGATCTCTACCATTTTAAGCCGGCCTTCTGCTTTCCAGTCCGCAATGTTCTTAGCGTCTTGGGCCACGTAGGCGGATTCAATGGCATCGTAAGCGCCGCCTTTAAGGCTTTCGAGTAGGTCTTTGTACTGCTGCGGCAACTTATTGTAGGAGTTGGTGTTGAACACGGTTGGGCAGTTAACCGAGCCCAATTTCATGTTTGTCGTCACCCAGTCAGAGATTTCCACGATTTTGTAGGAAACAAACGTGTAGGTGTACGGGAAGCCAATTGCATCAACCGTGCCGCGTTGCAGTGCGGTGTAGGTTTCAGAAGCTGGCATCGTGGACGGCGTAGCGCCGATCAACAGAGCAGCCGCGCCCATGCCACCAAGAGCCCGCAAAGTCTTACCCTTGAAGTCCGAGACAGACTGCGGAGGCTCGCCTTTGCCCATGTACTCATACTGGGGAAGGATATTCGACATGTAGAGTGTTGCATTCCACTTAGCCAACGCCTTCTTGGCGTCAGGATGCGCGTAAACGGCGTCATTCATCGCGCGCTGTGCTTTAAAGTCCTTAACCGGCAGGAATGGAAGATCAAGCACATTCAAGGGCTCGTTCTTGCCAGGATGGTAGGCCGCGCAGAAACCGGCTGCTTCAAAAGCGCCGAGGCTAATGCCATCAAGATTTTCTTTAGCTTTGGAAAGTTGGCCGCCATAGTAAAGGCGAATTTTGAAATTGCCGCCGGTCTTCTCAGCGACCTGTGCGGAAACATATTCCATGCCTTCAGTAAACGCGCGGCGCTTGCCCCAAAGGGACAATTTCCAGCTAACTTTAGGGCCTTTCACCATGTGGCCATCGGCGGACGCGACAGACGCGCCTGCCGGAATTGCTAGCGCCAACGCGCCAGCAGCCAACATCATTGTACCAAACTTCATATTGATCGTCCTCCTGTTGAAAATCCGCCCAGGTCTACGTGCCTGGGTTTGCCGCATTTGCGGACTCGGTCGGAAGCGCTGGGGCATCTTAGCCCTGCAACCTCTTACCGGGGTTTATGCCACGTTAAACGCTTGCAGACAATCCACTACGCCAACTTCGTAAGTTTCTGGGGGTTCCTCGTGGAATAAAAGTGCGAAGACCAGAAAAATTAGCATGGCGATCGCAAAAACGAACGGCCTCGCCCGTTTCATGAGCCAAGTTTGCCAGTGCTTGTCCCGCTCGTCGCGTTCCCTCATGAACCGCATCAATCATGCCTTCCCAGGTGACATCGGTTTGGGACCATAGCGCCCCTGATGCAGGGGCGCCACATGCTTTTGGGCGTGCACTGGCGCGGATACAAGGCGGCCTAGCGCAGCGCCTCGGACACGACCTTTGGCGGTCGGCTCAATTTCGGCTTCGGTCCTCGCAGCCCATTAGCGCCCTATCACCTCAACTGCTGCCGCCCGGCAGTCTTTGCCGTGTTGTATCAGCCGCAAGGACGGACCATTTTAATATAAAAAGATGGAAAACAATAGGTTATAAGAAAAATGCTGATGGCCTCATCCTTGCATTAGACACACCAACCTTCGTGTAGCAGGAGACCCTGGATGGGCATTTCCGCCGTACAAACGCTTCAATCGACCGGCCCAGCGCCCGCCAACGCTGAGGCAGCTCTGGCACGTTCGGTTAACATGCCGGATGAGATTCCGTCTGATGGCCAGAATGAAAAAGAAGACGCGGACCTCACCTTTGATGACCTGATTGACGTCATCAATCCGCTGCATCATTTACCCGTTGTTTCAACAATCTACCGCGCCATTACCGGCGATCAAATTTCTGTTCATGCCCGGGCAATGGGGGGCGGATTATATGGCGGGCCAGTCGGGCTTCTAGCCGCTGGCGCGACAATGGCGGTGGAAGAGGCGACTGGTATGACCGCATCGAACACGCTTGCTAGCCTATTTTCCGGTGAGGATGACGGTGCCGAACTGGCTGCTGCGCCGCAGCCCCGCGGCCTCACCCCTTCTGATCAATTGATGGCGGTGCCGCGTGAATCCGCCGCGCAGGCCGCTGCATCATTGCCACCAGCAGTCGCGCAAGCGTCTCTGCCATTTACGGCGAAGGGCGGGCCGAAGTTCTTTGCAATTGAGAATCCGCAGCGTCCACAGCCGATTCCACTACCGTCTCGCACCATCACAGCGCCCGCGCAGCCTGTAAGCGCTGATGCCGCGACTGCTGCAGCGAATGGTCTGGCGCTGACGAAAACCGAAGGGGATTTGCTGGACTCGTTCATTCGCAGGAACGGCCAGCCGCGAACCGCGAGCTAGAATGAGCCACAGCAGCCCGCGCCAGCTGCAGCGCACCGGTCCGTCCAAGCCTTAGGCCCACCGCAGAATGCCGGACCGGCCTGGTTCGCCAACCAGATGGAAGCGAATCTTGAGAAATACGCCGCCGCCCAAGCGAACGGTTTGCAGGGTCGCTAGCTGCGGCGCTTGACGCTAAATCGTAGTTTCTGCTGTAAAGATGTAGGCAATAGCTCGGATCAGTTCTATATCCTTAAGGAACGCTGCTCTAATATGCGCGTTCAGGAATCCGGGAGACGACTTATGGCTAAGTTCAAACAATTTCCGCCCCGCCCGCCACTGGTTGCGCGCAAGCGCTCTAGCAGGGTGGCATTGATCGCCATGGGCGTAAGCGTTTCTGCACTGGCGCTCACGGGGTGTGAGGAAAAGGTGGATGCGCTGCAGTATTCCAGCGCTGAGGCCTGCATTGTTGGTGGCGAGCTTTCTGAGGCTGATTGCCAAGCAGGGTTTGCAGCCGCCCAGAAGGACCACGCCCGGGTCGCACCGAAATACCAAAGCCGGCAAGATTGCGAGGCTGAACACGGTGCCGCCGCTTGCCAGCAGCCAGCCCAACAGCAGCAAGCATCGTCCGGCGGTGGTTTATGGATGCCATTGATGATTGGCTACATGATGGGCCGCGCGATGAGTGGCCCGGTCGCTGCACAACCGCTCTACAGGTCGTCCTCTGCGGGCAAAGTGCGCACCGCATCTGGTGCGAAGTGGGATGCGAAAGCGGGTCCGGTCTCCGTGCCGAAATCTGCCGCCGCCCGGCCTTCTGCCGGTAAAGTTGTCTCACGCTCCGGTTTTGGCCGCACGGGCGGGAGCCGTTCTGGCGGCCGCAGCTTCGGCGGCTGAGCCTTTGCAGCGAATCATAACGCCAGAACGATATAACTGGCGCGAAATCGCCGAAGAGCTCGGCTTCCGCTTCCACACAATCGGCGGCGATCCCTATTGGTTTGAAGGGGCGTATTACAGCTTCACGATGCGTCAGATCGAAGATGATCTGGAAACGCCGTCGGAAGAGCTGGAGGAGATGTGCTTCGCCATCGTCGATAAGGCGTTGCAAAGCGAAGAGATCATGACGCGCCTGGCGATCCCGCAAAAGCACTGGGATTACATCGTCGATAGCTGGGTTGGCAAAGCCAAAAACCTCTATGGCCGCATGGATTTTTCCTATAATGGGGAAGGGCCAGCGAAGTTTCTGGAATATAACGCGGACACGCCGACCTCATTGTATGAGGCGGGCGTATTTCAGTGGCGTTGGCTGGAAGACCTGCAGGCCGATGGCCGCCTGCCGGAATCCGCAGACCAATACAACTCCATCCATGAAACCCTGATTGAGGCGTTCCAAGGCTTCGGCATTGACGGCCTGCTGCATCTAACGGCAGAGGCCGCGTCTGAAGAAGATGTTGGCACCATTGAATATCTGGCGGATTGCGCGGAGCAGGCAGGTGTTGGCACACATCTCCTGCCGATTGATACGATCGGTGTCACGGATAAAGGCCAGTTCGTTGATGGCGCTGAACAGGTGATTTCAAACCTGTTCAAGCTCTACCCTTGGGAATGGATGTTCCACGACGAATTCGCCGATAATCTTGCGACCTCCAACATGCGGGTGATTGAACCGCCTTGGAAGGCTGTACTCTCGAACAAAGGCTTGCTGCCGCTGCTTTGGGAACTGGCACCCGGCCATCCAAACCTGCTGCCCTCATTCTTCACAGATGCGGTAGATGCCGGCGTACTTGGCGATAGCTACGTCAAGAAACCCATTTATTCCCGCGAGGGTGCGAATATCGAAATCGTCGAAAACGGCGAAACAACGATGAAAGCCGATGGTCCTTACGGCGAAGAAGGCGGCATCGTCCAAGCGCTCGCTGCATTGCCGAAAATGGACGGCGTCTACCCCGTCCTCGGCAACTGGCTCATCGCCAGCCGCCCCGCCGGCCTCGGCATCCGCGAAGACGACACCCCCATAACCCGCGACGACGCCCGCTTCGTCCCACACGTCATACTGGACTGAGGGTGAGGCCCACAAAAGCTAGCTGAATGTCTTTGTGGAAAATGGCTGGGGAACCTGGATTCGAACCAGGACCGACGGAGTCAGAGTCCGCTGTTCTACCGTTAAACTATTCCCCAACGGCGCCGCAGCATTGGCTGCGAGCGGTGTGATGTAGCGTTTGTGTGGGCGGCGGTCAATACGTTACGCCGTTTGTGTTGAATACAGCCTAGTTTGCTACGGCCTACATCTCATGCGCCCAGGGTTCGGGGAGGAGGCGGTAGCCTTCGTTGGCGCGGATTAGGTGGCTGAAGGTGGGGAAGTGCAGGTGCATGCCAGCTACGAGCAGGCCGTCTGTCGCGGCCATGTCAAAGATGCGTTTGCGGGATGCGATGGCGGCGTGCATGTCTGTATCAAAGGCGATAGCAACGTCCGGACGGGCCGTTTGGATTTCTGGTACATGCACGATATCGCCCCAGATCAGCAGGCTGTCATTGCCGGATTCAACCATGTAGCAGGTGTGGCCGGGTGTATGCCCAGGCGCGGGCAGGGCTGTGACGCCAGGGAAGACTTCGCCTGATTGGAACAGCTTGGTTTGCTTGGCATAGGGGGCGATCTGCTCCCGGGTTGCTTGGAAGTACAAGCGCTGGGCGCGCTCCTCGGCATTCGCCATAGCGCCGTCATCAAGCCAATGTTTTGGCTCGTTTTCGTGGGCCGTTAGCTCAGCATTCGGGAAGTAGAGCGAATTGTCTTCCATATTGGTGAGGCCAGCGGAATGATCCGGATGCATATGGGTGAGCAGCACAGTGTCGATCTCATTCGGGTCAACGCCAGCCGCGATGACGTTTTCCAGCAGCTTGCCCGCCGTTGGTTGCAGATAGTTACCGGACCCAGTCTCAACGAGGCAGACGCGCCCTTTGGAGCGGATAATGAACCCGTTCACATATGTCCGGCGGCCATTGCGAAAATTAGCCCGCAGCATGCTCAAAGCATCGTCAGGTTCAATATTGCGGAGAACGTCTACATCCCCGTCCAGGAAGCCATCTGAAATCGCGGTCACGGTAATATCGCCGATCTTACGGTGATAATATCCGGGGATCTGGTTTGTGGGTGCGGCGGACATGGGACAGGGCTCCTAATTGCCAAGCAGGAATGCGGCGCCGCTGGATTCAGCGGCAGACCGGAGTTCTTCAAACAATTTATCGCTAACGGGAATGCCGGTTTTTTCGCGCTCCGCCTTGGCGATGCGTTCTGGCTCGCCTGCGACCATCACAGGTTGGTCCGGATCAAGCGGCGGCGTGGACTTCAGGAAATCGACGAGTGCGGCCATATCGGCGTCAAAATCTTCGCGGCTGTCCCGGAACATGTCTGGGTCAAGCGCCAGGAAGAAGCTGCCAATCATATGGTGCTTGCCGGTTTTTCCGGTCTTGAGATCATGGGCACCGAACCAGGAGCCTGTGAGCACGCTGGAGAGAATATCCACCATCACAGCAAGGCCGTAGCCTTTGTGACTGCCGCGCTCACGATCGCCGCCCAAGGGCGTCATGCGGCGGGGGCGGGCGTCGAAGGCCGTTTGGGCGTCCGTTTCGGGCTGGCCTTCAGGTGTCAGCGCCCAGCCTTCGGGCAGGGGCTTGCCGGTGCGGCGGGCAATATCCAGCTTGCCAACAGCAACAGTCGATGTCGCCATATCCAGCACAATCGGGTGCTGGCCATTTGGCCCTGGCACAGCGAAGGCGATGGGGTTGGTGGAATACATCGGTTCCTTCGCAAAGGTCGGCACGATGGAGCGCTGGGACGTGCCCGTCATGCTCATGCCAATCATGCCAGCGTCCGCCGCCATGGTCGCGTATACGCCAGCCGCACCGTAGTGGTTGGAGCGCTTCACAAGCCCCATGCCGACGCCCATCACGCGGGCTTTCTCAATCGCCATTCCCATCGCCAGGGCACCTGGGGCGTGGCCCAAGCTATGGCCAGCGTCGATCACGCAGAACGCCGGCGAATCAGTTTCCACAACGGGCTCAGCCGCAGGAAAGATCATTCCGTTCTGACGACGCGTTTCGTAGTGGGGCAGCATGCCGATGCCATGGCTGTCGATGCCGCGAAGGTCTGCCTCGACCATCAGGCCGGAGATCAGATTGCTTCGTTCCGCAGCGAGGCCCCATGCGGCAAGCACGGCCTCAATCTGGCGGCGGAGGGTTTCTGCGGGGTATGTGCGCATCAGGCGGTCGTCCTAAGCTTTGGCGCGGCGGGCGGCTGCCTTAGCGGCGCGGTCGGTCCAAACATATTCCATGCCGACACAAAACAGAATGGCGAAGATCGCCATGCCCTGCATAAGCGACAGGCTGTCCCCAATAATGACGATCGCCAGGAAGGCCGCGATCACTGGTTTCAGGAAGAACATGTAGTTCGCCCGCACCAAATCTGGCGCAAAGGAAAGCCCCGCGAGCCATAGGATCATGGCGATGGTCGTGTTCCAGATGCCAATGGTGAAGATGCCAGCAATCTGTTCCGGGCGCTTATCGAACAGCGTTAGCGGATCAACCCAAAGCCCCCAGGCAAGACCAACGATAAGGTAGAGCACAAAGAAGCCCAGCACGAAGGTATAGGCTGTCATACGAACAGCGCCATGGGCGACTACAACAGGGCGCACCAGCACCAGATAGAAGGCACCAGTTATCGCACAGCCAAAGGCCATCACGGTACCGACAAAGGCGTCGCCAGTAATGTCGAATGCTTCCAGGTACCCATCTGTCAGCAGCAGCAATACGCCGATAAACGCACCGAATCCGCTGATCAACTTTGGCGCAGAAATGGGCGTGCGATTAACAAGCCAATCAACACCGACCACGACCATTGGCATAGCCGTCACCATAGTCGCGACTTGGACGATGCTGGCGTAGTCGAGCGCCCAGTGGAAAAACAATTGGGCGACCGACATACCAAAAAATGCCAGCGGCAGAACCCGGCGCCAGTCCTGGCGGATGGGCGTTATCAGGTCCCGCGCGCCTGGCCAGAATTGTGTTGCTATCAACAGGCCAATCCCGCCGATCATAAAGCGCCACACGCTGAATTCCGGTCCGGGCGTCGCTGCAAGCTTCGCCACGAACTCGCTGGAGGCATGGCCGCATACGCCGATGAAGCACGCAAGATACGCGACCCAACCGCGCATTAGGCGATCTCCGCTGCGAATGTCTTAAGGGCGGTGACCAGAGCGTCTGGTGTTTCGGCTGGAACCATGTGGCCAGCGTCTGCCAGGTCGACGCGGCGGGCGTCTGGTAAGGTGGCATAAAGTTCGTTCACGATATCTGCGTCGTAGAATACCCGGTCCTGCAGCCCTGTTATGGACAGCACGGGCAGTTCCAGTTTTGACCAGTCCACATCCCAACTTGTCGCCCCCATATGGGTCACAAGGTTGGCGGCACCGGATTTGGGATCAAGCGGGATGTAGTCGGGATCGTCTGCCAAGAATGCAGCGCGGTTAGCTGCCTGGAACGGTTCGCCGACAAGGAGATGAAAGTAGAGATCTTTCATCAGGTTCGGCCCGCCAACCTGCATCACGCGAAGCGATGCGTCATTCATCCACTGAATGCGCGGCGTGATGCGGCGGAGCGTGTTGATCAGCACAAGGCCAGTTGTATCGAGACCATCCAATACCGCACGAGCGGCGTAGAGACCGCCGATGGAGAGCCCAACCAGGATAGGCTTCTCTGGCGCTACGTGGCGGACAAGCGCCTTTAGATCATCAACGATCAGGTCTGCGTCCAGCGTTCTGCCAGGCTTGAAGCGGCTGCCAGTTTGTCCGCGAAAATCATAAGCGAGTACACCGAACCCAGCGGATTTTACGGCTGGAATAACCGCCGCGTTCCAAAGGCTGGTGTCGCCTGTAATCGGGTTGATGAAAACGAAACTTGGCGCGCCCGCTGTGCTCGGCGGCGTCCACTCGTAGTACAGCGAATCCTCTGGTCCAAGGTCGAGCATCGTCATTGTGTAGCGATCCTGGTTGGCGAAATTTTATGGTTCGCCGATCAGTATCGCCGCTTCGCCAGCGGATGCAACGCCAGTATTACGCCACTTTTTCACCCTGCATCATGTCATCTAATCGGGCGACCCGAACGTACATACGATGACTGCGATCAAGGAGCTCACGCATGCGATCTGGTAGATCAGGATCTTCCACACCTGCATCATCCATGCAGGCTTCCCGGCCGCCTAAGCGGTTTTCAGGCTTTAGGGGCTCTTGTTCTTCGATTTCGCCAGCCGCGGCGGCTTTTTGTAGAAGTAGCCAAGCCATAACGTTCGTTAGGCGTGCGGTCATCCGGGTTGCTTCAAGGCTCTGACGCACGCGGGCGGCAGGGGGAAGGTCCATACGGTCAGACCGCTCCTCATAGAGGATGTATGAGCGCACTTCTTCTAGCAGGCTCAGTGCGTCGTCAAACGTGCGATCAATGAACCGTTGCGGTCCAAAAATAATTGCGTCAGCCATGGCGCGTACCGCCTCCTGCGATGCCATTCGATACGCCATACTAGCGTAAATCGAGGTGAGTTTCTTTACTTTTCGGTAAGAAGCCTAACAGCCGGTGTCTCAATGCGCGACGGAGAAAAAGGATTAAAACCTTGTTAACCAACGGTTTTCAATAGAATCAATACCCTGCAAGACCGCAAAAACCTCAAAGCGCCTCGGCCATCGCCACACCCGGTAAGGATTTAATCGCTTGGGCAGTCGCAGGCGACAATTGGATACGCTTTTTGAGGGCCAGTGTAATTTCGCGGGCTGGATCAATCTCCAGCACCAGGGTGACTTGGGCGCGGCCCGCCGGTTCTTGTTCTAGCAATGTTGAGATATGCGGCAGGGCTACGGCGTCCTCCACATAGACCATCAGTTCGCGGCCCATATCGGCAGCGGCTTCTTCGAGGTCCTTAGCGGAGACAATGGAAACGCGAAGTCCGCCATCGCCCATTTTGGCTTCAACGCCGAGCAGCAGCGGCTTGCCGGAATCCAGCAAGTCCCGGGTGACGGCCAGCACTTCGGAGAACGCAGTCGCTTCGATCACGCCTGTCGCGTCGGACAATTGCACGAAGGCATAGCGTGAGCCCTTGGCCGATGTGCGTTCCTGGCGGCCAAGCTGGGTCGCTGCGATCCGGCAATTTGCTTCAGCTTGGCGTTGATAGCCTTGCTGGCGATCATTGCTCCGCACACCACCCGGTGGCCCACGACGCATGAGGTCTGCAATTGTGGTCACGCCGAGCCGCTTTAATGCCGGTGCGAACGCGTCTAGCGGATGGGCGGAGAGGTACATGCCGATGGCGTCGAGTTCGTAACCAAGCGCTTCCGCCTCAGTCCATTGGCCGGTTTCTGGTAGGCGCAATACGGGTGCAGTCGTCGCGTCGCCGAACAGATTGGTTTGGTTGCTGGTCCGCTCCTCAGCTGCCGCTTGGGCGGTGCGGACTATAACTTCCGCGCCTTTGAACACCCGCGCGCGGTCTGGATCAACGCTGTCGAAGGCACCGGCGCGGGCCAGAGTTTCAATGGCGCGTTTGTTGGTGCGGCTTGCATCTAACCGATCCGCGAAATCAGCTAAATCCTTAAACGGCCCGTCCTGGCGGGCGGCAACGATGGCTGCCGCTGCAGGCTTGCCGACATTGCGGATCGCGCTCAATGCGTAGCGGACACCAAGGCCGTCTTTGCCCGTATCCTCAACATCAAAAATCACTTCGGATCGGTTGACGTCAGGCGGTAGCAGCGGCGCTTTCAGGCGATCTAACTCGCGGCGGAAAAGGCCAAGCTTGTCCGTGTTTTGCATGTCGTGAGTCATGGATGCCGCCATGAACTCGACCGGATAATTCGCTTTCAAATAGGCTGTTTGGTAGGAGACGAGGGCATAGGCTGCGGCGTGGCTTTTGTTGAAGCCATAGCCCGCGAACTTATCAACCAGATCAAAGATTTCGCTGGCAAGCTTTTCATCCACGCCGTTCTTTACGGACCCTTTCACGAATATTTCGCGCTGTGCTGCCATCTCCGATTTGATCTTCTTGCCCATGGCCCGCCTCAGCAAATCAGCACCGCCAAGGCTGTAGCCCGCCAGCACTTGCGCGATCTGCATTACCTGTTCCTGGTAGATGATGATGCCGTAGGTCTCTTCCAGGATCGGGGCCAGTGTTTCATGGGGGTATGTCACAGTTTCCGTACCGTGCTTCCGCGCGATATAGCTTGGAATGTTGTCCATAGGTCCAGGGCGGTAGAGCGCCACAACGGCGATAATATCTTCGAACCGGTTCGGCTTCAGCCGCTTCAGCATGTCCCGCATGCCGGAGCCTTCAAGCTGGAACACGCCTGCTGTATGGCCGCTCGCCAGCAGATCGAAGCTTTTCTTGTCATCGAACGGCAAGTGGTCAATGTCGATATCAATGCCGCGTCGCTTGATGAGCTTCACGGCGTCCGTCAGCACTGTCAGCGTCTTCAGGCCAAGAAAGTCGAACTTCACGAGGCCCGCCGTTTCAACCCATTTCATATTGAACTGGGTGACGGGCATATCGGAGCGCGGGTCCCGATAGAGGGCGACAAGCTCCTCCAGCGGTCGGTCGCCAATCACGACGCCGGCGGCATGGGTGGAGGTATTGCGATACAGCCCTTCAAGCTTCAACGCGATGCGCAGGAGGGCGCCGACCTGTTCATCGGTATCCCGCATTTCACGCAAAGCAGGTTCACCGGCAATGGCTTCGCCCAAGGTCGTTGGATTGGCAGGGTTGTTCGGCACCATTTTGCAGATGCGATCGACCTGGCCGTAAGGCATGCCAAGCACGCGGCCTGTGTCTCTGAGTACGGCGCGGGCCTGCAATTTACCGAAGGTGATGATCTGCGCGACCTTGTCCCGGCCATAGCGTTCTTGGACGTGGGTGATCACCTCATCCCGTCGGTCCTGGCAGAAATCGATGTCGAAGTCCGGCATGGACACGCGTTCCGGGTTCAAGAAACGCTCAAACAGCAGGCCAAAGCGGAGAGGGTCCAGGTCCGTAATAGTCAGCGCCCAGGCGACGACTGAACCCGCGCCAGAACCACGGCCTGGGCCAACCGGAATGCCACGACCCTTCGTCCACTGAATGAATTCCGCAACGATCAGGAAGTAGCCCGGGAAGCCCATGTCGTTGATAACGCCAAGCTCATATTGCAGGCGGTCACGGTAGACTTTTGCCTTCTCGTCGAAGTCTGCTGCGCTCCAACCCATATCCTGCAGTCGCACTTCTAGGCCTTCTTGCGCCTGCGCTTTCAGTGCCTCTGGCTCGGCTAGGCCGTTTTCAGATTCAAACGGCGGTAGGATCGGGTCGCGCGGTGTGGGGGCAATGGCGCAGCGTTCTGCGATAACAAGCGTGTTGGCGAGGGCTTCTGGTAAGTCCTCGAACAAGGCCGCCATTTCGGCTGGGGATTTGAAGCGGTAGTCCGGCGTTGAGCGGCGACGGTCGGTATCCTCAATGCGCCTGCCATCCGCAATTGCGAGCAGCGCATCATGGGCCTCGTGCATGCTTGCGTCCGCGAAGCGCACGTCATTGGTGGCGACGAGTGGTAGGTCAAGCGCATAGGCAAACTCTATCAATTGCGGCTCAGTGATCGCTTCTTCGGCCCGGCCATAGCGCTGCAACTCAACATAAAGGCGGCCTGGAAATAGAGCGTTCAGGGTATGCAGGCGCCGTTCAGCGCGATCAGTCTGGCCTTCTGCCAACATGCGATCGACTGCACCTTCTGGCCCGCCTGTGAGCGCGATCAGGCCCTCTGTGGCACCTTCCAGCATGTCCAAGGTCAGTTCTGGGTCGTGTTCTGCTGCACTATCCAGATAGGCCTGGGACAGAAGGCGCATCAGGTTTGTGTAGCCTACATCGTTTTGCGCCAGCACCACTAAGTCATCGGCAGGCGGGCGGCGGTTCTGAGCGTCGAGTTCGCTTTCGTCGCGGGAGATTGGCAAGATTGCGCCTGTGACGGGCTGCACCCCAGCGCCGCTGGCTTTCATTGCAAATTCAAGCGCCCCAAAGACATTCCGCTTATCCGTGATCGCCAGCGCTGGCATGGCGTGCTGGGTCGCGAGGTCAACAATGGTGGGCGCATGCAACGCACCATCCAGCAGGGAATAAGCGGATCGGACACGAAGGTGAACAAAGTCAGCATGCGGCATGGCAATGGGTCCGGCGACTGCGAATCAGGCTTGCCGGAGGATAGCGGAAGCGCCGTTATTTGGCCTTGTGGAAAAGCTGGACGCTGAAAAGGTCCTCTAGGTCCGTCCAAACGTGGTGCCCGTTCCATCCAGCTTCAGCCGCTAGCGCCTGGAATTCCGGCACGGCGTATTTGTAGGAATTCTCAGTATGAATGGTCTCGCCCGCAGCGAAGGTGAAGCGCTCTCCAGTGATGGATACAGTCTGATCCTTAAGAGACTTCAGGTGCATCTCAATCCGCCCGTCATGGGCGTTAAAACGGGCTAGATGTTCGAAGGCTGAAAGATCAAAGTCAGCCCCAAGTTCACGGTTGGCGCGGACGAGAAGGTTCAAATTGAAGCGCGCGGTCACACCTTCTGGATCATCGTAGGCGTGCACGAGCCGGCCATGATCCTTCTTCATATCCACGCCAATCAGCAAATGCTGTGCGTTCGCGATCCCAGCAAAGCGTTGGAGCAGGCCAATTGCTCGCGCCGGTTCAAAGTTTCCGATGGTGGAGCCAGGAAAGAACACAGTGACAGGCCCCAGTGCTGCGATGTCTGCTGGAAGATCAAACGGGTGATCGAAATCAAGCGCGAACGGCCGGATGGGCAGGTTCGGATATCGGCCTTGCAGTGCTGTCGCCGCTTCCGTCAGGTGATCGATAGAGATATCACCCGGTGCAAAGGCCGCTGGTGCTTCAAGCGCATCCAGCAGCAAGCTGACCTTAGCGACAGAACCCGCCCCTGGCTCCAGCAAGACGGCTCCAGGGCCGATAGCGGTGGCAATTTCGGGCGCTGCTGCTTGCAGAATACCGATTTCCGTTCGGGTCGGATAATAGGCCTCAAGCTCTGTGATCTCATCGAACAGTGCTGAGCCAGCATCATCATAGAAGAATTTAGGCTCAAGCCGCTTTTGAGGCGCCTTGAGACCGGTGATCAGGGACTGCAAAAATGCTGAATTGCTCACGCGTCTGAAGCCAGTCGCAGGCCTAGCATCTGCCAGCGTTGGTGTGGGTAGAAAAAGGTCCGGTAGGTTCGGCGCATTTGTGCGGCTGCCGTTACGGCGGACCCGCCGCGCAACACATACTGATTGGCCATGAACTTCCCATTATATTCGCCGATGGCACCCGCTGGCGGTTTGAAGCCGGGATAGGCTGCATACGCACTGCTGGTCCATTCCCACACGTCGCCCGCCATCTGTGTCAGGCCTGATCCAGCAGCAGGGCGTGGGCGAAGCATTCCAGATTCCAAGAAGTTGCCAGTGTCGGCTTCATCGGGTGCCGCGGCTTCCCATTCAGCTTCTGTTGGCAGGCGTTTCCCGGCCCAGCGCGCATAGGCATCGGCCTCATAATAGCTGACGTGAACTACGGGAGCGTCTGGGTCCACGGGTTGGAGGCCGCGCAGACCAAAGGCGCGATATTCGCCTTCATGGCTTTGCCAATAGAGCGGTGCCGTCCAACCGTCGCGCTCTACCGCGCCCCAGCCATCGGAGAGCCAGATCGCCGGCGTTTGGTATCCACCGTCTTCGATGAAGGCGACCCATTCGGCGTTGGTGACAGCCCGACTGGCAAGATTATAGGGCTGCAGCAATGTTGGGTGCCTTGGCGTTTCGCAATCAAACGCGAAATTGCTGCCGTCATGGCCAATTTCCTGGATCCCGCCCGGACAGTTGATCCATTCCAGGCCTGCCGGGCTCGCCAGTGCATTCGGGCTTGGCGCTTTGTAGGCTGGCCATAGTGGGTTGTGAGACAGCAGGTGGAGCAGGTCCGTCAGCAGCAATTCCTGGTGCTGCATTTCATGGTGACAGCCAAGCTCCAAAAGATCGAGCGGTGCAGCGCCAGCGTCCACCATCCGCAGGATCGCATCGGTAACGCCCGCCCGATACGCCATGACTTCCCGCACTGTGGGGCGGCTAATCAGGCCGCGGGATGCGCGTTCGTAGCGGGGGCCAGCTTGCACGTAATAGGAATTGAACAGATAGGCGAACCGGTCATCTGGCGATTGGTAGGCGTCGTCATGCTGTCTCAGGATGAATTCTTCGAAGAACCAAGTGGTATGCGCCAGGTGCCATTTAACCGGGCTCGCATCCGGCATGGACTGCGCCACCATATCCTCGATCTCTAGGGAGGCTGTCAGCGCTTCGGTTTGGGCGCGGGTTCTATCGAAAAGGGCGCGAATAGTGCTGGCGGCGGCGGCAGGCTGTAGCGGCATCGGATCCTCGTCTGGTCGCGGAACAAACGCCCCACATGCGAATACCAAAACTAGGGCGCATTTCAGATCGCGGCAAGCTAACGATGCAATATTACAGTGATTTTACCGCTTACATGAGCTTCCCAATACCGCCATAGCCAGGGCTGTCCTCATAGTCGAACACGCCCTCTTCTGCGATCCGGCGGGCAACTTTGATCATCTGGCCATAGGCCGTCCAGGTCAATCCGCCACCAACGCTAATGCGCTTCGCCCCGGCTTCAGACACACTTCCGACAGTCATGTCAGTGGACCCGCCAAGCAGGACGTTGACTGGCTTTGATACAGCGCTGCAAACTGTGCGAACCATATCCAAAGTTTTCAGTCCGGGCGCATAGAGAACGTCTGCCCCGGCTTCATCAAAGGCTTGCAGGCGCTTGATAGTATCATCGAGGTCTGGGCGTTGGCGGATCAGGTTTTCAGCACGCAAGGTCAGCACGAAATCATTCGGCAGGCTGCGCGCCGCTTCAATCGCAGCCTCCGCCCTTTCAACCGCCAGCCCGAAATCATAGATCGCGTCTGGGGCGTCGCCGGAGAAATCTTCGATGGAACACCCGGCAAGTCCGGCCTCTGCTGCGGCGCGGACGGTTTGGGCAGCGTCCTCTGGGCGGTCGCCATACCCTTTTTCCAGGTCGGCGGAGACAGGGAGGTCTGACGCTTCAACCAGGTCTCGGCAGTGCGCAATCACTTCGTCCAGCGTCGTCCCGCCATCTCGCTTGCCAATGCTGACCGCGAACCCTGAACTGGTGGTCGCCAGCGCCTTAAACCCGAGGCCCTCCAGTAGTTTGCCGGACCCGACATCCCATGGATTTGGAATGACAAACGCCTTGTCACCATGATGCATCGCGCGAAACGCTGCGCCAATATCCTGCTTCGCCATGTCCAGCCTCCATCTTCAAATGAGGCCATTAGCTTAATCGATCAGCTTCTTCACGTACATTGGCAGTGCAAAAGCTGCGCGGTGAACTTCAGGCGTATAATATTGCGTCTCAAACCCAGCGGCGGCGTATCTCGCCTCTAAGGTGGCTAGATCGACCGTCCGTGCATCTGGGTTATCACTTGCCCAGCCGAGCGCCATCACGCCGAAAGCATATGTTGGTACGGTGATTAAATAGGCGCTGCCGTCCGCGAACAGGCTGCGGAAATGCGTGACGGAATCAGCCAATTCCTGGCCTTGCAAGAACGGCACGCCATTCTGCGTCACCAGGATGCCGCCTGGGTTCAGGCAGCGTTTGCAATCGGCATAGAAGGCCTTCGAAAACAGCACCTCGCCCGGTCCTTGCGGGTCTGTTGAATCGATCATGATCACGTCGAAACGTTGATCCGTCTCGGCTACGAATTTAGCACCGTCGCCGATGATCAAATTCGTGCGGGGATCATCAAACGCGCCATCGCTGATCTCCGGCATATGCGCCCTTGAGATATCGACAACACCGCCATCCAGCTCGACCATCGTGATCTGTTCAATGGACGGATGTTTCAGCGCCTCATTCAACAGGCCGCCATCGCCGCCGCCAATGATCAGCGCCGTTTTGGGTGCGCCATGGGCGAAGAGTGGCGTGTGCGCCATCATCTCGTGATAGACGAATTCATCGCCAAGTGTCGTCTGCACGACATTGTCCAGCACCAGCACTTTTCCAAGGTGGCCATTTGCGAAGATTTTCGCGTCCTGGAATTCCGTCCGTCCTTCGAACAATAGCTCATGAATTTTAAGCTGCTGCGCCAAGTCGGCGTGCAAAATTTCCGTGAACCATTTCTGGGTCATCGTTCCAACCAATCTGCCGATAAGCGGCGAATTTAGACCTGCAGGCCCCGGCGGCTTTCACTGACCTGAATGGCGGTCGGCTTGAAGGCGCGCTTGAGGACAGGGATCGACTTGTAGGGATCGCATTCACCACACATGAAAACGTCAAGGGCGGCGAAGCCCTTTTCCGGCCATGTGTGAATGGTGATGTGCGATTCCGCGAGGATGACAACGCCAGAGACGCCGCCATTCGGCTCGAAGTGATGCAGATCGGAATTCAGGATTGTGGCACCGCCAGCCAGTGCCGCTTCTTTCAGCGCTGTCTCAATTGCTGGCAAATCATCCAGGTTTTCAGCACCTGAAAGATCGATCAGCAAATGCGTGCCAGCGAAGGACATCCCATCCTTTTGGACAAAAAAGTCCCGCTGCTCCAGCTCCGTGTCGTGGTCAATCTCGACCGCATCGGCCGCGACAAGCTGGGGATGGAAACGCTCGGAAGGCTGAACAGCGGACGCTGAGTCTTGCGACTCCTCGTACCCCGCAACCACAGCCAGCTCTGCGAAAGGGCGATCGTTGAGCATCGCTGCCTCCGTAAAACCGGGTAGGGGGGTCTTGTAAAGGCGCGCGTTGTGCTTGAATAATTCGGCCTTTGCAAGCAAAAACTTGGGCTTGAGCCGCAAAAAGTCAAATGCCGCGACTTTGCAACGCGGGTTAAGCCTGCATCAACAGCTTCCCGCCGGAATGCGGCATGCGATCCCGCCTTGGAATATCGATGGCTTGAATAGCCTTAAACCCGCGGCTTTCGTAGAGTTTGAGCGCAGGCTTGTTATCTGCCCACACATGCAAAGAAAGGCCGTTGAAGCCGGCATCCGCGGCCATCGCCAGAACGGCATCCAGCAGCAATGCGCCAACACCCTGTCCCCGCGCAGATGCGACTGCCCAGATGGCATGCAGATAGTATGTTTTTGGGTCAGGTTGCGCATCGAACAAGGGTTGGAGGTCATCTAAGGCTTCTGTCGTCGCGGCCCTGGCAATACTTGGATGCAGACTGAAACTGGATGATGGATAGGCGATCGCAGCGCCTAAATCGCTAGTCTCAGCCGCAGCTATCACGGAATGCCGCCATGAAAGGCCGTCTGTTCCAGTGGCGATGGCGGATGCCAGCACTGTTGCTGCATCGAGTCCGCCTGCGGCCTTTGCCAGCAGGTGCTCATAGATGCCGCCGCCCGCTGCAAGTGCGGCGACGCCCAGCAAGGGCGCGTCGCCGGGTTCGGCCAGTCTCAGGTCAATGTTTGGCAGGATGCTCATAACCTCGGGTCATAGTGTGCGATTTCGGTAACGGCAATCACAGAATGGGTGCGCCAACCCCTTTGGTTTGTTTGACACAATACCCCACACTCCTATATCGAGCAGCAGGAGTATTGTGATCGGCGCGGGTGGGGCTGCGGCGGTCGTTCGCGATGCTGGCGGGCATGTGTTGGATGAACGTGGAAACGCGCTGATCTGGCAGTATAAACGGCGATAACCCCAATGGTTCGCCTGCACCCGCTGGTGCCACGCTGGTCGCTGATGACCTGCCGAATTGGTGGGTGACAGCGCCGTGCAAAATAGGCGACTGGCCTCAGGGTCAGTCGATGGTAGGCGCTTATGGCCACAGGCCGCATGGACATCGCTATCGTCGGCGCCGCTTGCCGCTTGCCAGGCGGAATCTCTTCGCCGGATCAACTGTGGAGTAAGCTCCGCGCCGGCGAGAACCTAATCTCTGAAATTCCTGCTGACCGCTGGAACAAAGACCTGTTCCTGCATGAGCGGTCGAGTGAAGCCGGGCGGAGCTATACCTTCCGCGCGGGCGTGATTGATAACGCCGCCGCCTTCGATGCCAGTTTCTTCGGAATTTCCCCCCGCGAAGCGGAGCAAATGGACCCCCAACAGCGCATCCTTCTGGAAACCGCTTGGGAAGCCGTTGAGCGTGCTGGGTGGACAGCAAACGGCCTCGCGCGGTCCGATTGCGCTGTGTATGTGGGCGTGTCCGGCACCGACTATGCAAATATCAGGCTGGGCGACCCTTCCGGCGGCAATGCGCATTTCATGACCGGTAACACGCTGAGTGTTGTCGCGAACCGCTTGTCTTATGCGTTTGACCTGGCAGGTCCCAGCATGGCGGTTGATACAGCCTGCTCATCGGCTGTTGCCGCACTCTATGAAGCCTGTGCTGGATTAACGGATGGTCGCTTTGATACAGCACTTGTGGGCGCGGTTAATCTCCTGCTCTCACCCTACCCATTCCTTGGCTTTGCCCGGGCATCGATGCTGTCTGAATATGGCCAGAGCAAAGCGTTCGCAGATGGCGCTGCAGGCTATGTCCGTGGCGAAGGTGCCGGGGTATTGGCCCTGAAGCCATTGGCGAAGGCCCTGGCGGATGGCGATCCTGTGCGCGCTGTCATTCGGTCCGTTGATCTCAACCAGGATGGCCGCACCAATGGCATAGCACTTCCTAGCGGGACGGCCCAGGCGGCCCTGCTGCACCGGATTTACCCAGGGGCGGATGTTGATCCCGCTGATTTGGACTATTTTGAAGCTCATGGCACCGGGACAGCCGTTGGCGACCCGACGGAAGCAGGTGCGATCGGTCATGCGCTCGGCCAACAGCGTCAATCGTCTGACCCACTGACCATTGGTTCCGTTAAAACCAATATTGGTCATTTGGAGCCAGCCGCTGGCCTCGCAAGCATCCTGAAAGCCATGCTGTCGCTGGAGCACGGCGAAATTCCGCCCTCGCTCCATTCAGAAACGCTGAACCCAATTATCCCGTTCGATGAGCTAAATCTGTCTGTGGCGCAGAAACTTCAGCCGTTGAAGCGCCGGGCAGGTGCTGGGCTTGTGGGCGTGAACTCATTTGGTTTCGGTGGTCTGAATGGCCATGTGATCGTCGAAGGTCCGCCGCGCCGCGCCGCCCGTCGGCGCAGCCTGGCACCGGCTAATGATGGCGCACCGGAACTAGCACCCTGGCCGCTGCCCATCAGCGCCCGCAGTGATGAATCACTGGCTAAGACGGCGACAAACCTTGCCGACGCGTTGGAGCAGGACCCCACGCTTGCGCTCCGCGATGTTGCGCTAACACTCTGGCGCCGTCGGTCACACCTGGAGCGCCGTGCGGTGCTTGCAGGGGAAGACCGGACTGCGCTCATCAGCAATCTTCGCAGCTTCGGTGCTGGCGATGCCGCTGGCGCAAATGCCGTAACAGGAACCGTGCTTTCACCAGATGTGAAGGTCGCGTTCGTTTTCTCAGGCAACGGTGCGCAATGGGCTGGTATGGGCCAGAAACTACTGGCGGAAGATCCCGCCTTCGCCGCTGGTGCCCGCCGTGCCTCCGATGCTGTGGCCGCAGTATCAGGCATGTCGCCGCTTGAACTCATGGCCGGGCCGGCGGATGCAGTGGATATGGAGCGCACGGAAGTCGCGCAGCCACTGCTATTCGTGCTGCAAGCTGGGCTTGTCGCGGCATTCGAAGCGCGGGGCATTCGCCCGGACGCCACCATAGGCCATAGCGTTGGCGAAATTGGCGCAGCCTATGCGGCTGGGGCGTTGGACTTGGAACAGGCTGCGCGGGTCATCGTTCGCCGCTCTGAAGCCCAGGCGATGACACGGGGGCAGGGCCGTATGGCTGCTGTCAATCAAGATGCAATAACCATCGGTGCCCGCTTACAGCGCCTTGGCGGCAAAGTAGAGCTTGCGGCAATAAACAGCCCGAATGCCGTGACGCTTTCTGGTGATGAGGCGGCTCTCAAGAAGCTTGTCGATCAGCTTTCTAATGAGGGCGTTGACGCCCGGATGCTGGACCTGGACTACGCATTCCACAGTCACGCAATGGAAGTGGCCCGGGCTCCGCTTGCTGCCAGCCTGACAGGCTTGGCACCCCGTCCAGCACGCTTGCCATTCTTCTCGACTGCTGATGGCGCCCAGGCGGATGGTGAGACACTGGATGCAGATTACTGGTGGCGTAATATTCGCGCCCCCGTTCGATTCCATGAAGCCGTCACGGCTTTGTTGGAGCATGACCCGGCCCCTGGCCGCGCATGGACGCTGTTGGAGATTGGCCCGCACCCAATCCTCCAAGCCTATCTTCGTCAGACCGCACGCACGTTAACTGTTCCAGCACGGCCACTTGGCTCGATGGCGCGCAAAGCCGATGGTGCAGATCGGGTGACGGCTGTTGCGCATGAAGCGTTCTGCCTCGGCGCACCCCGGGATTTTGACGCTGTATCACCTGGGCGCGGCGATGTGGCGGACTTGCCCACATATCCCTGGAGCCACGAGAATTACTGGTATCAACGAACGGAAGAAGCTGAAGGCCTGCCCTTCGCAACCCGTGAAGGCGCGCTGCTTGGGTTCCGCTCCAGACCTGATCAGATGGTTTGGGATGCGCAAATTGATACAACGACGTTCCCGGATTTGGCTGATCACCGGGTCGGCGACGCTGCGATTTTCCCTGCTGCCGGGTACGTCGCGATCTTGTTGGAAGCCGCTGCAGCATTGCAGGCAGATTCGCCTGATGCGCCCGTCGCCTTGGAAGAATTTGAAATCCGTCGTCCGCTAGTTCTGGACGAAGAGCGCTCGACCATGGTGCGTGTGATCGTCGAAGGCGATGGCCGGGCGGATATTTTGGCGAAGCCGCGCTTGGCGGAGGCACCTTGGGCACTCCATGCCCGCGCGCGGATTGTTAAAGGTGCCGGTTTGCCAGCGCCGCTTTCCAATGGCGATGGTGTGGAACCAGAAGACATCACACCAGAAGCACTTTACGGATTTGCTGAAAGCATTGGTCTGCAATACGGCAAAGCCTTCCAGCCAGTCGAAGCACTGACGGTTGGCGGTGACTGGGCTTTGGCGGCTTTGGCGGAACCACGGGAGTCTGCCAGGGGCGGCCCCCGTGTGATCGCGCCGGAACAGCTTGATGGTGCCATGCAGGCGCTGATCGCACTCTTGATGCAGTCCGGCATGGATGCAGGCGGTGATGCCATGCTGCCGGTCGCCATTAGCCGCATTGTCGCCCGCCCCAACGCGCTCGCCGCTGCTGCTGGCGCACATTTGCTGCGCGCTGGCCCCCGCGCGGCGGTCGCTGATCTGGCGCTCTACGATGAAGCTGGCGCTGCTGTACTGTCCGCAGAGGGCGCGCGGTTCCAACGGGCCAGCTTGAACGGTCAACGGGCGCTGAGCGATCAGGTCTATGCCTGGCGCGATCATCCGTTGACGGACGCTATCTCACGCGGCGCGGCGCATGTCCCCGCACTTTCCGCAGTCGCTAAATCCGCCCGCGCCGCTGCACCCGCCAACGCTGCTGTCACTGCTGCCGCCAAGCGGCTCACAGCCGTTAAGACGGATAAGGCATGGCGGACATTCTGGGATGCGCATCCGGGTTGGGCCGCTGAAGCAAGCCTGCGTGCTGGCATCATGACAAATACAGCTCCCGATAACGCACGCATCGAACACCTGCTGAGCGGCGGCCCGCTGTTCGCGAGACTGCGCCAGGCCATCAATGGCGCTGTCGATGCAGTATTAAATGCCGCGACCGATGGCCAACGCATTAAAGTGCTGGAGATTGGCGGCCCGGCGGGACCCCTGGCTGGGCGTTATCAATCCCGCATTGGCGCTTCGATAGACTGGGTATATGTGGATGCCGCCCCTGACAGACGCGCCCGTGCCGCAGCACTAGGCGCTGACGCTGTCGAGGCAGTTTCGGATGATCACACTGCTGGATTTGATCTGGCAGTCGCACCGTTTGCCCTCTCTCCAGATGCAATATCGGGGGAGACCAGGGCTGTGGCACCGGGCGGATTGTTGATCGCGGGCGCGCCTAAGCAAAAGCATTGGCTGAACGGTGTCTGGCGCGATGGTCTCGATGCGGACGCCGTTGGGGATGCGGCTTGGCGGGAGGCATGGGGGGACGCTACCAAAGTGGATTGCGGCGCGAGTGCGCTGTGGCTGAGCGCGGTCAACACGCATGCTCACAATTCATCAGAAGCCGAAGTGGCACCGCAACGGTCCTGGCGCATCTTGGCTGGCCAGCAGGAAAAGATCGCGGCCAATGCCACCGCTAAAGCGCTTGTTGCCCGTGGCGACGATGCGGCTGTCCAGCTCGTTGGCGGCGAGGAAGGCCTGAACGCACTGGCGGCAAGGCTTGATGGGGCAAGTGTGGTTGTTTCGCTTGCTGGCATCCGGGGTGGGGCTGACGAGACGCTCTCCGCAACTATCCTGGAGCGGGCATTGCCTGCACTTGCTGCAGCCCGGAAGGCCATGGCGGACACACCGCCGCGCCTCATTACGGTTTCAGCAAATGAAGATGCTGCGGCGCGCGCGATGGATGGCCTGCTTGCCGTGCTTGGAAATGAGGCCCCGGACCTTAAACCGCTGGCGCTCGTCGCCCCTAAGGGCAAAGGCGGGTGGCAGGCTTGGGGCAAAGCGCTTGCCGATGCACTGCCCGCTGCCTTGGATCGTCACGATGCTGACGCAGAGGACCGCCTTGTCGTTCTGGCTGATGGCGGCGTTCGTTCCGTTCGGTTGGCCCGTACGCCTTTGCCGGACCTGCATTCTGGCAGCCTTGGCTTCAAACCGGGTGCCTTGGATACAGTCTCCTGGCGTGCGACGCCGATGGATGCGGTGCCCCTGAAGCCTGGCCAAATTACTGTCGATGTCCGGGCAGCCGGGGTTAACTTCCGCGATATTATGTTCGGGCTTGGCTTGCTGCCGGAAGAGGCCGTTGAGGCCGGGTTTGCGGGGGCTACGGTCGGCATGGAAGCGGCCGGTATTGTCCGTGCAGTCGCCCCTGATGTCACACGTTTGAAGGTTGGCGATGCGATTGTTTGCGTGGCACCGGCTTGCTTCAGCGATCAGGTCACAACGCTTGCGAGCGCTGCCGCACGTATTCCGAAGGGGCAAAGTTTCGCTGCGGCAGCGACCCTGCCGATTGTAACACTGACGGCCTATTACAGCCTCGCCAGCCTCGCCAGGCTTGGTCCTGATGATACCATTCTCATCCATGGTGCAGCGGGCGGCGTTGGGCTTGCGGCGATCCAATATGCACAGCATGTGGGCGCGCGGGTGATTGCGACAGCCGGATCAGACGAAAAGCGCAATCTGCTGAAATTACTGGGCGTGGAGCTGATCACAGATTCCCGCAGCCTGACATTCGTTGATGATGTCCGCCGGTGGACTGATGGCGAAGGCGTTGATGTGGCACTGAATTCGCTGGCGGGCGAAGCCATGGAAGCGACCCTGGCGCTAATGCGCCCGTTTGGCCGTTTCATCGAACTCGGCAAGCGTGACTTCTTTGAAAACACGCAAGTCGGCCTCCGCCGGATGCGAGAGAACGTATCTTACTTCGCCGTTGACGCTGACCAATTGATGGCCGCCAAACCGCTTGAAGCCGCGCGCCTGTTTGGCGAGGTTGAGGACCTGATTGCGAAAGGTGTGTTCCGCCCGCTGCCCTACCGTGCGTTCCCGGCGGAAGCCCTGCCCGACGCATTGAAATGGATGCAACGCGCGCGCCATATCGGCAAAGTCATCGTTGAAGCGCCTGTAAACGCAGCAGCACACCTGCCGCGCGCTATGCCTGTTCGCAAGGATGCCGCCTATCTGGTCGTTGGTGGTCTTGAAGGTTTCGGGCTGGAAACCGCCCGCTGGCTGGCAGACCGGGGCGCAGGCCGCATTGTGCTCGCAAGCCGCAGGGGCAGTGATGCGCCTGATGCAGAAACTGCGATTGCGGACCTTGCTGCTCGGGGTGCTAAAGCCAGTGTTGTCCGCCTTGACGTAACTGACGCCCGCGCCGTGGAGCGCCTAGTCCAGCGGTTGGATGGCAAGAAGCGACCGCTGAAAGGCGTCATCCATGCAGCTACATTATATGCGGACGGCCTTGCTGCAGAAATGTCGATTGAACAATTCGCTAGCGCCGTTCGTGTGAAAGCAGATGGTGCTGCGGCACTAGATGCCGCGACAAGGGCGTTGGCGGCGGATGGCCGTGCACTCGACTTCTTCATTCTCTATTCTTCCGCAACGACGCTGCTCGGCAATCCAGGCCAAGCGAACTATGTGGCGGCAAATGCAGCGGTCGAAGCCATTGCCGAGGCGCGCGCGAAGGATGGCTTGCCAGCACTCGCAGTCGCGTGGGGGCCAATTGCGGACACGGGCGCACTGCAGCGGCAGGCCGCCGTCGCAGAACATCTGGAACGTCATCTTGGCCGCCCGGCAATGCCGCCCCGAAAAGCGCTCGATCTGCTGGATGGGCTCTGGGCATCTGGTGAGCCATCACCGGTCGTGCTGGATGTTGATTGGCGGGCGCTAAGTGTGCGTAGCCTAGCACCGGCGCGGTTCGAAGCCGTTGCACCCAGCCGCGATAATGAAGGCGGTGCCGACTTCCTGGCATTGATCGCCGATTTGGAAGAGGCCGACGCACGGGATGTTCTGGCTGAATTGATTGCGGAGAAAGTGGCAGAAGTGCTCGGCATGACCACGGACGCCATCGACATGACACGCCCTGTTGCGGACCTGGGCCTCGACTCGCTGATGGGTATGGAATTGAAGCTTGGCCTTGAGGAACGGATCGGCGTCGATCTGCCGCCAATGCTTCTGGCGGAGGGCGGCAGCGTCAACCGGATTGCTGAAAAAGTGACGGCCCAATTGCGGTCTGGCGGCCTGAAGGCGACGACGCAGGAGCGGACTGTTGTCGACGCGACCTTGCGCCAGCATGCGGAAGCGCTTGACCCGGAGGCCCTGGATGAGGCGATAACAACCTTCCGCAAAGACGATTCGCGCAAAAGGCTGCTTTCATGAGTTCATCCAAAGGGGCGGCTTCCAACCCCGCAGTCGAGGCGCTGCTAGCCCGCGCCCGTGCGCGCCGCGCCTCCGCCAATACCAATGATGCAACCACATCGGATGCCATTGAGGCCGCGGTGCCCACAGCGGCACCTGCGCCCGGAGACATACCTGAATCCAGCTATCTGATTGAGCAGTTTGATACCTATCAGGCGCTCAAGCTGCAGAAAGTGCTGGCGGATCAAGCCGGCCTTGAGAACCCATTTTTCCGGATGCATGAGTCTGTCGCGAGTGCTACCAGCGTGATTGATGGCGAAGAGATTTTGAATTTCGCTACCTACAATTATGCTGATTTGAACGGCCATCCTGCCGTCGCGGCTGCAGCGATTGATGCGATCAGGCGTTATGGCGTTTCAGCCTCTGCTAGCCGCCTCGTGTCCGGCGAGCGCCCGCCGCATCGTGCTTTAGAGCAAGGCTTGGCAGATTTTTACGGTGTCGATGATGCCGTCGTGCTGGTTAGCGGCCATGCAACGAATGTCACAACGATCTCAACCTTGCTCGGCCCCCGTGACCTGATTGTTCATGATCGCTTGATCCACAACAGCATCTATGAGGGTGCCAGGCTTTCTGGCGCCCAGCGCCGGGCTGTCGCCCATAATGACTGGCGGGCGATAGACGCCTTGCTGGCCAGGGAGCGCAGCCGCTTCGAGAAAGTGTTGATCGTCGTTGAAGGCGTTTACAGCATGGACGGCGATATTGCGCCGTTGGATAAGCTGATTGAGGTTAAGAAAAAGCACAAAGCGCTGCTGATGGTTGATGAGGCCCATGCGCTCGGCGTGCTTGGACGGACAGGCAAGGGTGCCGCTGAGCATTTTGGTGTTGATCCAAAAGACGTTGATATCTGGATGGGGACCCTCTCTAAAACATTGAGTGGCTGTGGCGGCTACATCGCCGGCTGTTTTGAGTTGGTTGAGCTGATGAAGCTAACCGCGCCTGGGTTCGTGTTCAGCGTCGGCATGCCGCCAGGGATTGCTGCGGCTTCGGCCAAGGCACTGGAAATTCTACAGGAAGAACCGGAACGCGTTTCCGCACTTCAGGCCAATGGCCGGCTATTTGTAGAACTGGCTAAGGCGGCTGGCTTGGATGTCGGTCGGTCTGCTGGGTATAGCGTCGTGCCGATTATTGTAGGCGGCAGTGCTTTAGCGGCCAGGCTTTCAACCGCACTCGGCAAGCGTGGACTGAACGTGCAGCCGATCACCTACCCGGCGGTCGAGGAAGGCGAGGCGCGGCTTCGGTTCTTCGTGACCTCTGCCCACACCAGCCAGCAGATCAAGCAAGCCGTACAAACGGTCGCTGAGACCTTGGCCGAACTCAAAGCCAGCCATGGCGACGGGTGACGTAGCGCGCAGCGGGCCGCCTGTTGTTCTGTTTCTGCAGGGGCCTATTTCGCCGTTCTTTCCGATGCTTGCAGCTGCACTTGAAGCCGGGGGCGCTCGGACCCTTCGGGTAAACCTGTGCGTTGGCGATTGGTTGTTTTGGCGCCGCGCCGGTGGATTGAATTACAAGGGCAGTCAAAAAGACTGGCCCGCATATGTCCATGATTTGATGGCGCGCCAGGGCGTTACCCATGTCGTCATGCTGGGTGAACAGCGGGACTATCACAAAGCGGTTGCGACCGCCGCAGCAGCGCTGGGTGCGCGGGTGATCGCGACGGATTTTGGCTATCTCCGCCCCGATTGGATTGCGTTTGAATATGACGGGCTGACCGGTGCGTCCCATATGCCGAAAACGGCTGATGGCATCCGCGCATTGGCGGAGGCATGCCCACCGGTTGATTTTACGCCGCAGTTCCGGGACCTGTTCTGGGCTATGGCGAAAGCAGACCTTCTGTATCATCTCAGCACATGGGCGTTCTGGTTCTTGTATCCGGGATATCGCAGCCACCATCCGAATCACCCGGTCATCACCTATTGGGGCATGGGCCTTCGGATGCTGCTGCAGAACCGGCGGGCGCGGGAAGCGGCAGAGGAGATTGCGGCGGCTGAAACGGCTGACGGTCCTGTCTTCACGTTCCCGCTGCAGATCGCGCGTGACTTCTCAATCCGCGCATACTCCCCCTACCCAGACTTGGATACGCCGATCCGGGAGGTGGTGCAGTCGTTTGCGCAGAATGCGCCTGAAAATGCACGACTGATCGTCAAAGTTCATCCCATGGACCCGGGATTGCGGAGCTGGCGACGGGTCGTGATGGACGCTGCAGAAGCGGGCGGTGTCGCAGACCGGGTTTGGTATATCGATGGTGGCGACTTGGCGCGGTTGATTGATGCCTCTGCTGGCGTTGTCGTCGTCAACAGCACGGTAGGCCTGCTGTCTCTACAACACGGAACGCCGACGATCGCGCTTGGCCAAGCCGTCTACAATGTTCCCGGGCTGACGGCTTCAGGTGGCCTGGGTGCGTTTTGGAAAGCCCCAGCATCGCCAGATGCTGAATTGACGGACGCTTTTATGCGGGCGGCGGCTGGCGCGCATATGGTGCGTGGTACATTCTATAGCGAACCTGGATTGACGGCGGGGGTGAAAGCGGCGGCTGCGCGAATTCTAGAAGATCGCGTCAATCAACCCATGCCCTCAACAACCCTAAAAGCGGAGGCTGCGCAATGACGGAACCAGCCGCCTTAGTCTACGGCGTCAAGTGGTGGAACAAGCCGCAAGTCGCCGCCATGGCTGGTGGTTCTGTTCGGTTCACGAATAATCAGGATGCGATACTGACAGCGCTGGACAAAGGGCAGACGGTGATGGTCTGGGCCTCCCGCGAACCGGAGGGCGCTGCTGGGCTGGCGCGATCTCGTGGTGGGGCATTCATTCGCATAGAGGATGGGTTTATCCGCTCGCCCGGCCTAGGCGCGCATTTCAGCCCGGGTTTCAGCCTGATTTTTGATGATATCGGCGTTTATTACGATGCGACCCGGCCAAGCCGCCTGGAAAAGCTGCTGGCAGAAACCGAATTTGATACCGCCGTTCTCGCCCGTGCGGCAGCGATCCGCGAACGGCTGATCGAACTGGCTGTGAGCAAATATGCTGTTGGGCGCAGGGGCAAGAAGCTGGACAGCCCAGAAGGCAGGGAGTGCGTTCTGGTCGTCGGCCAGGTTGAGGACGATGCTTCCATTCGGCTTGGTGGTGCAGATGTGCGCACGAATCTGTCTTTGCTCAGGGAGGCCCGTGAGGCTCACCCCTATGCCTGGATCGCCTACAAACCGCATCCAGACGTTACCCGTGCTGGGCGCCCTGGATATATCTCCCGCAAGGAAGCGCTGACGTTCGCGGATGCATTCTGGCCGGATGCACCAATAACCGCAGCACTCGATTGGGCAGACGCTATTCACACGATTTCCTCACTTGCAGGATTTGAAGCCCTGCTCCGCCAGAAAGCCGTCCATGTGCACGGTCGCCCCTTCTATGCAGGCTGGGGGCTGACGGAGGACTATGCGGATACCCCTAAACGCCGCCGCCGGGATTTACCGCTGGACGCGCTCGTCGCTGCAACGCTGATCCTGTATCCCCGATATCTCGACCCTTACACACACAAACCTTGTGAGGCGGAGCAGGTATTGAGCCGGTTTGCAGAGGGCTGGCGGGATCCTTTACGAGGCCGACCGCTCTGGCATCGGGCGGCTGCTGCGGTCAAGCGCACGCTTGGCCCTCTGCGCGGACGGTTCTAGAGCGCCGTGCGTCTCTTGCGACGCAGCCCGGCGCTCTATCACATTGATTGCGGGCAATTTATCCCGACTAATCTGGTTCAGATTGGTCGGGAATTGCCCTAGTCTCTCTCAGCACGATATTGAGGAGATAATTCATGGCGCGACGCATTGTTGATATTTCGGCACCGCTTGAGGCGGGCATCAAGAGTGACCCGGAGGGGCTCAACCCAAGTATTGAGTACCTGAACCACCAGGATACCCGGGAGCGCGTTGTCAGCTTCTTCCCAGGCATGTCCGTTGATGATCTGCCGGATGGTGAGGGCTGGGCGCTTGAGAAGGTCGAGATGTCGACCCATAACGGCACCCATTTGGATGCGCCCTATCACTTTCATTCCACGATGAACCATGCATTGAAGCCTGGCGGGGAGCCTGCTTGGACGATTGATGAGGTGCCGCTGGACTGGTGTTATCGGCCAGGTGTCAAGCTCGATTTCCGGCGCTTTGAGAACGGTTATGTTGCAACGGCTGCCGATGTGCAGGCGGAGCTGAAACGTATTGGCCACGACCTACAGCCGCTGGACATCGTCATCGTCAACACCGCTGCTGGTGCCCGCTATGGCCACGATGACTACACCGACACTGGTTGCGGTATGGGCCGTGATGCGACGCTCTGGCTGGTCCAGCAGGGTGTGCGCGTAACGGGCACTGACGGCTGGAGCTGGGACGCGCCGTTTTCAGCCACGGCGCGGAAATATGCGGAGACACCTGACCCGAGTATTGTTTGGGAAGGGCACCGGGTTGGGCGCGACATTGGCTATTGCCATATCGAGAAGCTGCACAATCTGGAAGATCTGCCAGCAACTGGGTTCGAAGTTTCCTGCTTCCCAGTGAAAATTAAGGCGGCGTCCGCTGGATGGTGCCGCGCGGTCGCGATTTTCGACGCCTGAAAACGTGTAAGCAGGCACAAAAAAAGCCGAGGCGGCGGTCATATGACCATCGCCCCGGCTTCTTTGTATTCAGCGAAGTCTACTTCTTGACGTAGTAAAGCATCAGCTGATTATCCGCACGCTGTGCTACCTCAACCTTGCTGGAAACGCCCCATGCCAAGCCCTGCTGATGCAGGGGAATGTAGGCGATTTCGTCCGTGGTGATTTTGTAGGCTTGCTCGATCAGGTCCAAGCGTGCCGCCGGATCATTCTCGACCAGAACCTTGGCTGACAATGCGTCTACCGCAGGGTTGCAATAACCACCCAGATTGAACGCGCCACCTTTGCCTTTATCGTCCCGGCAGCCGTGCAGATTGGTCAGCACGTTCCAGGAATCGAAGGAACCGGGCGTCCAGCCAAGCAGATAGAACGAAGTGTCATAACCGCCAGATGCCAGCACTTTGGCGAAGTACTGAGCCTTCGGCTGAGCGTTCAGGTTAATCTTGACGCCGATACGCGCCAGCATGGCGACAGAGGCCTGGCAGATCGCTTCGTCGTTGACGTAACGGTCATTCGGGCAATCCATGCCGACTTCGAACCCGTTCGGGTAGCCTGCTTCAGCCAGAAGCTTCTTAGCCCCTTCAGGATCATAGTCGTGGCGCTTGAAGCCTGCCGCTTTGTCGAACATGAACGGTGAGATCATGATGGCGGACGGGGTCGAGAGGTTCCGCATCACTTTCTTTTTGATCGCCTCGATGTCGATGGCTTTGTAGAACGCCTCGCGGACACGGATGTCCTTGAACGGGTTCTTGCCTTTGACGTTCGAGTAAATCAATTCATCGCGGCGCTGATCAAACCCTAAGAAGATCGTCCGCAGTTCCGGACCGATTAGCGCCTTGGTAGCGGCGTTTGCGTCAACGCGCTTAATGTCCTGCACGGGGACAGGGTAGACCAAGTCCATCTCGCCGGAGAGCAAGGCTGCGACGCGGGTTGCATCAGAGCCGATGGTCGAGAATTCGACAACATCTGCATTGCCTGGCTTGTTTGCTGCGTCCCACCAATTGGTGTTGGCTTTCATCACGGTTTTGACGCCAGCTTCGTGGCTTTCGATCATGTAAGCGCCGGTGCCGTTCGCCCGCAGCGAAATTGGGGTGGCGCTCTGGTCTGATGCGGAGGTGACGCGGACAGAGTCGTTTGCTTCAGCCCATTCCTTGTCGATAATGCTCCAAGTCGCCCATTCGTAGTGCAGGATTGGGTTTGGCGAGGAAAGCACGACATCCACAGTGTGATCATCGACCTTGACGAACTTTGCGTCTGCAGGGATACGAGTTTTGAGGTCCGAGCCTTCAGCGCGCACACGGTCTGCGGAGAAGAGAACGTCATCCGCCGTGAAATCATTACCGTTATGGAATTTCACGCCTTTGCGCAGCGTGAACCGCCAGCGCGTGGGCTCTACGACTTCCCAGCCGGTCGCGAGGGCTGGCTGGATTTGCAGGTCTGGACCACGCCGAATCAAACCTTCGTAGACATTGCTCAACATGCTGAGCGTGAAGGTTTCATTCAGTGAATAGGGGTCCAAGGACTTAAAGGAACCTTGGAAGGCGAACTTGAAGTTAGTCTCCGCAGCCGCCGGCGTTGCGAGCAATCCAGCCGCGATGGCTGCGCCCAGTAAGCTTCGTCGCAATGACATCTGATACGTCTCCCTTTGTTATGCGCCAGCGCCATGGGGCCAGCGATTGGGAGCAAGTGTATGCCTGTTTTTGCCGTGCGTTTATGTGGATTTTGCGGTCGGGCGGTGGCTAAACCTTAGGCACACTCTGCCCACGCCGGCGGCAACCGGCGACCATGGTGTTCTCGATCAAGCAGGCAATGGTCATCGGCCCGACACCGCCAGGAACTGGCGTGATGGTGCTGGCTAATTCTGCGGCCTCCGCGTAGGCAACATCGCCAACGAGGCGGCTTTTGCCATCGTCTTTCGGCACGCGATTAATACCGACATCGATGACGACAGCGCCCGGCTTGATCCAGTCGCCCCGAATCATTTCAGGGCGGCCAACAGCTGCCACCAGAATGTCTGCGTTTCGGCAGCGCTCACGCAAGTCCGCAGTGCGGGAATGGGCAATGGTGACAGTGGCACTTTCGGCTAATAGCATCGCTGCCATAGGTTTGCCGACAATGTTGGAGCGTCCGACGATTACAGCTTCTTTGCCTGAAATCTTCGTGACCTCCCGGATCATCCGCATGCAGCCTGTCGGCGTGCAGGGTGCCAGTGCTGGTTCACCCGTCCACAAACGACCGACATTGACTGGGTGAAATCCGTCCACGTCCTTGTCAGGGTTGATGGCGTTCAGGACGAGTTCGGAATTGATGTGGTCAGGCAATGGTAGCTGCACCAAGATACCGTCTACGGACGCGTCAGTATTCAGCTTTTCAATCAACGCCAGCAGGTCTGCCTCTGCCACCGTATCGGGCAGTTTGTGCTCGAACGATTGCATGCCCGCACCTGTGGTGGCTTTGCCTTTATTGCGGACATAGACCGCACTCGCCGGATCTTCGCCAACGAGCACGACGGCCAAACCAGGCTGAAAATCCAGGCCGGATACGGCTTGTCCAACCCGTTCGCGTAAGGCGGCTGCGGTGGCTTTACCGTCGATAATGCGGGCGTTTGTCATAAGGCGTCCTCAATCCAAGCAGTGATTCGGGCCGAAAGGTCGTCCGCCTTGCCGTTGAGCGCAAGTGTTTTTGAGCGCGCCTTAGCGCCGCTGGCCAAGGCGATGTCGCGTTTCGCCAGCCCCAATGATTTAGCGACATAGGCGATGACGGCGTTGTTTGCAGCGCCTTCAACCGGGGGTGCTGCAATGCGAATTTTCAGCCGTGGTACGCCAGTAGCATCTGGCTCGACTTGGCCAAGCACCGTTTTGCCAGCACCCGGTGCCACGCGAATATCCAGCAGCAGGCCGGGCTTGCCGACGCGCCAGGGCGTCATGCCCTCAGCTCACTTGGATGATTTTAGCCGCCACATTGCTCAGCACGCCCTGCAGGAAGAAAATGAACAGGATCAACAGGATCGGTGAGATGTCGATGCCGCCAAGGTCCGGCACGATCCGGCGGATAGGTCGAAGGGCCGGTTCCGTCACCCGATGCAGGAAATACCCGATTGTCGAAACAAACTGGTTGCCGGTGTTGATAATGTTAAATGCGACCAGCCAGCTCAATATTGCGGAAATGATCAGTGCATAGATGAAGAGCTGGAGGGCGATCTGAATCACCTGGAGCAGCGGCAACAGCACGATATCCATGGGCGGAGAACCTTTTGGCTAGTGGATGCGCCGGAAGCTAACGGCGGCGCGGCGCTTAAGCAAGTAAACTGAAGCCTGGGGATACCACGCGACGATTTACCCAGTCCTAACTGGGCGCCTTGTGGTTTCACGTGGACGCGAAACGCGCTATGCGATGCACGAAAAACAACTGTTCCGGCGCAGACATAACCTGCCATGACCTACTCCAATTCCCACCCCGCCTTGCTGCCAACTGGCTTAGCGGATGTCTTGCCGCCAGCGGCTGCCGCCCAGGCTGCTGCATCTGCGCGCGCGATGGCCGTGTTTCAGCGGGAAGGCTACGAGCATGCCGAGCCGCCCATGCTGGAGTTCGAGGACAGCTTCCTTGCTGGCGCTGGTGATTCGCTGACTCGCGAAACCTTCCGCATGATGGATCCGCAGTCCCAGCGCATGCTCGCACTTCGGTCCGACATGACCCCCCAGATGGCTCGCTTAGCCTCAACCCGATTGGCGTCAGCGCCGCGTCCTTTGCGGCTTTGCTATGCGGGGTCGGTGCTTCGGGTTTCCGGTGGTGGCAGTGCGCGCGACCGGCAATTGCGCCAGGCCGGTGCAGAACTTTTTGGCTCCCGGGCGGCTGAAGCGGATGCAGAAATTGTGCTGCTGGCCGTTGCAGCTTTGGACGCAATTGGCATCGACGACATCAGCGTTGACTTGAATGTACCACGCATGGCGGGTGATTTAACGGCTGATCTTGGTCTGTCACCAGCGACCAAAGCAGCCTTGATGACGGCGCTAGATCGCAAAGACACTGCCGAAATGCGCCGTCTCGCACCTGCCGCGGCAGATATGCTGATTGCGCTCACCAATATCGGCGGACCTGCTGAAGATGCATTGAAGGCGGCTGAGGCCATTGCTTTGCCAGAAGCGGCAGCAGAACGGTTGAAGCGCCTTGCGGAAATCACAGCGCTGATCCGAGCAGACGCGCCGAACCTAGCCCTGACGATCGACTTTGTTGAGCATCGCGGCTTTGATTATCACACGGGCGTTGCGTTCTCCCTGTTTGCTGCAGGCCATGACCGTGAGCTTGGCCATGGTGGCCGCTATCGCGCGCCGGCCCTGGACCGGGACAATGGTGAACCTGCCGTTGGTTTTTCCTTGTTTATGGATGCCGTCGAAGCGGCGGCCCCCAAGCCCGAACCGCCGGTCCGTGTCTACACGCCGACCGGTATGAGCGCAGAGGACCGACAAAAGGTCCAAGCGCTTGGCTATGTAACCGTGCGGGCGCTTGGGCCTGATGCAGACTCTGCTGCAGCTGCAGCCGCATTGAATTGCGCCGCTTATTGGCGCGGTGACGACGTTATTTTCCTGAAGGATGAGTAGATTATGGCAAGCGTCGTAGTTGTCGGCTCCCAATGGGGCGACGAAGGCAAAGGCAAGATTGTTGATTGGCTGGCGGATCGGGCGGAACTCGTTGTCCGCTTCCAGGGTGGTCATAATGCAGGCCATACGATTCAGACTGGCGACGCCACATATAAGCTCAGCCTGCTGCCATCTGGTGTGACACGCGGTACACTGTCCGTTATTGGCAATGGCGTCGTGATAGACCCCTGGGCGCTGTTTGAAGAAATTGAGCGGGTGCGGGCGCAAGGCCTCACGATCACGCCAGAGGTTCTTCGGATCGCTGAGAACGCAACCGTTATTCTGCCGTTCTATGCAGAATTGGACCGGGCGCGGGAGATTGCCCGCGGCAAGGATGCCATCGGTACAACAGGCCGGGGTATCGGCATCGCCTATGAGGATAAAGTCGCCCGCCGCGCCGTTCGCGTTGTGGACCTGGCAGAGCGGGAAACGCTTGAGAGCAAGGTTGCGGCACTGTTGCATCACCACAATGCGCTGTTGCGTGGCCATGGCCAGGATGAGATCAGCGACGAGGGCATGATTGAGACGCTGCTCGCTGTCGGTGAGAAGCTGGCACCCTTCGTTGAAGCCACATGGGACCGGGTTGAAAGTGCAGCCCGCAAAGGGACCCGCATGCTGTTTGAGGGTGCTCAAGGGGCGTTGTTGGATGTTGATCACGGCACATATCCATTCGTGACATCATCGAACACGGTTGCGGGCGCTGCGGCTGTGGGGTCCGGGCTCGGGCCACGATCTGTTGGTTATGTCCTGGGCATCACCAAAGCTTACACAACGCGGGTGGGTTCCGGCCCATTCCCTACGGAACTGCTTGACGATGTTGGCAAAGGCCTTGGTGAGCGGGGCCGGGAATTTGGCACTGTTACCAGCCGTCCCAGGCGCTGCGGTTGGTTCGATGCTGTGCTTGTCCGCCAGACCGTGCGCACAGGCGGGATCGCTGGTCTGGCACTCACCAAACTCGACGTTCTGGACGGCATGGATGAAGTAAAAATTTGCGTTGGCTACGAAGACGCAGATGGCAATACCTATGACCACCTGCCAGCGTCCATGCGCCTGCAGGAAGCTGTGCGGCCTATCTATGAAACGATGGAAGGCTGGTTCGGCACGACGCAAGGTGGGCGTAGCTGGGTCGATCTACCGGCAGCGGCGATCAAGTATGTCCGCAGGATTGAAGAGCTGGTCGGGGCGCCCGTCGCCCTGCTCTCCACGAGCCCAGACCGGGATGATACGATCATGGTGCACGACCCATTCTCTGACTGATCAGGAGCAGCCATCATGGCCGCGAATACAGGACAAACGGGGCCAGATGATGCTTGGCTCGCGACATATACTGAAGCAGTGATAGAGCCGGATCTGCCGATTATTGATCCGCACCATCATCTTTGGCTTCGGAATGGCTATCTGTATTTGTTGCCGGAACTCGCGGCTGATATGGCGAGCGGCCATAATGTGATTGCGACGGTCTATGCCGAATGCCATTCCATGTACCGGGCTGATGGGCCGGCGGCAGCGCGCTCCCTTGGCGAGACTGAATTTTTAGCCGGTATCGCAGCCATGAGTGACAGCGGCACGTTTGGCCCTTCGCTGGCCTGCGCCGCAATGTTCGGCAATGTGGATATGACGCTGGGCAGCGCGGTTGAGCCGTTATTGGAGCAGCATATTGCGCTATCCGGTGGTCGCTTTAAGGGCGTTCGCTATTCCACAGGCTGGGACCCTGCACCTGAAATCCACAATGTCGCCCCCGCCGCAAATATGCTGGCGGACCCCCGCGTGCGGGAAGCCGTGGCGGTTCTCGACCGGATGGGGCTCTCGCTTGATCTCTGGCTTTATCATCCGCAATTGAATGAGGTGACTGCACTTGCAGCAGCATTCCCCAACTTGACGATTATCCTAAACCACGTTGGCAGCCCGATCTTGGGCGGCCCGTACCGGGATAAACTGGATGAAGTCCGCCTTGATTGGGCGGCCGCTATCCGGCGGGTCGCTGAATGCCCGAATGTGTTCGTGAAGCTGGGTGCTGTGCCAATGCGCAGGACCGGTGACAAGAGTATTCCGCCAGGGTCAGAGGAAGTTGCTGCAGCCTGGCGGCCTTACATCGAGCCATGCATTGAGGCTTTTGGTGCTGAACGCAGTATGTTCGAATCCAATTTCCCCGTGCAGAAGCGCTGGACCAGTTATCAAGTCACCTGGAATGCGTTCAAGCGCATCGCATCTGGCGCCAGCAACGTAGAAAAATCATCCCTGTTCGCGGACGCTGCCGCGGCGGCATATCGGATGGACGTGCTTTAGGCACGCACCTTAGACATCGCCAACTGGATCTTTCGGCAGATGTGTTGGCAATCCCAGTGCGTCTTCCAGCAATTTGCCATATGCCAGGGCTAAATCTTCCCGCCGTTGCGGTGCGATGATCTGCACGCTGACAGGTAGGCCTGCCTTCGTGAACCCGGCTGGGATCGCCAGGATGGGGTTCGAGAGCGGTACCGTTCCCCAGCACTGGTGGAACCAGCGCGGCGGGTTAGAGCCAGCCCATTCATCCACATCCGCACCGCCACGCAGGTCTTTGGCGAATGGAACGACGCCGACGGTGGGCGTGACGAGTGCGTCAAAATCCTCAAAGAACGTTGCCATACGCGTGTACAGATCCGCCCGCCAGCGCTGCGCTTCCGCCAATTGCTCAATCGTCATTTTGCGCGCGGCATCAACCAATATCCCATGGACGGGTTCAATCTTGTCGCGGTTAGCATCCGCGAATTCGGCGCGCTCTGTCAGGTAGTTAAAGCTGATCAGGCGCTGGAACAGCACGTCGATCCGGCCAAAATCCGGACGGGTCTCCTCAATCGCTGCGCCCATGCTTGCGAATTTTTGGAATGCGGCGCGGGCGATGGCTTCGACTTCGGGGTCAACACCGCCAAGGCCTAAATCCGTGGCGAATGCGATACGCTTTGGGGGGCGAGCCTCCCGGACGGCCTGTTGAAATTGGCCCGGAATTTCTTGCTGGGTTAGCGGGTCGTTTGGGGCGTGGGCCGCCATCGCATCCAGGAAGAGCGCCACGTCACCGACGCTTCTGGCCATGGGGCCTTGAACGGACAATGGGCTGAAGCCGCGCTTGGATGGTGCACGGGGAACCCGGCCAGGGCTTGGGCGAATGCCAACGACGCCACAGAATGCGGCAGGAATGCGCAAGCTGCCGCCAACGTCTGAGCCATGGGCCAGCCAAACTTCGCCCGCGCCGACGGCTGCTGCCGCCCCTCCGGACGATCCGCCAGACGTGCGATTATGGGCATAAGGTGTGGCTGTAGCGCCGAACACGCGATTGTCAGAAACAGGCAACATGCCGAATTCAGGTGAATTGGATTTAGCGATGAAGGTAGCGCCACGGCTTTCCAGTAGTGTCACCAACGGGTCGGATTTCGTTGCGATATTGTCTTTGTAGAGCGGGCAGCCATAGGTCGTGTGGAGGCCTTTTACGTCAATCAAATCTTTGATGGCGATGGGCAGGCCCGCCAGGTCCGCTGGATGATCGCTTGGCTTCACGCCTGCCGACTCGCGCTTTCGCGCAGCGTCCCGCGCCTGATCCAGCGCTAAAATCGGTAGGGCGTTCAATTTGGGTTCAACGGCCTCTATGCGCGTCGCCGCGGCTTCCACCAGCTCAGAAGATTTTATCTCGCCTTTGCGCAGTGCTGCTACTGCATTAACGGCTGAAAGGGTGATCAATTCGGTGCTCGCCACGGCGTCTTCTCCCGGGATTTGAAGCCTTACGAAAAATTAACCATAAAGTGGATTGGACATCCCCCGCCACCCCTAGTAAAACCCGCCCGCACGCGCCAGTTCGACCTGTCAAAGGGCCTGGTACGAGTGGGGCATGGAATCAGGCCTCGCTGCTGGACCAATTTTCGTTCAGGCGCGCTTCAAAAAGACTGCGCCGGGGAGGCGATATATGGCCGATATGATCGTGGCCGATCAGCTTGTGAAATCGTTTGGGGCGAAACGCGCCGTGGATGATGTTTCACTTCAGGTTAGGCGAGGCGAAGTTCTGGGCTTTCTAGGCCCCAATGGTGCCGGTAAATCAACTACCATGAAGATGCTGACGGGCTTTTTGAAGCCAACGTCGGGTCGTGCTGAAATCATGGGCTTTGATGTAGCGGTTGATCCGATGTCTGCCCGCCGCCGCCTTGGCTACCTGCCAGAAGGTGCGCCGCTTTATCCGGACATGACACCATGGAGCCTGCTGCACTTCTGTGGGCGGACCCGTGGCATTTCTGGCTCGGAGCTTCGCCGAAAGGTTTATGCGTCCATCGCGCGGACCAATCTGGAAAGCGTCGTAGCGCAGCCGATTGAAACGCTCTCCAAAGGCTTTAAGCGCCGTGTCGGATTGGCCCAAGCGCTGCTGCATGACCCTGACGTGCTGATCCTTGATGAGCCGACAGATGGCCTGGACCCAAACCAGAAACATGAAGTCCGTGAGCTCATTCGTGAGATTGCGCCGGAAAAGGCGATCATTATTTCCACCCATATTTTGGAAGAGGTGGACGCGATTTGTAGCCGTGCGGTCATCATCGCCAATGGCAAGGTGATTGCAGACGGAGCGCCCGGCGAATTGGCCCAGCGGTCCGAAATCTTCAACGCAGTCGCCGTAATGCTGTCGAAAGATGTGGCCGAGCGCGCCCGTGCAGCGCTACAGCCGCTGGACGCAGTGAAGGAAATCCGCGCCCTGTCCCAGGCTGATGGTCAGGCGAAGCTGATCGTTGCGCCCAAAGACGGTGCCATGATCTTGAACACTGTTGCTGGTGCGCTGGCAGATGCTGGTGTGGACGTGATTTCGGTAAGGCCGGAAGCGTCCGCACTAGAGGATCTCTTCCGCCACCTGACGCTGAATGGGGAGGCGGCCTGATGGGTACGTTGCTTACCGTCGCCCGGCGCGAATTCGCTGGATATTTCGCGACTCCTGTCGCAGCGATCTTCCTGATCATTTTTCTGGCTCTGGCCAGCGCATTCACGTTCTTCGTGGGCTATTTCCTGGAACGCGGGAATGCTGATCTGCAGTCCTTCTTCATGTTCCATCCCTGGCTCTATCTGTTTATGGCACCGGCGCTTTCCATGCGTCTGTGGGCCGAGGAACGCCGCCAGGGCACGATTGAGCTGTTTCTCACATTGCCCATACCAGTATGGGCGGCGGTGCTTGGCAAATTCCTGGCTGCATGGTTGTTCCTGGGCCTGGCACTGGCATTGACCTTCCCAATGTGGATCACGGTCAATGTCCTTGGTGAGCCAGATAATGGTGTCATCCTGGCCAGCTATTTGGGGTCATTCTTGATGGCAGGTGGATATGTGGCGATTGGGTCTTGCCTGTCCGCTGCGACCAAGAACCAGGTAATCGCATTCGTCGTCACCGTGACAGTTTGCTTCCTCATGACGGCTGGCGGCGCTGGGTTCGTGACGGACCTGATCAGCGAATTCATGTCGGACGATGCTTTGAAGACGGTGGCTGGGCTTTCGGTCCTGCCGCATTTCAATCAGATCGTCAAAGGCGTGATTGATGCGCGGGACGTTGTGTATTTCGTGGCCCTGATGGCGGCCTGGCTACTGGCGACCATGGTTGTCGTAGATTCTAAGAAGGCGGGATAAGGCAAATGGCTATGGGTAGGAAAACCAACGGCGCGCTTGGCCTTATGTCACTCGTCCTGATCGCGATTGGCTTTATCGCAACTGTGACACTGGCGAACAATGCGCTGAAGTCTGCGCGGCTGGATCTGACCGAAGAAGGCCTGTTCACGCTGAGCGAAGGCACGCTGAACGTGATCGACAAGATCGATGAGCCGATTACGCTGCGCTACTATTTCTCTGGCCGGTTGGCCCGCGAGATTCCGCAAATCGGCATTCTTGGCGAACGGGTCAAGGACATGCTGGAAGAGTTCGCGGCATACAGCAAAGGCAATATCCGGCTTGAGATTATTGACCCGCTGCCGTTCACTGATGAGGAAGACCGCGCTGTCGCCGTTGGCTTGCAAGGCGTGCCAGTCGATCAAACTGGCGAGACCGTGTATTTCGGTCTCTTCGGCGTTAACGCAACGGATCACCAGCAGGTCATCCCATTCTTTGACGAAAAGCGTGAGCCGTTCCTGGAATATGATTTGGCACGGATTGTCTACAATTTGGCCAATCCGAAGAAGCCTAAAGTCGGCTTGATTTCGGCGCTGCCCATTGCGGGCTCCCAATATTCCCGTGGTGCAGAGGGTGCGCCTGACGACAGCTTTGTTGTCTGGTCCCAAGCGAAGCAGTTCTTTGATGTTTCCGAAATTAACCCAAGCGTTGATGCGCTGCCGGACGATCTGGATCTACTGCTGATCGCCCAGCCACCAAGCTTGAGTGATGCGACGCTGTACGCGATTGATCAGTTCTTGCTGAATGGTGGCAAAGTCGTCGCCTTCGTTGATCCGCATAGTGAGGCGGACGCCCAGCGCCCGCCACAGCGTGGCGGTGCTCAGCGTGTTGACTTCGGTTCAGCGGATAAACTGCAAAAGCTTTTTAATGCCTGGGGGATGGATATCCCCGCGGACAAGCTGGTTGGTGATATTTCAAACGCCCGCAAAGTGCGTGCGCCAAACGCTAGCAAGACCCGCATGCTCGCGATCGAATACCCACTCTGGATGGCGCTTCGCCGCGCCAACGTGAGCGAGACGGACATCACGACCAGCCAGCTTGACCAGTTGCACATCGCATCACCCGGCCACATCAAGCCTTTTGGTGAGTCTGGCGGCCTAACGATTGAGCCACTCATCCAGACCTCCCAGGACAGCGGATTGGTGGACCTGGCCCGTGCCCAGGGCCGGCAGCCAGATATCGTCGGTATTGCCAATGATATTAAGGCTGAGGGCAAGTTTACGCTCGCCGCGCGCTTGACCGGTATTGCGCAGACGGCATTCCCCGATGGCCCGCCACGTCCAGCAGTTCTGGATGAAGAGGATGCCAAGCCTGAAGACAAGACCAAGGCGCAAGAGAAGTTTGACGCGGCTAAGGCGTCGCACAAAGCAAAATCAGGTGCGCCCGTCGGCCTCGTGGTTGTTGCTGATGTGGATATGCTGGCCGATGGGCTTTGGGTGACAGTGCAAGATTTGTTCGGGCAACGCGTCGCCGTGCCAAATGCCAATAACGGTGCATTCTTTGCCAACGTTCTGGAAAATCTGACGGGTTCTGCAGACCTTATCGGCCTGCGTAGCCGGGGTGGGTACCAGCGTCCGTTCACGATGATCAATGATATCCAGCGTGACGCTGAGCGTAAGTTCCGCACCAAAGAACAGGAGCTGCTGCAGGAGCTTGAAGCCGTGCAGAAGAAGCTGACAAATGTGAAACGTGCGAGCGACCCTTCCGGCAAGACCTCATTGGTGCTGACGGATGAACAGCGGGCGGAGATTGATGCCGCCCAGCAGCAAATGCTGAAAGTGCGAAAGGAATTGCGTGATGTGCAGTTCGCATTGCGCAGTGATGTTGAAGCGCTGACAGGCAAGATTAAGGCCGCCAACGTGGTCCTGATGCCCCTGATCATTGCAATTCTGGCACTGTTCGGCGCGTTCCTGCGCAGCCAGCACCGCCGGGCGTTCCAGCGGGAATTCGCGAAAGCGGCTAAATCCAGTGAAGGGAGCGCAGCATGAACGGTCGTCTATTCCTGATCCTCGCCGTTGTTGTCGCCATCATCGGCGGCGGCGCGTATTACTTCACCCAGGAACGCGAAAGCCTACAGGCGACGGCGTTCGAAAAAGGCCCGATGTTTGAAGGCATCGAAGCCAAGATCAACAATGTCGACACGTTCCGGATTGAAAGCCAAGAAGGTGGTGTGCTCACACTTGTCCGTAAGGATGAACAATGGGTCATCCAGGAGCATTACGGCTACCCGGCGGACAATCTGCGTGTCACTGGCATTCTTAAGCGCATCGCGACGCTGGAGAAGATTGAGCCAAAGACCAAGAAGCCTGAAAACTATAAGCGCCTTAGTGTGGGCGACCCTTCAGATGAATTCTCACTGGCAACGCGGCTGACGCTGAAAGCGGGCGAAACAAAGGTCGCTGACTTCGTGGCTGGCCTTAACCGCCCACCAGCCACGGGCGGCGGGGTGTTTTTGCGGGAATTTGATGATGCTCAAACATGGCTGGCTGAAGGTGAGTTTAAGCCGAAGCGCCGTGTCCTCGATTGGTTGCAGCGCACGATTATCGACATTGATGGACGCCGCATTTCTGGCGCGCGCATTCAGCACCCGGCACTCGACAAAGACGGCAAGCCAATGGGCGACGGCGCTACTGCGGACCTGATCTTGGTTGCGAAAGAAACGCCGGACCAAGAAAAATACAGCCTCGGCGCTGCCATTCCTGACGGCTATAAGCCAAAGCCGGACCATGAGCTTTCGGCAATTGCACGCATCCCGGACTTCCTGATTCTGGAAGGTGTAAAGCCCGCTGGTGAAGTGGACATGGTCGGTGCCTCCACCACCCTGTACGAGACCTATGACGGTATCCGGATGACGTTTACCTCCAAAAAACAGGCTGATGGTAAGACTTGGACGACCATCGCGGTTACTGCTGCCGAACGCTGGCAGGGCCTGGATGCATTCCTCGAAGCCCATAAAGGCAAAGATTCAGAAGCCGGCCGCATCGCCGACGAGTTCAAATCGCCGGAAGACGTCGCGGCTGAAATCAAGAAATGGTCTGCCGCGACGGACGGGTGGGCCTATAACCTCACCGACTACAAATCCAAACGCCTGACCGCCCGCACGCCAGACGTCATTGCAGCCCCTGATGCCAAGCAAGGTCAACCGAAGCAGTAGGGGCATGAGCGCCAGGTCGGCTATGGCTTGAAATAAAGGATGCCGATCATGCTTCAGTTGAATTTGAGTGATCTTGATGGCACCGACGGAATTCGTCTGTTCGCCAATAACACGAATGGTGACCTTGGCCTTGGCATTGATCTCGCTGGTGACGTGAATGGTGATGGTTTTGCTGACTTTATGATCACGGATGATTCTGGCGGGGATAGCGGCGGTGCCGCCCTTGGGGAATCATATATCATCTTCGGGAAAGCCTCGGGCTTTGATTCATCGATTGACGTTACAGGCTTAGACGGCACGGACGGCTTTCGTATCATTGGGCGGTCTGCGGCGTTTGCTGCTGGGGATGCGGCGAGCTTGAGCGGCGACATCAACGGCGATGGGTTTGCTGATGTTGTTATGACCGATGTCTATGGCGATCCCGGCGGATTACAAAGTTCCGGCGAGACCTATGTCGTATTTGGGAAGGCAGGACCGTTCCAAGCCGTTATTGACCCCGATAACCTTGATGGGACTGATGGTTTTAGGCTCCAAGGCGAACGGCAATACGACACGTCTGGACGGAGCGTTAGTATTGCTGGGGATATCAACGGAGACGGCTTTGCTGATCTCGCAATCGGCGCATCTGGCGGTAATGACGGAGCGGAGACGACTGTAGGCCGGACCTATGTACTGTTCGGCAGCGCTACGGCATTTGCCCAAGACATCAACCTTGGCAGTTTGGATGGGGCAGACGGGTTCTCGATTACTGGTATCGATAAGGATGACGCCAGTGGCTATTCAGTCAAAGGTGCGGGGGATGTCAACGGCGATGGGCTGCAAGACCTGATCATCGGCGCATTTGATGCTGACCCCGGCGGTGACCTGCAAGCAGGCGAGAGCTACGTCATTTTTGGCGCGAAGTCTTTTGCGGCCGATATCCCACTAGACACGCTTGATGGTTCAAATGGCTTTCGCTTAGATGGCGTAGACACATTTGACAGGGCAGGCTTCAGCGTTAGTGGTGCCGGAGATTTCAATGGCGATGGGTTTGCCGATCTGATCATCGGCGCGCCGAGTGCAAGTGTGCCGGGCGCTCAGCTTTCTGGGGTTAGCTATCTGCTGTTTGGCAAATCAGGCGGCTTTGGTGCCGCAATCGATCTTGCAACGCTCGATGGCACTGACGGCGTAGAGATATTGGGCGATACAGAGATTTCTGGCTCAGGTTTCCGGGTTTCGGCCGCTGGCGATTTCAATGCTGATGGGTTGGACGACCTGATCATCGGCGCTCCGGGGGGAGCGAATAAGGCGGGCGAAGCGATTATATTATTTGGCTCGCAAGCCGCGCTCGGCGCTAGTTTGAGCATTGCGGCATTGGATGGGTCAGACGGTATTCGACTGTAAGGTATTGCGGTGGAAGACTATGTCGGCAGCCGTGTCTCCGGCGGTGGGGATGTGAACGGGGACGGGTTTGATGATGTGATCCTTGGCGGTCCAGCCGCAGGAGCAGATGAAGCTGGCGAGGGCTATGTTGTATTTGGCTTCGATACCGGGGCCATTACCCATGCTGGAACGGCTGCGTCAGAGACGGTTATCGGCAATGGCCAGAACAACGTTCTCCGGCTTGGGCAGGGCGATGATGTGTTCAATGCAGGCGGCGGCGATGATGTTGTACGCGGCGGTCAAGGTCGCGATACCGGCTCGCTTGGCAGCGGCGATGATACTGCTTTCGGCGGCACTGGGGATGATGTGCTGAATGGCAAGTTGGGCGATGATGTTCTGCATGGCGGCGCAGGTACGGACCGCCTTGTACTCGGGTTTGGCGAAGATTCGGCCTTCGGCGGCGAAGGCGATGACCTGATCTTCGAGCGTGCAGACCAACTCAATGCTGGCGACAAGCTTTATGGTGGTGAGGGTATTCGCGATATCCTGGTGGTCCAGTCTTCGGACGTGTTGGACCTGACGCTGGTTGATATGTTTACCGGCATTGAACGCGTGCGCGTGGCGGCAAACCAACAGATTACCTCGACGGACGATGACCTGTTCTTTATTGGCCGGTCTGGCGATGAGACTTACGGCCTCGGGAACGGTGATGACCTTGTGAAAGCAGGCGGTGGAGCCGATACGATTCTGGGCGGTGGCGGGAATGATGTGCTGCTTGGTCAAGGCGGCGATGATGTAATCACCGGCGGTACTGGCACGGATAAGATGGCAGGCTCCAGCGGCGTCGATACGTTTGTCTTTGCGCCTGGCGACGGTCTGGATATCGTTTTTGATTTCGCTATCGGGACAGACAAGATCGACATCAGCGCCTATGGATTTGTAGATTTCGCGACTGAAGTGCAGCCCTTGATCACACCTTCAGGCAGTAGGGCGCTGATCGATTTCGTTGGCGATGACTTGGTTGTCCTGAATGGCGTTAGCGCGGCCGCGCTGGCAGAAACAGATTTCATTCTGTCGTGACCATCTTGTAGGCTTTGCCCTTGAACTTTGGGAGCAAAGCGTATGCATATCGGTGTGGCGTTATTTTTTACGGCGGAGTCAATCCGTGCGGCGGATTTAGGGCTGGCGCTGGAAGAGCGTGGGTTTGAATCGCTTTGGGCACCGGAGCATTCGCATATACCGCTATCGCGCGGGTCTGAATGGCCCCAGGGCGGGGAACTGCCCCGGAAGTACTTCCAGGTGATGGATCCATTCGTCACGCTGACTGCAGCGGCAACCATGACGACGCGGCTGAAACTCGCAACTGGCATTTGCCTCGTGCCGCAGCGGGATGTGTTTCAAACTGCAAAGTCCGTCGCAACACTGGATCTTATGTCTGAAGGGCGGTTTCTATTTGGCATAGGGGCCGGGTGGAATGCGGATGAGATGGCGAACCACGGCGTCGACTACAAAACCCGCATGAAACTGATGCGCGAGAAGACCGAGGCCATGCGCGCCATCTGGGCGGATGAAACGCCGGAATATAGTGGTGACATGGTGGCGTTCGGCCCGATGCAAACCTGGCCTAAACCAGCCCAAGCTGGCGGGCCGCCGGTTTATGTGGGTGGCGCATTTCCTTACGGTGCCAGGCGCGCGCTTCGGTATGGCGACGCATGGCTGCCGCACGCTAAGCGCCCGCATTATCACATCCTGGATATGATGCCGGAATACCGCGCCATGGCGAATGAGGCTGGCCGCGATATTCCCGTCACTGTGTTTGGCGGGGAGCCGGAGCCAGACATGCTGAAGCGCTACGAAGATGCTGGCATTGAACGGGTTGTCATCAACTTGGACCCAATCGACCGGGACAGCAGCCTCACCAAGTTGGATGAATGGGTTAAGACAGGCGTTTTGGAGAGAACCTAACGCGCTCAAAGGTAGATATTCACGGGCGCTTAAGGTTATCACGCGATGCTGAGTTGTCGCATGTGCGTGCCCATAAATTCGTGATTGATATGCAAGATAAGTACAATCAACTCGCTAGTGATAGCCAGGGTATGCTGCAATCGGGCCAGCCTGATATGCAGGAACGCTATCAGTTTATAGGCTTAACAGAGAGTGATCTCCGTGAATTGCAGGATTTTTGGCCAATGCTTGAGGCTGAACTGCAGGATGTGCTTGATGCTTTTATTGCTCATTCGATGGCGGTACCAACGGCAGCGCTGCATATGCGCGGTAACGAAGATAAATTCCGCACAAGCCAAGCCCTGCAATGGCGGGCCATGTTTACGGGTGGGTTTGATGCAGCCTATTTCATGACGACGCAGAAGATCGGCCGTTCTCGTTATCAAAGTGGGCTGGAACCACGCTGGTTCATTGGCAGTTGCGCGACATTTCTGAATTTGCTTAGCGGCGTCGCGATGCGGAAGTATCGCCGTAAGCCGGCACGTCTGAAGGCGATAACTGAGGCGATCCAGAAGGCGCTAATCCTCGATATGGATATCGCAATGTCCATCTATTACGAGGAAGCTGCCGCTGAACGGACAGCATTGGTCCGGGAATTATCTGCTGAAATGTCAACGGGCCTAGGCAGCCTGGTTGACGACATTACCGGCCAAACCGCCAAACTTGACCATGCAGCGCAGGCTGTAGCGGGCGCTGCGCAGGCGACAGAGGGCCTCTCAACTGAAGTCGCCAGCGCAACCATTCAAACGGCAGAAAACGTCAATACGGCAGCGGCGGCCGGTGAAGAATTGGCATATGCTATTCAGGAAATTAGCGCCCAAGCTGTGCGCTCCGAAGCAATTGTGCGGGACGCGATGGAGAGGGCTGCGGCCACACAGGAAACCGTCCAAAGTCTGGCGCTCTCTGCCCAAAAGATTGGGGAGGTTGTGAAGCTCATCAGCGGAATTGCGGCCCAGACCAATCTGCTGGCATTGAACGCAACCATCGAAGCGGCGCGCGCGGGCGAGGCCGGGCGTGGATTCGCTGTCGTTGCTGCTGAAGTGAAGGCGTTGGCTGCGCAAACGGCTGGTGCCACTGAGGAAATTTCTCGCCAAATTATTGAGATTCAAGGCGTGTCGGAGCAAGCAGGCGGCGCGATTTCCAGCATTGGTGACACCATTGCGAGCGTCAATGAGGCGACGACCTGCATCGCCGCTAGTATTGAAGAACAGACCGTCACAGCGCGCGGGATTTCTGAGAGCATGCATGAGGCGTCGAAGGGGGCAGCGAGTGTTGCCGAAAACTGTGCGGCAGTGAATGAACGTGCCAGTGTTACAGGTGAAGCGTCTGAACTGATCCTTAAAACGGCGGATGATCTGCGCGATGTCGGCGCGCAGCTCCATACTGGCATTAGCGAGTTCCTGAAGAACCTGGACGCGGCTTAACTGATATCCGCTAGGTTGCCCTTGCCACAAGGCGTCTGTTTGCCCATGTTCTGGTGGATATCTCATCAGCATTTCGGAAGTAAGCGGCAATGGAAATCATGACTGGCGACGGCGCAGCCCAACCGGCAGGCGGCGCGAGCCCTTTTATCAAAGACAGCGGTGTCGAAACGTTCATGGCGGACGTGATCGAAGCATCCATGGAAGTTCCGGTCATTGTGGATTTTTGGGCACCCTGGTGCGGACCCTGTAAACAGCTGACGCCGATCCTGGAGAAGGTGGTGAACGCCGCCCAGGGCAAGGTCAAACTGGTCAAAATCAACATCGACGAGAACCAGCAGATCGCGCAGCAGATGCAGATCCAGTCGATCCCGATGGTTTATGGCTTCAAGCAAGGCCGCCCGGCGGATGGTTTCCAGGGTGCGCTTCCGGAAAGCCAAGTGCGATCTTTCGTGGAAAAGCTTGTCGGCAGCGAAGTGAAAAGCCCAATTGAGGAAGCTGTTGAGCAGGCGCTCGCGGCGATCGAGGCGGAGGACTTTGAGACCGCAGGCGCAATTTTGGCCCAAGTGCTGCAACACGAGCCGGAAAATCCTTTCGCCCTGGCCGGTCTGGCGCGGGTTGCGCTCGCGGATGGCGATCTGGAGAACGCAGCCGCATTCGTGGAGCGCATTGCAGAATCTGACCGCAGCGATCCATTCGTCGCTGGTGCGATTTCAGCGGTCGACTTGGCAGGGCAGACGGCTGGCGCTGATACATCAGCGATCGAGGCGCTCCTTGCTGCCGCTGAAGCTGACCCAAAGAACTACCAGGCGCGCTTTGATCTTGGGATGGCATATTTCGCTGCAGATCAGCGGCAAGAAGCCGGGCAGGCCATGCTTGATATCATTGCTGCCGACCGGACCTGGAATGAGGAAGCGGCGCGCACGCAGCTTCTGAAGTTCTTTGAGGCCTGGGGTCCGATGGATGATGCATCCAAGGCTGCGCGACGCGGCCTCTCCTCCATTCTGTTCTCCTGATCCTTCGCGGAGCCAGCGGCAATGACGAATGATCCCTTGGCGCTCGCCCTGCCGGCGATAACGCCAGTATTCCCGCTAACGGGCGTTCTATTGCTGCCGCGCGCACGCTTGCCGCTGCAGATATTTGAGCCACGCTACAAAGCGATGATGCAGGATGTGATGCAGGCGGATCAGGTGATCGCCATGGTCCAGCCCCGTGACCCGGAGAGTGTAGGCGACGCGCCAGAATTGTATGATGTGGCTTGCCTGGGCCGGATCATTGAGCACGAGGAGCTGGATGACGGACGCTGGACCCTCACACTAGAGGGCGTCATTCGTCTGCGCATTCAGGAAGAGATTGCGGAGAAGGACGGTTACCGCCGCGTCCGCGCTGACTATTCCGAATTTTCAGAAGATATCACGAAGGCCGTAGAGACGGACCTTGACCGGGATCGGCTGTTGGCAGCGCTTGGCGGTTACTTGAAAACCCAAGGCCTTGGCGCTGATGAAGACGCGATAGGCCAATTGCCTGATGAGCCGCTGGTGAATGCGCTCGCTATGGCCTGCCCGTTCCTTCCAGCAGAAAAGCAGGCGCTGCTGGAAGCGCCGAGCTTCCAGGCGCGGGCGGAACTGCTGGAAGCGCTGATGCAACTGGCCATCGTTCCAAATGCGGCCAATGATGATGAGCCGCCGACGGTCAACTGACGGCGCTGAATAAAGGGCGCTGGCAAAGAGGGACAGACCAATGGGCTATGAGCATATTGTTGTTGAGCGGGATGGTCCGGTCGCACTGCTGACGTTCAATCGGCCAGACCGCCTGAACGCCTTCCATAATCCGCTGATGCACGAAACCCTGGATGCTGTCGCGACATTGGACGCGGACCCTGCCGTTCGCGCTATTGTGGTGACCGGGGCCGGGCGGGCGTTTTCCGCTGGGTTCGATTTGAAGGCAGCCGCTGAAAACCCTAAGTCTGATATTGAAGACTGGGAGCAGCAAATGCAGCTCCAGTTCGATTTCATCATGCAGTTCTGGCATGCGAAAACACCAACGCTCTCCGCGATCCACGGCTACTGCCTTGCTGGCGCGTTCGAGCTGATGTTGGCGACCGATATCACGATTGCGGAGCCTGGAACCAAGCTGGGCGAACCTGAAGTCCGCTTTGGCACTGGTATTGTGGCCATGTTGCTCCCATGGGTGACGGGTCCAAAGCAGGCCAAGGAAATTCTGCTGACGGGTGAAGATAAGCTGGATGCGGCTGAAGCCGTCACCATGGGCATTATCAACCGTGTTGCACCGGAAGGTGAGGCATTGCCTGCGACCCTCGCTAAAGCGCGCATGATCGCGAACGCATCTGAACGGTCTGTTACGCTCACCAAACGGGCGATCAACCAGACCTATCAAGTGATGGGGATCGACGCAGCACTGCGCACCGGGCTGGATATCGATGTGCTTCTGAATGCTGGCGGCGGCCCGGAAAAGCGCGAGTTCGCGCGTATCCGGGATGAACAGGGCCTCAAGGCCGCCCTCGCATGGCGGGATGCCCGCTTCAAAGACACCTGATCCGCCTGCCGGTCTAGGTTGACCAAGCTGGTATCGGCGCAAGCTCTGGCCATGCAGCCGGGCGCGCGGCTTTGGCGGCGGCCTCAGTTTCCGGCAGGCTCGTGTCCCAATCCTGGCCAGCAATGCGCATGCCTGTGAAATCTCTGGGCGCGCGGCTTGCCATCCAGCGGATCGGCGGTCCCATCACGCCAGGTTTCAACATTTTGTCGCGGGGAATGCCAGATGCGGGGGACACAAACGGCGTATCCGTAGCGCCACCCGGAACCAGCACATTCACCGCAACACCGTCTGCTGCGAACTGTTTGGCCCAGATGGCGGTCATGCTTTCCAGCGCTGCTTTGGTCGGGCCGTAAGGGGCCACGCGATGCATGGTGAAATAGCTGGTCGTCACCATCACGATCTGCCCGCGCGGGCTTTGCTTGAGATGCGGCATGGCGGCCCGGCTCATGGCCAACGGCCCGCGAACATTGATGCGGAAGAAGTTGTCCCAAACCTCGTCGGTGAGTTCATCTAGGTCCGGCAGGCGCGTTTCCCCGTCTGCCCGAAGCGAGCCCATGCCGATGCCAGCATTGTTGATCAAAATATCCAATCGCCCCGTCGCATCCACCGCAGCCTGCACGGAAGCGGCGCAACTGGCGGTGTCGGCCACATCGGACTGAACTGTATGGATGTCCCCGCCCATATCCGCTTTCAGCCGTGCGAGCGCTGCAGGATCGCGGTCTGCTGCGACGCAGGTTACGCCGTCCTGGCGAAGGGCATCAATCATGGCGCGGGCAAGGCCGCCGGCACCGCCAGTAATCAGTGCGGTCAATGGAGCAGATGTCATGGGAAAGCTGTCCTAGAAGTTAAAAAGATCAATGCCTGCAGTCGTGGTGCGGATACGGTACAGGCTGGTTGAGGCCGTCAAATACAGCGAATGCAGGTCACCGTCGCCCCAAGTGAAATTGGCCGTGACCTCTGGCATGCAAATGCGCCCAAGCGGCGTCGCATCGGGTGCGAAGACATGCACGCCACCAGGGCCGGTGCAGAATATATTGCCCGCTGCATCCATTTTCATGCCGTCTGGTGCGCCGGGGCCATCGCCCTTGGGGGCGGCCCACACGCCGCCACCCGTCACAGTATTATCGCCAGCCACATCGAACACGCGAATGTGGCCATTGTCGGTGTCATTCACGAATAGCTGTGTGTGGTCCAGATTGAAGCAGAGCCCATTCGGTTGGTCGAAATCATCTGCGATCAAGTGCAAGGTGCCATCGGGAGCGATTCGATAGACGCCTTGGAAATCCAGATCCTGATCGCGGAGAACGCCGAAGCCTTCCATCCGGCCATATGTGGGATCTGTAAACCAAATGGACCCATCACGACCAACGATAATGTCATTCGGGCTATTCAGTGCCTTGCCCTGCCAGTGGCTGGCGAGCACCGTAATCGCGCCATCGGCTTCAGTGCGGGTGACGCTGCTGCTGGCATGTTCGCAGGTCAGCATGCGGCCTGCCTGGTCGTAGGCATTGCCATTCGCTTTGTTGCAAGGCTGACGGAGCGTTTCGATGCCGCCCCCAGCACTCCATCGACGCATAATATCGCCGGGCATATCGCTGAATGTCAGGTGCTGCGCTTGCGGATGCCAGATTGGGCCTTCGGTGAAAATGAAGCCGGTTGCGACCTGCTCCAAGGCTGCATCGCCAGCAACGGCATCTGTCATGCGGGGATCAAAAATTTCGACTGCGGTCATCCTGTCGCCCTCTTCTGATTTCATGGTTATGATTGGAGCAGGCATCACCCGAGATGAAAAGAGCGCCCTATGCCAGATGATGGAATTATGCACGGCTCCCACTGGGGTGCTTTTAGAGCAAATGTGAAAGACGGCCGTGTTGTTGGCGTAACGCCGTTCGATGATGACAAAGACCCATCGCAGATTCTGGATGCTATTCCAGAGATGCTCTATGGCCCAACCCGCATTGCAGAGCCGCATATGCGGAAGTCTGTGGCGGAGCATGGTCCGGGCGCTAACCCAGAGGGCCGGGGTGCAGAACCCTTTGTGCCAGTCTCCTGGGATCAGGCACTAGACGTCGTCGCTGCGGAATTGCGGCGGGTTAAAGCAGACCATGGCAATGAAGCGATTTTTGGCGGCTCATATGGCTGGTCATCTGCAGGCCGCTTCCATCATGCCAAAACGCAAATGCAGCGCTTCATGAACCTGTTTGGCGGGTTCACAGGCCAATTGCACAATTACAGCTATGCAGCGGCCTTGGCTGTGCTGCCGCATATCCTTGGATCCGCAGAAGCGTCCCAAGGGCCGGTTAGTGATTGGGATGGTTTGCTGCGGGAAAGCAAATTCATCCTTTGCTTCGGCGGCATGCCGCTGAAGAATGCGCAAGTCGATGCAGGCGGCGGCGGCTCGCACACCATGGCGGACTTCCTGAAGCGCGCCGAAGACCAAGGCATTCGCTTCGTCAACGTGTCCCCGGTCCGTGAGGATCTGGAAGGTGTGCCAAGCGCCGAGTGGATTCCGATCCGCCCAGGCACCGACACGGCCATGATCTTGGCGATGGCCCATGTGATTGCGAGCGAAGGTAAGGCCGACCGCTCTTTCCTCGATGCATATTGCGTTGGTTATGAACGCTTTCTCGCCCATGTCATGGGAGAAGATGACGGGCAGCCGAAGACGCCGGATTGGGCGGCGGAAATTACCGGTGTTCCGGCAGATACAATTCGTGCCTTGGCGTTGGCTCTGGTTGAGACACGCAGCTATATCAACATGGCCTGGGGCATCCAGCGCGCCGATCATGGCGAACTGCCGTTCTGGGCGGTTGTTAGCCTGGCCGCAATGGTTGGCCAAATCGGGCTGATGGGTGGCGGGTTCGGCTTCGGTATGGGCAGCGTCAACGGCATGGGCAATCCGCGTGAACGTACGCCATCACCAACATTGCCTGCTGGCGTCAACCGGTCTGATAGCTGGATTCCAGTGGCGCGGATCGCAGATATGCTGCTACATCCGGGTGAACCCTATGACTTCAACGGCGAAGAGCGCGTTTATCCAGATACACGGCTGATCTACTGGTGCGGCGGCAATCCATTCCATCACCATCAGGACCTCAACCGCTTGGTTGAAGCTTGGCGTCGGCCGGAAACGGTTATCGTTCAGGACATCTGGTGGACAGCGACCGCCCGCCACGCAGATATCGCACTCCCCGCCACAACGACGCTCGAGCGGAATGACGTTGGTTCCGGCGGTCGCGATCCCTACATCATCGCCATGCACAAAGCGGCAGAGCCTGTAGCGGACTCGCGATCAGACCACGATATTTTCACCAGTTTGTCAGACCGTATGGGCTTCAAAGAGGCCTTTACGGAAGGCCGCACGGAACGGGAATGGCTGGAGCATATCTACAATGTATCCCGCCAATTGGCGTCGCGCCGCGGTGTTGAGATGCCCGGCTTCGATCAGTTTTGGGAGAATGGCCACTTTAAGGTGCCGAAGCCCGCTGAACCTTTCGTGATGCTGAGCGATTTCCGCGCTGATCCTGACGAACGCGCGCTCAATACGCCGTCCGGCAAGATCGAACTGTTCTCAGAGCGTGTCGCCGGGTTCGGGTATGATGATTGCCCAGGCTATGCCGCATGGCGGGAGCCAAAGGAATATCTGGGCTCGGCTGCCGCAGCAAAATATCCGCTGCATATGCTGTCTAACCAGCCAAAGACCCGCCTGCACAGCCAGATGGATGCGGGCGGTGCCAGCCGACGTTCCAAAATCAAAGGCCGGGAGCCGATGTGGATCAACACGGATGACGCAGCGGCGCGCGACCTGAAAGACGGCGATGTGGTTCGGGTTTTCAATGACCGTGGGCAAACGCTTGCGGGCGTTATCGTTTCTGACATCGTGATGCCCGGCGTCATCCAGTTCCCAACCGGTGCCTGGTTTGACCCGCTGGACCGGAAATCCCCCGGTGCCGCGCTCGAAAAACACGGTAATCCCAACGTCCTCACCCGCGATGAGGGCACCTCAAAACTCGGCCAAGGCCCGTCGGCGCACTCAGCGCTCGTCCAGGTCGAACGCTATGACGGCGACTTACCCGAGGTCACCGTCCACCAAAAGCCTGTTTGAAGGAGCACACGATCATGAACCCCGTACTTGGTCTGGACCATTGCATTATCGCCGTTGAGGACCTTGAAGGGTCGCGGCAGGATTATGAAAAGCTTGGGTTTACGTGTGCGCCGCTTGGCAATCACCAGAACCGGGCGACGGCGAACCACTGCCTGATGTTCCCGGAAACTTATCTGGAACTGCTTGGCGTCAATGAGCCTGAAAACCCAGACGGTGGGCTCCGCGAGAAACTTGCAGCCAGGGGTGAGGGACTGCATCGTTTGGCGCTCGGTACGCCAGATGCAGACGCTGTAAAGGCGCAAGTAGAAGCGCTTGGCGTGCGTACAGATGGGCCGAATGATCTGGCGCGGCCTTCGAAAGAGCCGGAAGGCATGGTCAAATTTCGCAATCTCTTTCTGGAAGCGGATGACCTTGGCGGCATGCCCGTATTCATGTGCGGCCATAAAACGCCGGAATTGATGCGCAATGAACGGCTGCTCACCCATAAGAACGGCGCGAACCGCTTTGCTGGTATCACTGGCATCGCTGCTGACCCGATGGCCACAGCGCTGGCGCTTTCAAAGCTGTTCGGCAAAGAGTCCATCACTGAAACAGGTTATGGCGTTGAGATCGACAGTGGGCGCGGCTTCATTCGCCTAGCGACCGACGCCAGCATCGGCGACGCCCACCCCGGCCTCCAGACCCATCCGGCGGCGGAGCGGCCAATCTGGCATGTGCTGACAATCGGCGTTGATGATCTAGCGGCGACGGCGGCTTATCTGCAAGGCGCTGGCATCGAAGCTGAGAAAGTCGGCGATGCGCTGCGGGTGCAGCCAGATGATGCGCGCGGTCTCATCATGGAATTCGTTGCGTGATCATCGTTACGAATGACGAAGGCCGCCCTGGCGTTGGGCGGACGGCGGCATTATTGGCGAAGGGCGCGTCCCGGTTGGATGCGATTGAAGCTGGGATACGCTTAGTCGAGGCGGATCCCGCAATCCGCACCGTTGGACGCGGAGGCCTCGCCAATATGGTGGGGCGCGTTCAGCTTGATGCGATGATTATGGATGGCGATACGTTGGAATCCGGCGCAGTGGGCGCCATCGAAGGCTTCGCCCACGCCATCACCATTGCGCGTGCCGTAAAGGACCGGCTGCCGCACGAACTGCTTGTCGGCGCTGGCGCTGAACGGTTCGCGCGGGAGGTCGGGGCTGAGCTCGCGGATAACCTGACGGACGCTTCTGCTGAAATCTGGCAGGATTGGCTGGAGGCGACGGTTCCCATCGCAGACCGTGCGCGCTGGCAGGATAGCGCGGCCCTGGCACCCTATGTGCGAAACGCGATCAAAGCGGACTTGCTGCCAAGCGATGATGATATAACGGCGCCCGTTGACGACGACCGGCCGCAGGGTGCTGACACCACAGTGTTCCTGGCGATTGATCATACCGGCGCGCTTGGCTGCGGTGTATCGACGTCAGGTTGGGCATGGAAATATCCTGGGCGGTTGGGCGATAGTCCGATCGTCGGGGCCGGGGCCTATGCGGACAGCCGCTATGGCGCGGCCGCCTGTACTGGAACCGGCGAAATGGCGATCCGCGCCGGGACTTCGCGTTCTATCGTGCTTTATCTGAAAATGGGCCTCGCGCTGAATGAAGCGGTTGATGCTGCGATTGACGATCTGCGCGGCCTTAAAGGCGGATTGATTGATCGCATCACGATCCACGCTATTGACGCCGCTGGCGCTTCCCGCGTCGTCGCCGTCAACGCCCAGCAGGACCGCCAATTCTGGCAATGGCGCGATGGCGAGGCGAAACCGCAACGCATCCAGGCTGAACGAGTAGATTTATGACGACTGATCCAGCAATCCTCCGCCGCGAAGTTAAAGCGCTTGTGTTCGACCAATACGGCACCGTCGTTGATATGCAGGGCTGCCTGGTGCAGGCGGCAACGCCATTCCTCCAAAAGAAGGGCTGGGACGGTAAGCCAAACAGCTTTGTCACATGGTGGCGGCGCACGCATTTCGAGAACTCGATGATTGATGCGCTATGCGACCGAGGTCACACGCCGTATCGACAGATCGGGCATCGGGCCGTCAGCCATGTGATGGACCGCGCTGGGATCACCTACACCCAGGATGAGGTTGAGTGGCTGGTAAGCGAAATTGAACGCCTCAAACCATTCCCGGACGTGCTGGAGGCGCTTGGAAAGCTGCATAAGCGGTACAAGTTAGCCATCCTCTCCAACGGTGACAGGGACATGCTGGAGGCGGCTAAGCCCCATATTGGCTTCCCGTTCGATAAGGTGATGTCTGTTGAAGAAGCGGGCTATTTTAAGCCGCACTGGAAGACCTACGCCAAGGCGGAGGAGCTGCTGGATATCGACCGGTCTGGCATCTTGTTCGTCGCCAACCATGCGTTCGATTGTGTGGGGGCGAAGTCCTTCGGCATGCGGACCGTGTTCATTGACCGCCGTAAGCGCCCGTTTGGGGATTGGCCGGAGCAGCCGGACTTGATTGTTAGTGATTTCGCAGAATTGGCTGAAGTGCTCGGCTAAGCCGCTTCAATCGCTTTCAGATCAACCACCTCATACCTGTGGCCAAGCGCTTCAACAAAGCGCAGCAGGTCTGCTTTGGCGATGGTCGTCGTCATGGTGTTGTCGAGTGGGTGGAAGTTCAATGGGTCTTCCGCCAGCAAGTCTTGGTCAAACAGGGGCGTGATGGAGCCGGGCTCAGCGTTGATCAGCGCAAACGGCGTTACTGCACCTGGGATCACGCCCAGCATTTCCATCAGCAGTTCTGGCTTGCCGAACGATAGATTGCCGGCACTGATCGTCTTAGCGAAGGCTTTAAGGTTGATGGGGGCAGATTCCTCTGCCATCAACAGCCACATCCGGCCCTTCTTATTCTTCAGGAATAGGTTCTTCGCATGGCCACCATCCAGCGCGCCACGGAGCGCTTTGGAATCGTCCACGGTGAACAGCGGTGGATGGCTAATGGTCTTGTAAGAGATATTGAGGCCGTCAAGGCGCTCAAATAGGTCCGCAGGCGTCGCAGGGGCAGCCATGGGAGTGATTTAACGGCCCCAGGTGCGGTATTCCGCGCTGTCGATATGCACGAAGCCAGAGCGACTATATTTGCCAACACCGCCGAGCTTCATGGCTTTTGCAGCGCGGGCAATGGAGTTCACGGAGTAGCCGTCGATTTTGATGTCGATGGCCATGCCTTTGACGTGATAACTGTTCCGAGCAACGCCGCCAGATTTCCGCGCCAGCATGGCGTTTGTCGCTGGGCTGCGATAGCCGGAAACGATCTTGATCGGCCTATTTGTCCCCAGCCACCGGCGGACGGAATACAAATAATCGATAACTTTTGGATCCATTGGGCGGCTTTGATCGTTACGCCAGTCACGCATGATCGAATTAATCGTACGCAAGCCGTTCCTAGAATACCTGTTGCCGACCCGATAAACCACACTCAGTTTCTCACCGGTATGGGTTTCGACCAGCTTGAGAGAACGGCGTCCACGCGCGGCTTCCGCATCGTCTGGCGTGAGCCCAACGATACCGGCGGCCCCGACGCCTGCCGTGAGGGCAAGCAGTTTACGGCGCGAGATAATGCGTTCTTCCAGTTCTTCGTGGTCCAAGGATTCCTCCGTCGCCATGACACGGAACGCGTCTGTTCTATAGAGATACGCTCACATGGTTTTGAAACGGTTACCAGACTAGATATAGCCTTGCCAAGTCTTTGTTGGTGCCACAATTACGTTTAGAGCGGTGATGTTGCCGCAGTGAGCCATTTTGCGACAGCGGCAGGAACGTGCGGGCCAACGAGGGCTTTTACCTGGGCATGATAGGCGTTTACTTGGTTGATTTCTTGACTGCTTAGCATGTCTGAATCAATCAAGCGCCGGTCATAGGGTGCGAAGGTGAGGGTTTCAAACCCAAGCGAGTCCCGTTCACCGCCAAAGATATCCACAGGTTCCGTCAAAATCAGATTTTCTATGCGAATACCGAAGGCGTCGGTTTTGTAATAGCCGGGCTCATTCGACAGGATCATGCCAGGCTCTAGCGCTGCTGTTCCCGCCTTGGATATCCGCTGCGGGCCTTCATGCACCGACAGATAGCTGCCGACACCATGGCCTGTGCCATGGTCAAAATCGAGCCCTGCCGCCCAAAGTGGCGCGCGGGCCAAGCTGTCCAGCTGTGCTCCAGTGACACCTTTGGGGAATTTGGCAGCGCTCAATCCCAAATGACCTTTGAGCACCAACGTATAAGCCCGTCGCATTTCATCTGTCGGCGCGCCGATGGCGATTGTGCGGGTGATGTCCGTTGTCCCGTCCACAAATTGTCCGCCTGAATCGACTAAGTAAAGCGACCCAGGCTCAAGCGCGCGGTCACTTTCTGGCGTCACGCGGTAATGGACGATGGCACCATTGGGTCCAGCGCCTGAAATGGTTGGGAATGAGAGGTCTCGGAAACCTTCAAGCTCCCGCCGATACGCCTCCAGCTGGTCCGAAGCCTGTAGTTCTGTAACACCGCCGGCTTGTGCTTCCGTATCCAGCCAATACAGAAAGCGGGCGATGGCAATGGCATCCCTGAGATGTGCGGCGCGCGCTCCAGCAATTTCAGCCGCATTCTTCCGGGCTTTGGGCAGGCTTGTCGGGTCATCACCCGATGTGACTTCCGCGCCATTTGCTTCCAAGATTTGGTTGGTGGCGGCTGGTGCCGACCTGGGAACCAACACGCGCTTGCCATTGAAGGCTTCCAATGCGGCTGGAAACTGTTCGAACGGCTGAATATCCACCTGATTGCCGACCCATTCCCGCACGTTGCCATCCAGCTTTGCAGCATCCACAAACCACGAGACGCCTGCATCAGCGCCTAGGATCGCGAAGGAGAGCGGCAAGGGCGTGTGGGCGACATCGCCGCCACGCACATTCAATAGCCACGCGACGCCATCGGGTGCCGTCAGGAGTGCTGCATCCAGGTCTTTGCCCGCGAGATCGGCTGCGAGCCGCGCCCGCTTGTCGGCAGATGCTTCACCGGCATAGTCCAGCAAGTGTGGGACGATGGGGGCTTGCGGCGGGGCTGGGCGATCTGTCCAAACGGCGTCGACGAGGTTCTGCGGTGCCGCTTCCAGACTGCCCCCTGCTTTGGCAGCCGCATCCTTGAATTTCTGGACCTCGCTCGGTGTCAGAAGCCAAGGGTCGTAGGCCAGTATTTGGCCTTTTGCCAAGTTTGCAGAAACCCAATCATTGGCAGGCGCTTCAATGCTATGGCGGGTTTCAAAGATATCAGGGGCCGTTTCCTGGGTGAGTTGCAGCGTGTAACGACCATCAGAGAACACGGCGGCTTTATCTTGCAGCACGACGGAAATCCCGGCCGACCCTGTGAAGCCTGTCAGCCATGCCAGCCGGTCAGCGGAAGGTGGCACATATTCGCCTTGAAATTCATCTGCGCGGGGCTGAATCCATCCAGCAAAGCCATGGGCTGTGAGCGCCTCCCGCAGGGCTTTGATACGCGCTTTCGTCATAGCTGCTGCTCCACAAACGCAGATATGCAAAAAGCGAATGCTGCATTGCAATAACTGCGAGTCATTTTTCTAAAATTTAGGCCTATGTCTATCTCACTTGAAGCGCCCTGGACAGATCAGGAAACGCCCACCGGGGCGGACATCAGGCGGGCGCAGGAGAATGATAATGACGATGCAAGAACAAATCCTGGAATGTCGGCGGCAAGATGCTCAATCTCTCCGTGCGATGATCGCCAATCTTTGGCTGCGGATGACGGCTGCCCATAATCCTAGCCTCGACGCCATGGAAGCAGCACGTCTGGATTGTGAACGTCAGGACGCTGCCGAAATTCGGGGCTGGCTCCGCCGGATCGTTGATGCGGTCGTAGGCCTGTTCACACACCGCAAGGGTGCGGCGCACGCTTAAGCTAATGTCAGGGCTGGATTGGTTTGCGCAATACCAGCGCCAGCCAATCGCCCTGGCGGATGCGCCGCTCCAGCACGAGCCCGTGGGCGCGGTGCGGTGCCAGCACAAACGGCTCCTGCCAATACAGGAAGCCTGAAAGCACAGCTCGTCCGCCCGGCGCCAAGCCACGCGCCAAATCACCGGCCATCCGCCGCAGTGGGCGGGCCAGAATATTCGCTAGCACAAGATCAAACGGCCCAGCACGTTGTATCGCTTGGGAGTCCCAACCGTTCGCGGTGACGGCCCGTAAATTATGTGGCGCATGGTTCTGCCGGGCTGTCTCATCAGCGACAGCGACGGCGCGCGAGTCAATATCTGTCAGCAACACGTTTGGTTTTGCAGCTTTGTATGCGGCGAGGCCCAGCACACCTGTGCCACAGCCCAGATCCAGCACATTGCGGACCGGCTGTCGCTTCAGTACGTAATCCAGCGCGCGCAGGCAGCCTTTGGTGGTTTCATGCTCGCCGGACCCAAACGCACCGCCCGCTTCCACGAGCAAATCAATGACCCCCGGAGGTGCCCGTTCAGTTACGTGGCTGCCGCGCACGCGGAAGCGCGACACACGGATTGGGGGCAGGCTTTCCAGCACCTTGGCCGCCCAGTCTGCATCTTCTAAGGCTTCGATGATGAGGTCTGGCGTGGCATCGCCGGACGCAGCAGCGGCAATGGCGACAGATGCTTCTAACGCGCTGCGGTTCGGGCGGTCCGTGAAAATAGCTTCGACAATGCAGGCGTCAGCCATGTAGATATCACCGGCCCAGGTGGCAGGCTCCGGGGCGCTGCGGGGCGGCGTGTCAGTCGCGCGCTCATAGATCGAGATGGCGACGGCGTCTGCTTCAAGGGCAGCCTCATAGGCGGGGGCTGCGGCGCTGGTGACAGCGACCGCGACACGCCATTGGGTTTGCGGGGACATATCAGACTTTCTCTACGAAACTCGCGACGACAGTTTTATCGCCGGCTTGCTCAAACGCGATCTCAAGCCGGTCGTGGTCTACGTCTTCCACCCGGCCATAGCCAAACTTCTGGTGGAACACGCGCTCACCAATGGCAAAATCAACTTTGGGCTTGGCACGGGGCTTTACTTCGAACCCAACGCCATCAATCACTTGGGCGCGCGGCCCGGCGGCGCGTGCGCCCATGGCGCGGGATTTTGTGGATTGATACCCGCCGCTTGCCATGCCTTGTCCGCCAGAAAATTCAGGTGTTTGCAGATAGCTGGCACCAAGACCTTCCGGCGCATCCCGCTCAATATGTTCAGCCGGTAATTCATCAATGAAGCGAGAAGGCAGCGACGACACCCATTGATTATAGACACGCCGGTTCGCGGCAGCGGAGATGATGGCGTACCGCCTTGCCCGTGTTAGCCCGACATAGGCCAAGCGGCGTTCTTCCTCGAGCCCAGCGCGACCGGACTCATCCAGCGCCCGCTGGTTCGGGAACATCCCATCCTCCCAACCCGGCAGGAAGACGATGTCGAATTCCAGGCCCTTGGCGGCATGAAGCGTCATGATGCTGATAACATCATCACCGGCGTTCTGGTCATTTTCCATGACCAGACTGACATGCTCCAGAAAGCCCATCAGGTTTTCGAACTCACCGATGGCACGGACCAGTTCTTTCAGGCTTTCAATACGGCCCGGCGCTTCGGGCGATTTATCGTTCCGCCACATATCAACATAGCCGGACTCATCCAGCACCGTTTCCAGCAGCTCGACCTGATCGACGCCGTCGCTGAGGGCGCGCCACCGATCAAACATCTGGACAACTGCACCAAGGCCGTTTCGGGCTTTCGGGCGTAACTCATCCGTTGTTGAAAGCTGGCGGGAGGCTTCAAACAGTGAAATGCGTTTGGCGCGCGCCAGGGTGTATGCGGCCTGGATCGTTGCAGCGCCGAGCCCACGCTTCGGTGTATTGACGATCCGCTCAAACGCCAAATCGTTATCCGGCTGCACGACGATCCGCAGATAGGCCAAAGCGTCCCGAATTTCCGCGCGTTCATAGAAGCGCGGCCCGCCGATGACACGATAAGGCAGGCCAAGCGTGACGAAGCGTTCCTCAAAAGCGCGGGTTTGGAACCCGGCGCGGACCAGAACGGCCATCTCTGTCAGCGGGACTTTCTTCCGCTGTTGGTTTTCGACCTCATCGCCAACCATGCGGGCTTCTTCGTCTCCGTCCCACAGCAGGCGAAGCTGCACAGGTTCACCCATGTCAGCTTCGGTCCAGAGAGTTTTGCCAAGCCGCACCTCATTCTTGGCGATTAGGCCTGAGGCTGCGCCCAGTATGTGGCCGGTGGAGCGATAGTTTCGTTCAAGCCGGATGACGCGGGCGCCGGGGAAATCTTTTTCAAATCGCAGAATGTTGCCGACCTCAGCACCACGCCAGCCATAGATGGACTGGTCATCATCACCCACGCAGCAGATGTTCTTGTGCTCCTGCGCCAAGAGCCGTAGCCAGAGATATTGGGAAACGTTTGTGTCCTGATATTCGTCCACCAGCACATATTTGAAGCGCCGACGCCAATCTTCCAGCACGTCTGGGTGCTCCTGGAAAATCGTGGTCATGTGTAGCATCAAATCGCCGAAGTCTGCGGCGTTCAGTGTTTTAAGGCGGTCTTGGTATTGCGCATAAATCGCTTGTGTGCGGCCATTGGCGAAGTCACCGGCCTCTCCCTTGGAGACCTTGTCCGGCGTTTGCGCCCGGTCTTTCCAGCGCTGAATGCGGCCCATCAGGGCGCGGGCAGGCCAGCGGCCAGTATCAATATTTTCCGCCTGCATCAGCTGTTTCAGCAGGCGAAGCTGGTCATCAGAGTCTAGAATGGTGAAGTTGGACTTGAGGCCAACGAGTTCTGCGTGGCGACGAAGCATCCGCGCGGCAAGGGCATGGAACGTGCCGAGCCACATGCCTTCTGCGACACCGCCGATCAGCGCGCCAACGCGATCTTTCATCTCGCGGGAGGCTTTGTTCGTGAACGTCACCGCCAGGATTTGCCTGGGCCACGCTTTTCCAGCAACCAGAAGATGCGCGATCCGCGTTGTCAGGGCTTTGGTTTTGCCGGTCCCGGCACCTGCAAGCATCAGCACAGGACCATCCAGCGTTTCAACCGCTTTCAGCTGCTCTTCGTTCAGGCCATCCAGATAAACCGGGCGACCCGCGACCATTGCAGGCGCTGGTGGGGGGGGCGGCGCATAGCCTGGATTATCGCCATCATAGAAGGCGTCATCATCGAATGGATTGGTGGAATCGCTCATGCACCAACATATAGCGCGGATAGGCCGGTTCGGGCGCCCTTACTGTTTCACTTGCCCTGTGGATTGCTGTGCAGTCACTGCAGGTCTGGCTTTACGCACCAGATCAGCTACGGCGTCAGCGGCGGCACCCGCAGCGTCCGGTGCCATTGTGGTGAGCCCGGCGTCAATCGCCGCCAGCGGTGCCTGATTTTTTTGGTTGACGGTTCCCAGTACCAATCCCGCTTTATCGACAACAGTCCAGCGGATTTGAATTTGCACGGTTTCCTGGCCGCCCGCTTTCACAGGCTCGATGGCGGCGCGCACATGGATCACAGCATTGGCGGCATCTGCTTCGCCGGGCTGCATGCCACGGGCGGCGAGTTGGGCAGCCATGGCGCGTGATAACGGTCCGCCGTCTTCAAAGCCTTGTGTTTTCGCTGGAGGAATAGCAACGACCAATGGGGCCATGGCTTGCTGCGGTGGGGGCTCAACCGGCCCCAGGATATCGACGACACGGGCAGTAATCGCATTGATGACGGCAATGGTCTCGCCGCGCTCGACCCTGAAATCCAGTGGTGTTGGGATGGAAAAAGCGTCCCAAATCGCGCCGTCCGGGCCTTCCAGGCGCCACCAAACGTCGACATATCCTTTGCCATCAAAGTTGGCGGGTGCTGCGGCAGAGAGCAGTTTGGCGCTATAGGCCCCGGCGACATCGATGCCCGCGGCCACGTCCTGCTGCACGAGGGCGCGGGCGAGGCGTCGGCGGAAGGCGAGGCTGTCCGCGTTGGCATTCTCAACGGGTGCGATGAAAATGCCGCCGATAGCCGTTTCCTGCAGCGGCGGCGCTGTCAGCAGTTCACTGTTCCGGTCCGAGCGGAATACGGTTGGCGGCAGCCCGCAGCTTGCGAGCATCAGAGCCGCTAGAACCACGGCTACATAAACACGCATGACGCCATTCCAGCCAGGATGAGCACGAATATGAAGATGATCAGATGCGGCAATGCTAGGCCTTCATAATGACGGGCATGGGGAAACTGTTGCCTGAGTATAGTTCGCTCTGGCGCCAAGTTCATCTGCGACGTAGGGTTCCTGCAAATGAAAGCCCTAACGCCCAGGAGGCCCATGATATGGCCGCATCAACAACTCTTCGTTTGAATGCAGAAGACAATGTAGTCGTCGCCCGTGTGGACCTAGCGCCCGGTGCGCCGGTCGAAGACGGTGTGGCCGCAACAGCGCCCGTACCGTCCGGCCACAAGGTTGCTGTGAAAGCGATCGCAGAAGGTGAGGCGATCCGGAAGTATGATCAGATCATTGGGTTCGCGGCTACTGATATTGCCGCTGGTGACCATGTGCATGTCCATAATTGCGCCATGGGTGACTTTGAGCGCGACTACGCCATCGGCAAGGATCTGAAGAACGTTGAATATATGGCGGAAGCTGACCGGGCAACGTTCCAAGGCTACAAACGCTCGAATGGTCGTGTGGGCACGCGGAACTATATCGGCATCCTGACCAGCGTGAACTGCTCCGCCTCCGTCGCGCGCTTTATTGCGCGGGACATGGAGAAATCTGGCGTGCTGGATGCTTATCCGAATGTGGATGGCGTTGTCGCACTGACCCACTCGACCGGGTGCGGCATGGCGGGGGCAGGTGAAGGCTATGAGAACCTGCAGCGCGCACTTTGGGGCCATGCGCGGCACCCGAATTTCGCGGGCGTGTTGATGGTCGGGCTTGGGTGTGAGGTCAACCAGATTGATTTTCTGCTGGAAGCCTACGGTATTGAGCGCGGGCCGATGTTCCGCACGATGAATATTCAGGACGGCGGCGGTACGCGGAAAACAGTCGATTGGGGCATTGAGCAGATTAAAGAGATGCTGCCCGAAGCGAACAAAGCAGAGCGCGAGACGATTTCCGCTGAGCACTTGACCGTAGCGCTGCAATGCGGCGGGTCGGACGGATATTCTGGCATTACTGCCAACCCAGCCCTTGGCTTCGCGGCAGATACGCTGGTTCGTCATGGCGGCACGGCTATCCTGGCGGAAACGCCGGAAATTTATGGCGCGGAACATCTGCTGACCCGACGCGCGGTCTCAGACAAAGTTGCCCAAAAGCTGATCGAGCGGATTAAGTGGTGGGAGGACTACACAGCACGCAATGGTGGTGAGATGGACAACAATCCCTCCCCCGGCAACAAAGCCGGCGGCCTCACCACCATTCTGGAAAAATCATTGGGTGCTGCGGCCAAAGGCGGGACGACCAACCTTGCTGGTGTCTACAAATATGGTGAGCCGGTGGACGCCAAGGGCTTCGTGTTTATGGATAGCCCCGGCTATGACCCGGCATCGATTACCGGTCAGGTGGCCAGCGGTGCCAATGTGGTGTGCTTCACCACCGGGCGCGGCAGCGTATATGGCAACAAGCCTTGCCCTTCGATCAAGCTCGCGACCAATTCGGCCATGTATAACAAGCTCAGCGAAGACATGGATGTGAACTGCGGTCCCATCGCGGATGGCGACGCCAGCGTTGAAGACATCGGCACAGAAATCTTCGAGATGTTCCTTGCCGTCGCATCCGGTCAGCAAACCAAGAGCGAGGCCCAAGGTCTCGGCGATGCGGAGTTTATTCCCTGGCAAGTTGGCGCTGTGATGTAAGCGAGGTTTCCCAGATGACGACCGTTAAAGGTGGCTGTGCCTGCGATAAAGTCCGCTATGAGGTTGAACTGCCAGCGTTATTTGTTCATTGCTGCCACTGTACGCGTTGCCAACGTCAATCGGGTGCCGCGTTTGCGCTGAATGCAATGATCGAAGCCAGCCGGGTGCGCTTAACGGCAGGCGAGCTTGAGGTGATTGATACGCCAAGTGAAAGCGGCAAAGGCCAACAGGTTTGCCGCTGCACGACCTGCAAAACGGCTGTGTGGAGCATCTATGCTGGCGCTGGCCCGAAGTTCCTGTTCATGCGGGTCGGGACTATGGATCAACCGGAACTTTCCCCACCTGATATCCATATTTTCACGGACAGCAAACAGCCCTGGGTCCAATTGCCGGCAGACGCGCCGTCCGTGGGTCAATTCTATGACCGCAAGGCATATTGGCCGCCGGAGAGTTTGGAGCGGATGCAGCAGGCGATTGCCGCCGATTAGTTAGGTTTCTGCCTCGTCAGACTTCTCGCTGCTCTTACCCTGCATCAGCATTTTCTGCTCATCCGTGGACGCATCTTCCTTGGTTTCGCCGAAGTAGATTGTCTGGTGTGGGAACGGAATTTCGATGCCGCGTTCGTCAAACACCCGCTTAAGGATGGCATTGTAAGCGCGGCCGACCCCCCATTGCTTGCCGGGCGCGCACTTGATGCGGCTGCGGACCGTGACGGCGCTGTCGCCAAACGTCGTGACGCCAAACCACGTCATATCTTCCAGTATTTCCTGACCCCATTTTTCGTCGGCGCGCAGTTCCTCAAACGCATCTTGCATGGCGATCTTGGCGTCTTCGACGTTTTCTTTGTAGGCGATGCCCATGTCGCAGACATATTGGCCGAACTCCCGCATGAAGTTCGTGACCATATCAACAGAGGAGAACGGGATGATGTGGAAGGCACCGTGTACGTCCCGCAAGCTGACAGAGCGGATTGTCAGCCGCTCCACAGTTCCTGTTGTGCCACTAACATTCACGACATCACCCACATTCATTGCGTTTTCAAACTGAATGAAAATGCCGGTGATGATGTCCTGCACCAGCTTCTGTGCGCCGAAACCAATGGCTAGGCCAAAGACGCCAGCAGACGCGATCAATGGGGCGATGTCGATGCCGATTTCGGAAAATGCGAACATGACCGTGATCACGATAAGCGCAATCGTCATGGCGTTTCTGAAGAGGCTGAGCAAAGTGCGTTCACGCGCCGTTGGCGTGGAGCCGTAATCAGGGTTCAGGCGAAAATCGATCCAGGAGGAGATTGCCAACCAAACGGCGAAACCAAGCAGCAGAATGAAGAACAGGCTGAATAGGATGCCCGTTAACTTCACGCCAACCTGGCTCACCAGCCAGCCATGCACGTCGATCAGGCCAATCGTGTGCACCACAAACAGGACCACGGCGATGATGATGGCGAACCGTACTAGCAACAGCAGTTTCGGCACGAAGGCGTTCAGGCGGCGTTCTAAAAGCGGTAGCCGCTGCGTAATCGGCTCCGGCAGGCGGACACCGCGTGCCATTAGGCGTCGCAATCCGGCACCGACGATCGCGCCAATGATGACAGCGGCGAGAACGCGGGCGGATCCGGCAAGTATCGGGAACAGCAACCCACCTGGGCGCGTGATAACGATGATAAACAGCACGGCCAAATATAGCAGGACAGGGACATGCCAATTGCGCGCCAAAAAGCGCAGTGCGCCAGGCCGGTCTGTCAGTCCTTGGCCGCCGACCAGCCAATTTGCAACGGCTGCGCGGTTCGCCAGTGTGAGGGTTATCAGAATCAACAGCGCTGTCAGGTAGATGAGCACTGCAGCCGCCTGGCCTGCCATGAACGAGACGTTTTCATTGATGATCGGCACAATCAGCAACTGGCCGTAGCCGAGGACGCTAACAGCAGCACCGACCCATTTGGTCAGCAAGCGCGCGGCCCTGTCTGGCAAGGGGACGGGCCGAAGTTCACTGGCGGCTGGCGAAAGGATTGTTCGCATGGCGACCTTGATCATCTCAACGATGAGGAAGGCGTTCAGATAAAGCGCCTGCCGGGTACTGATAGCGCCGTATTCGCCGATAAAGGCAACGGCAACCAGATATCCAAGGCCCCAAGCGAGTAGGACCACGCCAGCGTCAATAACGACAGACCCAAGTGCCAGCATCGCGCTCCGCAAAAATCCAGCGCCGTCAGCCTGCGCGCCAATCCGTCGGTAGAGCCGTTTAGCAAACCGTCGAAGCACGATGAAAACGCCGACAGTGACAACAATGATCAGCGCCAGATCGAGCAAGGCGTCCGTCAGGATAGATGCTTTGGCACCTTCAAGTGCAGCCAGCCGTTCTGGGGCCGACAATAGCTGGCTCCAGACTTTGCCCGCACCTTCAGCAATGTGGGTTGAAACTGATGCGGTTGTTTCCGCAATCTTGCGGCCAAGGGAAGGCTCGTGTGCCTCAGATGCAGCCTTGGCGCCAGCGGAGGCGGGCGCGCCGATACGCTCTAGTTCTTTGATAAGCGCCGCGCGGGCTGTGTCGTCCTTCAATACATCTGCAAGCACGCGTGCTTGTTCTGCTGGCATTGCGGTTTCCGTCTTTGCCCCTGGCAGAACTTGGGCAGCGGCAGGGGTTGGCGACGCAAAAAGCGCGCAGGCGGCAATCGCGATAAAAACGGCAGCAACAAGACTGCGATTGATGAGGCAAAGACTGTTCAAAGGAAATCTCCGGCGCCACGCGGGCAGGAAAGGTCATGATGTGCGGAGAGGTATACCCTATCCCCAGATAGTCAAATTTCTTTCAATTCGTGCCATTTCCCAAGGTCGCTAAAGCTGGCAAGATCAAGGTTGCAGACGCGTTCGCAAACTCGAAGGAGCCCAGCTATGGATGGCATGTCCCCACTCCCGTCGGCCTATGAATTGGCACCCGATGAAGCAGAGCGTGAACTGCGAGTGCAGCTTGCGGCGGCCTATCGGCTTGTCGATCATTTTGGCTGGACAGAGTTAATCTATGGTCACCTGACAGCCCGATGCCCAGGCCCGGAACATCATTTTTTGATCAACCCTTACGGCCTCAACTACGATGAGGTGACGGCATCCAACCTCGTCAAGATTGATCTTGAAGGCAATGTGATTGGAGGCCAGGGCCATGGCGTGAACTATGCCGGGTTCGTTATTCATTCAGCCATTCATATGGCGAAGGACGGCGGGAATCGTGTGGTCATGCACACGCACACGCGCGCTGGCATGGCCGTTGCAGCTCTGGAGGACGGATTGCTGCCGATCTCAATGACCTCGACGCAATTTTATGACGAAATCGCCTATCATGAATACGAAGGCGTCAGTCTGTATCTGGATGAGCGCGAGCGTGTGCTCAATGCGCTGGGTGACGCAAAAGCGATGATTCTGCGAAACCACGGCTTGCTCACTGTCGGACGGACCGTCCCTGAGGCGTTCCTATATCTTTATCGGCTTGAGCGCGCCTGCCAAGTTCAAATTGATGCCGCTGCTGCTGGAACACTCCGCTTATTAACCGATAATGTGGCGGCGCGGAGCCGGGAAGACATGAAAAAGGGCCTCACTGAAAAGCCTAAAGGCGACCTGGAGTTCGCGGCACTCATGCGCAAGCTCGATAAAACTGACGCCAGCTATCGAAACTAAGGAATCTCAACGTGATTAATACAGTGAGGCCGGCGCGTGTCGGCATGTCGGCAGAACGCCTGGAGCGGATCGGCGGGTGGATGGATTCCTATGTCGATAGCGGCAAACTGCCGGGCTGTATGACACTGGTCGCTCGGCACGGTCAGGTCGCCTATTTGGATAGCCGGGGCATGGCGGATGAGGAAGCGGGGCGCCCGATCGCTCCGGATGATATTTTCCGCATCTACTCTATGTCTAAGCCAATTGTGTCTGCTGCCGCGATGGCGCTCTACGAGGAGGGTTTGTTTCAGCTTGATGATCCCGTCGCGCGTTATTTGCCAGAATTCGGCGATGGCCAGCTATGGCTAGATGGCGAGGGTGCGGACATGAAGACCGAGCCTGTTGGCGACGCCATGCAGGTTTGGCATCTGATGACCCACACCTCCGGCCTCGTATATGGCAATCGCGAAGATGGGGCTGTGGGTGCCGCATATCGTGCGGCTGGTGTCGATTTCTCTGGTAGCCGCAATGTCGGCACGCTGGAAGAAATGACCAAACGGCTGGCGGCCATGCCGCTTCGCTGGCGTCCGGGTACGCGGTGGGAATACAGCGTATCAACGGATGCGCTTGGCAGGTTCATTGAAGCTGTTGCGGGTGCGCCGCTGGATGAAGTACTGCGCACGCGCATATTCGAACCGCTTGGCATGAACGACACCTATTTCCAGCTTCCGGCGGAGAAAGCAGACCGGTTGACGTCACTATTCACAAAGCAAGCGGATGGTTCGCGCACGGAGACAGACCCTGCCAGCGCAGAGTCCTCATGGGTGAAGCCGGTGACGTTATTCTCCGGCGGCGGTGGGCTCGTCTCAACCGCGAGTGATTATCTGAAGTTCTGCGAAATGCTGCGGGGCTTAGGTGCATATGAAGGCGCGCGTGTACTTGGTCGCAAGACGGCGGAATACATGATGCGCAATCATTTGCCAGGCAATGCCGATCTCACATCCATGGGCCAACCCGTGTTCAGTGAAACGGCCTATGACGGCATTGGGTTCAGCCTTGCTGGGTCTGTCGTCATTGATGCAGCAAAGGCGAAGGCGCTGTGTTCTGAAGGCGAGTTCGCCTGGGGCGGCGTTGCTTCTACAGGATTTTGGGTGGACCGGGCGGAAGGGATCGTTGCGATCTTTATGACGCAGCTTATGCCGTCGTCCTCATACCCAATCCGGCGTGAACTGCGGTCTTTGGTGTACCAAGCGATCACCGAATAGCCGTCGAACACTGTATGTGACTGATCTTACAGATGATGCGCCGAATCCTTGCACGATGACGATAGCTGCATAAGTTTATGGCCAAGAGAAGCAGCATCGCCTTTGGAGGGCCTTGAGAATGTCAATACGGATCAGTTTTGCACTTGTCGTACTATTTGCGTTCAGCTTGGCACTTGCGGCGGCAGCGGGCGGGCAAGCCCGCGCTGATGATCAGCTCGCTCAGGCGAAGCCTCAGACTTCTGGCGATGCTGCTCCGGCGGCTAAGCCTGCTCCAAGCCCTAAAGACTACGGTGTGACAGACACAGCCCGGCCCTCGGACCCTGTGCTGATGGGCGGATTCATCTTTCGCCAGCGCTGCGCTTTATGCCATTCGAAAAAGGAAGGCGTGAAACTGGCCTATGGTCCGCATCTTGCTGGCATTTATGGACGCGAAGTTGGCTCCACAAATTGGTTTCGGCAGTCGAGTGCGCTAACCGAAGCGAGCTTCAGTTGGGATGAGGAAAAGTTGGATAGTTTTCTGCAAGACCCAAAGAAGGCGGTTCCAGGCGTCAAAACCGATGTGGTTGTTCGCTTTAAGCGGTCTCGGACAGCGCTGATCGCCTATTTGAAGAGTCTTAAATAGCGATGGCAAGCGGTTTGGATAATATTCTCTTCACTCTTCCTCGCTACAGTCCTTCCTGATCCGCTGAAAAGCGCCGGCCCGATAGCGCTGCGGTTCAGGAATCGAGGGACGAATGAGCTACAAAGAAAGCTACGGTCGCGCTGCCGCCATCGCAAAAGAAGCGCTGGCGCAAATGGATACGTTGCAGATCGCATCGCATCCGGACAACTTTGAAATCTGGTACGCCTTTCATGCCGGTATTGACGCTGAGCTCTCCCGGCAGCTGAGTGGCATGCTTGAGAGTGTGGAAAAGTTCGATCCGCACTCCTATCAGGACATCAAACAGTCCTATCTTGGCGAAGACGCTAGCCAGATCATCCAAAGTGCCAGTGAAAGTGTCGAGGACATTATTGGCAAAGCGGCCACGTCGATCTGCGCTGCATCAGATAATGCCAAGGACTATGGCACGAAGCTGCAGGGTTTCAGCGGCGATCTATCCGGTGCTGCGCCAGAACAAATCGAAGCTCTTGTAAAAAAAGCGCTTATGGATGCCAAAGAGGCGATCGCCCGGAACGCTGCGCTTGAACGGGAGCTGAACCAAGCCAGCGATAGTATTACTGAACTGCAGACCAATCTTGATGACGCCCGCCGAGCCAGCGAAACCGACGGTCTAACCAACTTGCCCAACCGGCGCGCCTTTGATCTTGGTCTCGAAGCAGAAATTGAGCGGGCGCGCGAAGACCGCACCGCACTGACGCTCCTGATTACGGACGTCGACCATTTCAAGCGTTTCAACGACACCTATGGCCACCGGGTTGGCGATGAAGTGCTGAAGCTCGTTGGTCGAGTGATGAAATCCATGCTGAAGGGCCGTGATATTCCGGCCCGATATGGCGGTGAAGAATTCTGCATCATTCTGCCCACCACGGACTTGAAAGGCGGCGTTGTTGTTGCGGAGCAAATCCGCAAAACCATTGCGGCCAAAGTGCTGAAGAGCGCGAAAACTGGCCAGAGCTATGGCAATGTCACGCTTTCAATCGGTGCAGCGCTGTTGCAGCCCTCTGACACGATGGAAACCATAGTTGAGCGGGCTGATGCTGCGCTTTATCTGGCTAAGCACAGCGGTCGCAACCGGGTTGCTACAGAGAAAGACTTGCAGCGCCAACGGGCGGGTAAGGTCGAAAGCATGGCGAGCTAAAACCATTCTCGCGCAGCTTGTTTAGTGCTCTTCTTCCTCATCGAATGGGGATAAAATACCGCCGATGCCGGATGCTTCATCGATATCCACATCAGCGGCGACCGCAGGTTCCGGCAGATCGAGCTCTTCCTCGCGATTGACGAAGTCTGAGATTGCGCCCGCCCGATCGTCCAGCAAGCCCATGGCCGTCAGTTCGTCAGCACCTGGTAGGTCTTGCAGTGAATCCAGGCCAAAATGCTGCAAAAAGTCCTTCGTTGTCACGAAAGTGAGTGGGCGGCCCGGTGTATCCCGGCGTCGGCCTGTGCGTATCCAGCCAAGCCCAAGTAATGTGTCCATTACGCCGCTGGACAGTGACACGCCACGAATTTCTTCGATCTCAGGCCGCGTAATCGGTTGATGATAAGCGATCACGGCAAGGGTCTCGACCTGGGCGCGGGTCAGCTTCTTCTGCTCGACCCGCTCTACGGTTAAGGCGGCGGCAAGGTCGGGCGCAGTCTGGAATGTCCATCCACCCGCAATCCGCATTAGTGTGATGCCCCGGTTCCGGTAGCGCGCTTCTAGGCGTTCCATGATCTCAATGGGATCAATCGTGCTTGGCAATCGTTCCGCCAATGCCTCTATCTGCACGGGGTCGGCGGAGGAAAATACGATGGCCTCAGCCAATCGTTCCGCCAGCTCAAGCCGTTCGGGGTCAACAACGCGTGGACCAACCGCCAGCTCGCCAAAGCCCTCGGCCTCACTTGTTGGGACGCTCTTATCGTCGATCTCATTCATCGGTCACGTCCACGTCTAGCTGCGGGTTGTCCGATTTGCGCGCGCGGAGATAGATCGGGCCAAAGCGTTCTTCCTGGCGGATTTGCAGCTGCCCGTCCTTGGCCAATTGCAGGCTGGCTGTGAAGGTGGATGCCCAGGCGGATCGCTGCAGCACACTATCGCCGGTGATCAGGGGCAGGAATGCTTCCAACGTGCGCCATTCGAAAGCCATGCCAAGCATTGCGTTTAGCCGACTGATCGCTGCCTCAACAGTGTGCAGATGGGACGGCCTGATCGATAGCGCCATGCTATCCTGGCGGCGGCGCACACCAGCATAGGCTTGCAGCAGTTCAGTGATGTCAGTCTCAGTGCGGGACTCAATGTGTTCCGGCAGCGCGTCCGCCTGGCCACGCCCAAACCTGTCGATGCCGAGCCGGGGCATGGCCAACAGCAACTTGGCAGCGGCTTGCAGGCCTTCCAACCGCTGAAGCTGCTGGGCGAGGGCTTCGGCCATCTGTTCGGGCGAAAGCTCGTCCTCGGGCGGTGGATCTTCCTTTGGCAAGAGCAGGCGGGATTTCAGATATGCCAGCCATGCGGCCATCACCAGATAGTCGGCTGCAATCTCAAGCTTCAGGCGTTTAGCTTCTGCGATAAACTGCAGGTACTGCTCCGCCAGCGACAAGATGGAGATGTGTAGCAGATCGACTTTTTGATCCCGCGCCAACTGCAGCAGGAGGTCAACAGGGCCTTCATATAGCCCCAGATCAACGAGGAGCTTTGGCCCATCATCGTCCCGGGCGGCGGCCGCCGCTAATGTGTTTATGGCTTCGGATTCTGCCACGGCTGCCTCAGCGCTGATGGAATGTCCCGCGAGTCTCTCCCCGCAGAATACTGCGCCTGCCGCGCTGGCGATAGGCTATTCGGTGGATACATCGCCTTCAACAAGCGCCCAGAGCTGAGCCGCAAGCTGGAAAGCGTTGCCCCGGGCAATTCTGCCGGTGCGGGCTTCGGTCCAAGCGCTCCATATATCCGTGACGCGATCATTGGATTCGCCGGCTGCCGTGACTGCCGCTTGGTTCCCGGCCATGTCGCCGGGGCAATAGAGCGCCACGTCGCACCCGGCTGCCATCGCTGCACATGTGCGCTTGCCGATATCGCCTGCAAGCGCACCCATGGCCAGATCATCTGTCAGCAACATGCCCGCATAGCCGGTCTCCTCACGCAGCCAGTTGAGACAGGTGGGGGAGCATGTGGCGGGGGCATCGGCATCTAACGCCAGATAGCGAATATGTGCGGTCATCCAGAACGGCGCATCCTTGAGCGCCTTGAAGGGGGCTAAGTCCGCAGAAAGCGCATCAATACTATCAGAGACTTCTGGGAGCGCTTCGTGGCTGTCGAGTGCGGCGCGGCCATGGCCTGGCGCATGTTTTGGCGTCGTTGCGACACCTGCCGCGAGCAGAGCCTGCTGGGTCAGCCTAGCCAGTTCGGCAACGATGGCTGGATCATCGCTGAATGATCTGTCGCCAATGATAACCGGATGGGCGCCAGGGGCTCGCACATCTGCATCGGGGGCGCAGGCGACGTCTACGCCGATAGGCGTGACCGTTGCGGCCAGGGCTTCTCCAAGCAGTGTGGCGGCTGCACGTGCTTTGGCTGGTGCGGCTTCATACAACCGGCCAATGGCACCTTGCGATGGCAGAGCGGGCCAGTGTGGCGGCTTCAGTCGCGCAACCCGTCCGCCCTCCTGGTCGATTAGTACGGGCGCGTCGGCGCGGCCAACAGCATCCCGGAAATCAGCGATGAGGCGGGCCGTGGTTTCTGGCGCTGCAATATTGCGGGCGAAAAGGATCAGGCCGAATGGGTTGGCCTCATGGAAGAAGCTGCGTTCTTCATCGCTGAGTACGGGGCCCATGCAGCCTAAGATCGCAGCGGCAGGCCGCTTACTGGGCGACAATCAGGCACCCCACGCCACGCGACTTCAGATTGCTGCACGCGATCTCTGCCAAAATTCTATCTGGCAGCGGCCCGGCCTGAATGCGATGATAAACGCCCTTATTGCGGATATTCACCTGCTGGACGAATAGCTGCAGGCTTCCAAGAATATCCTTGTTTTGACGGCGGAGACGCTGCCATTCGCGCTGCGCTGCCGCATTGCTGCGTACGGCAGCGATCTGAATACGGTATGAATCCGATGGCGGCAGTGACGCGACTTGCCGGCGTTGCGGCTGAGGTGCCGTTTGTACTGGCTGCGGTTTGGGTGCTGGTTGCGCGACGACAGAGGCCGGCGCAGGCACCACAGGTGCTGGCGTAACAATCAATGGCGGTCGCTGCGCGGGTGGAGCGGAGCGCTGCTGCTGTGGTGGTGCTTCTGTGGTTGATGGAACCACGATCAGCGGCGGTGGACGCACAGCTGGCGGTGGCGCCTGCTGTTGGGCGGGCTGCTGTGCTGCCGGTGGATCAATATTCAACGGCAATGGCTTAGGCGGCAGCAATTGAATAGGTGACCCATTGGCCGGTGCGGGCCTCGCTGCGATTTGAGCGCCGTCTGTCGATCCTGGAACCAACATGGGCTGTTCACCGCCATCCGTCAGGAGCTCTTGGCGGGATTTGCCACTATCGCCAGTGACAACATCGAAAACCTGTTGGTTCTGGTGCGGGATCTGCTGGCCTGATGGCGTTCCAGGGTCCGGGCGGACACGGTCTGGGCCAAGCTCCGCCGAAATTACGGGTGCGGGACCATCGACGTCCTCGCCGCCAAAAAGCAGCCACATGGCAGCGACAAGCGCAAAGCTGACGCAAACGACCGCAAACGCGATGCGGCCAAACATGGCCAGCTTCGCGCGTTCAGGTCTTGCTTCTGGGTCGAATTCCGGCCCCGCCATAGACTACATTTCCTCCGCCGCTTCGACTCCGATCACGGCCAAGCCAGAGCCTATGACGGTCGTTACTGCAGATACAAGCGCTAGCCGCGATTTTGTTAATTCTGGCGCATCTTCCTGGATGAATCTTAATGTTGTGTCTTCACGGCCCTTGTTCCAAAGTTGGTGGAACGCTGCTGCAGTTTCCTGCAAGAAAAATGCAACCCGGTGGGGTTCATGCGCTTCCGCCGCTTGCTCGACCATGCGCGGCCAGGATGCAAGCTGTTTCACGAGGCTGGTCTCTTCGGGGTCGTTGAGAAGTCCCAGATCAGCTGCTGCAAGTCCGGCCACTGAAACATCCGCACCCGCTTCCTCAGCGTGTCGCAAGACAGACCGGCAGCGCGCGTGGGCGTACTGCACATAAAACACAGGATTGTCGCGCGATTGTTCAAGCGCCCGGGCAAGGTCGAATTCAAGCGGCGCGTCATTCTTACGCGTCAGCATCATGAAGCGAACGACATCGGCACCGACTTCATCAATAACTTCGCGGAGCGTGACGAATGTGCCCGCGCGCTTTGACATGATTACCGGCTTGCCATCCCGCATAAGCTTTACGAGCTGGCAAAGCTTGACGTCGAGGGTGTCTTTCTTGCCCGTCAGCGCCTGCATGGCCGCCGCAACGCGCTTGACGTAACCGCCATGATCCGCGCCCCAGACATCGATCAAGGTGTCGCTGCCGCGCTCATACTTATCGAAATGATAGGCGATATCGGTTGCGAAATAAGTCCAGGACCCATCAGATTTCTTCAAAGGCCGGTCTGTATCATCACCAAATTCGCTGGCCCGGAATAGCGTTTGCGGGCGGGCTTCCCAATCATCTGGCAGTTTGCCTTTTGGTGGCTCCAATACACCGACATAAACGAGGCCTTTGGCCTCCAAAGCAGCGACCGCCGCTTCGACGCGACCGGCTTCGACGAGTGCGCGTTCGGACGAAAACAAATCCTGCTTGATCCCGGCGGCGGCCAGGTCTTCGCGGATGCTGTCCATCATCATTTCAACCGCAACAGTGCGGGCACCGTCAAGGGTCTGTTCAGAGTCTGGCAATTTGGCGAGCGCAATGCCGACGGCTTTCAGATAGTCGCCAGGGTAGAGCCCTTCTGGTATCTCACCGATGTCCTCGCCCTGGGCCTCACGCATGCGCAACAATGCGGATTGCGCCAAGGTATCAACCTGGGACCCAGCGTCATTCACGTAATACTCGCGGACAACGGTATGTCCGGCTTTTTCTAACAATGCAGCCAGCGCATCACCAAATACGGCACCGCGACCATGTCCGACATGCAGTGGGCCAGTTGGATTGGCGGAGACATATTCGACATTGACTGTCCGACCAGCACCAATATCAGATGCGCCATAGTCCCGGCCAGCCGCCAATATCTCAGCCAGTCGCGCTGGCCAGAAGGATGCAGCGGCGCGGATATTAATGAAGCCGGGGCCAGCGACCTCTGCCGATTCAATATCTTCGTGCTGGGCTAAGCTTGCAGCGATCCGGGTCGCCAGTTCCCGGGGCTTCATGCCAGCCTGTTTCGCCAAGACCATGGCTGCATTCAGTGCAACATCGCCATGGGCAGGGTCTCTCGGAGATCCTGCTGATACGCGCGAAAAATCAATGCCATCGGGCAGGTCGCCTGCCGCCTGCATGCGCTCCAAAATAGAGAGGGCCAGCCCGTCGAAGTGTTTGAAGTAGTTCATATTATCCGGCTGTAAATATCAAAAAGGCGCTGGTGTTCCAGCATGGCATAGCGGTCTGTCATGCCAGCGATGTAGTCACCGACAATACGCGTTCGATGTTGCGGCGCATCCCCCACGGCGGCCTGTCGCCATGCTTCTGGCAAATTCTCAGGTTCTTCTACGAAGAGTTGGAAGAGATCCGTCACGATACGGCGCGCCTTACTCGTCATCCGATTGACCCGATAGTGCCGGTACATATGCGTTTTCAGGAATAGACGCAACGCGTTAACCGTGGATTCCATGTCTTCAGAGAATGCCGCCATAGCCTTACCCGCCCCCCTCACGTCCGCCGAGGAGGTTGGGTTGGTCGCTTTCAGGCGTCGCTGGGTTTCTTGGGTAAGGTCCATGACGAGCGCGCCGATGAGCTGGCGAACCAGCTCATAAATCTTCCGCTGGCGCTCCAACCCAGGCCACTTCCGGTCAACTTCTGCCAGGAGATCAGACAGCAGCGGGAGATCGCGGAGGTCGTCGAGATCAAATAACCCGGCGCGCAGGCCATCGTCGATATCATGGCTGTTATAAGCAACATCATCTGAAAGCGCCGCGATCTGCGCTTCCAGTCCGGCATAGCTCGCAAGATCAAGCGGATAAGATGCGTCAAAGGCGGCTATGGCCTTTGGGGTCTCAATGCCCGGCCCAGCCATTGGCCCGTTGTGCTTGACCACACCTTCCAGCGTTTCCCAGGTCAGGTTCAGGCCGTCGAAATCCGCGTAGCGCTGCTCAAGCCGCGTGAGGATTCTGAGCGTTTGGACATTGTGATCAAATCCCCCTGCATCCACGAGGGCGGCTGATAGCGCATCTTCGCCAGCATGGCCGAAGGGGGTATGGCCAAGATCGTGGGCAAGGGCGACGGCCTCCGCCAAGTCTTCATTGGCACTAAGGCTACGGGTGATTGTGCGCGCAATTTGCGCTACTTCGATGGAATGTGTCAGCCGGGTTCGGAAATAATCGCCTTCGTGATACACAAAGACCTGGGTTTTGTGTTTGAGGCGACGGAACGCGTTGGAGTGGATGATCCGATCTCTATCGCGTTGAAATGGTGAGCGATTTTCTGCCTCTGGCTCACTGATGCGACGCCCGTGGCATTCCTCATTTGTGGTAGCATAGGGGGCCAATGGCACGGTCGCGCGATCCTCTTACTGCAGCCCCGTTGATCGAAGCCGCAGGAACATCCATATATTAAGGTAGTATCATATAGAATGCTCTGGCGCGTACCCCGCGACAAAACATTCTAACCGCTTGATTTGGAGCGCATTGCCATGCCGGACGGAAGTCTTCAAGACGGAATTGGCGTCACAGAACGGGCCGCTGCCCAATTGCAACGCATTCTGGAAAAGGAAGGCGAGGACGGATCACGCCTGCGCGTTTCGGTTTCCGGCGGCGGTTGCTCTGGCTTCCAATACGGCTTCAGCTTCGACAAGGACATGAACGAGGACGACGCTGTGTATAAGCGTCACGGCGTTGAGATCATCGTCGATGAAGTCTCGCTCGATCTATTGCGCGGTTCTGTCGTCGAGTGGAAAGAAGATTTGGCGGGCGCGATGTTCGTGGTCGAGAACCCGAACGCGGCGTCGTCTTGCGGCTGCGGCTCCTCTTTCGCAATTTAGCGGGCCTGACGTGCGCATCGCTTCCTGGAATGTGAATTCGATTAAAGCCCGTTTGGACGCCGCATTGGCTTGGCTCGATGAAGGCCAGCCGGATGTGCTGGCCTTGCAGGAACTCAAATGCGTGGAGGATGCTTTCCCGCGCCTTGAGTTCGAAGCAAAGGGCTATAAAGCCGTCATCACTGGCCAGAAAACCTATAATGGCTCCGCAATCCTATCCCGCCTGCCGATCGAAGACCCAATGGTCGGCCTGCCTGGCGACGATAGCGATGAGCAGGCGCGTTATGTTGAGGCAACGATCAACGGCGTCCGTATTGCCTCAATCTATCTGCCAAACGGTAATCCGGTTGGGACGGACAAATTCCCGTATAAAATTGGCTGGATGAAGCGGCTTCATGCGCGCGCGACTGAATTGGCCGCGACGGGTGACGCCGTAGCGCTGCTGGGGGACTACAACGTCATCCCTACGGATGAGGACTGCTACGATCCAAGAGCCTGGGATGGCGATGCGCTGACCCGGCCAGAAAGCCGGGCCGCGTTCCGCAGCATTCTAAACCTCGGCTATTATGACGCCTTCCGTGCGGCCAAGCCCAATGCGCCGGCGGCCTATACATTCTGGGATTATCAGGCCGGTGCCTGGCAGAAAGATAACGGCATCCGCATTGACCATGTGCTTCTGACTGGCGCTGCGTTGGACCGGATGATGGATATCGATATTGATCGCCGGCCCAGGGGGCGGCCTAAAGCGTCAGACCACACGCCAATTTGGTGTGACTTGGCCGACGCGCCGCCTACGCCCAGGCTCTAGTCCGCGTGGCATTCTGGCCCATCCACGACGACAATCCGCGCCGTTGGATCAATACGCCCTACGGCACGTGGGCGCTGATCCTGATTTGCGTGATTGTCTATGTTTGGCAATCGGGCCAGTCGCAGTTTGAAGAAGTTTCAACCGTTTTCAGCTTTGGCTTTCTGCCAGCCGTAATTTTTGGCCATCGGGAGCTTGACCCGGCACTTGTGCATATTCCAGCAGCTTGGTCCGCCCTGACATATCAGTTCCTGCATGGCGGTGCGTGGCATCTAATTGGAAACATGGCGTTTATGTTTGTGTTCGGGGACAATGTTGAAGATCGCTGCGGCACAGTACGCTTCGTCATTTTCTACCTTATCTGTGGTGCGGTTGCAGCACTTGCGCACGGTATGACGAATGAGATGTCTGAGGCGCCATTAATTGGCGCTAGCGGCGGCGTATCCGGTATTCTGGCCGCTTATCTTGTTCTGCACCCAACAGCGCGGATTACGGCGATCACGCCGATATTCATCCCGCTTCGCCTACCGGTATGGGTTTGGATTGGCGGATGGTTCATTTTCCAGGCACTGGCGAGCGGTGGCATGTTCGGCTCTGACAATGTGGCCTACTGGGCCCATATTGGCGGCTTTCTTGCTGGCGTTGTTCTTATCCCACTGATGAAGCGAGATGAGGCACGGCTGCTGGAGGGGTGGCGCTAAATCTATTTTATAATCAGGATGTTAAATTAACCGATGGGTTATCTGGCAAGTGCAGTTTGTAGATTAATGCGAACTGAACTGGCTCAGACATGCAGAAGATCCTCACAACAATTGCGGCAGGTGCGGGCCTATTGGCCATTGCGGAAACCCCGGTGGCAGCGCGTGACGCTGAAGCGCTTGGCGATCTGAGCCTGCAGGACTTGATGGCGGTTGAGGTCGAGGTCACCTCTGTCGCCCGGCGTGGGCAGTCGGTCAAAGACGCTGCGGCAGCGATTTTTGTGCTGAGCAACGCTGACATTATCCGCTCAGGCGCTACAACGATTCCGGACCTACTGCGCTATGTGCCGGGCGTGCATGTAGGCCTCGTGAATGGACATACATCTGCTGTTAGCGTTCGCGGATTGAGTGGCAGTCTTTCGAACAAATTGCTGGTGATGATTGACGGTCGCACCGTCTACACGCCGTTATTCGCAGGTGCCGTGTGGAGCAAGGAAAATCCACCAATTGCGGACATTGAACGCATTGAAGTGATCCGTGGACCAGGTGGGTCCGTTTGGGGTGCAAACGCGTTCAATGGTGTTGTCAATATCATCACGAAATCAGCGCGCGAGACCATTGGAACCTATGCCCAAGTGCGTGTTGGCGATGAGCAAAAGCTCGGGTTTGAGGCACGCCACGGCTTTAAAGTCGCCGAAGACAGCGCTGTTCGTTTCTATAGCAAGTTTGAGCGGCGTGATGCGGCGCTCAATACAGCGGGTGCCGGAGACGAAGATGATTGGGATACGGCTCGTGTTGGCGCACGGGGCGATTTCGCGCTGAACCAAGGCCAGAAGCTCACGCTTACTGGCAGCTTGTATGCCCAAAAATATTCGGAAATCAACGTCCTGCCGCAATTATCAGCGCCGTTTAGCCGTGTCGTGGAGGACCGTTACCAGGACCAAGGCGGTCATGCCTTGTTGCGCTGGACTGGTGCTGAGGGAGGCGCGGTTAATCACAGTGCACAATTCTACTTGAACCACGATCAATTCCTGGATCAACGCGTCACGACGGCCGATGTAGAGTATGAAGCGCAATTCAGGCCGCTAGACGGGCACCTGATGCAGTTTGGGCTTGGATACCGCCATACTTGGGACGTGACGAAACCGATTGCAGTTGGCGGGTTTGAGCCGCCCAATAAAGACTACCATCGCTTCAGTGCGTTTGTTCAGGATGCAATCGCACTGTTTGATGATCAGGTTGAACTGACATTGGGCGCACGATTAGAGCACAACGCCTTTAGTGGGTTTGAAGTGCAGCCGAATGTTCGGGCGCGCTGGTCTATCGATGACAGACAAACCGTCTGGGCGTCTGCTGCAAGGGCGGTTCGCACACCCTCGCGCTTGGATCAGGATGCAGTTTCAGACATCCGCGTGCTGCCGACCGCGCCTTTGCCTACCTTGCTGCAGTTCAGGGGGGACCCGGATTTCGAGTCCGAGGAATTACTGGCGCTGGATGTTGGGTATCGGGTGCAGCCATCTGATTCCGTGAGCATCGATATCGCTGGATTTTACTACGACTATGACAATCTCCGCGCCCAAGTGCCCGGTGCACCAGAACGGCAGCTTGGTGCACTAATCCCGCACGTGATCGTACCCATCAACCTATCCAGCGAACTAGCAGCAGAAACCTATGGCGGTGAAATTGCTGCGGAATGGTTTATTGACCGCGACTGGAAAACATCTGCTGGATATTCCTATGCCGCCATTAATGTTGACCCGACTTTGGGCGGCCAGAATCCACTGGCACGCGACGTATTTAAGTCACCGGAACATCAGGTGTTTGCCCGGACAGGATTCAGCCTGTTTGACGATATCGACGTTGATATTGGTGTGCGGTTTGCGAGCCGCCTCCGGCAAGATCAGATCGGTGATTACGTCGCTGCAGATGCCCGTATTGCCTGGCGCCCAGCGAATGGTGTTGAGCTCTCGCTTTCGGCACAGAACCTATTTCACGATAATGAGCCTGAATTTGTCTCAGAAACGCCCCAAACGCCCCGCTCTAATATCCAAACCAGTGTGTTTGGCCAATTGCGCATAAAATTCTAGGTGAAGGATCAAGAGACAGTTTGATGCGCGCCTTAACTCGCCATTCCGGTTTCTGCCTGTTCGCGGCTGTGCTGCTGAGCGGCGCAATGCTGTCTACGACGCCAGCGCGCGCAGCGACGGAATATGAGGTCAAGGCTGCGTTTATTCTAAACTTCGTGAAGTTCACCCGTTGGCCAGCTGGCGCTGACACGGGCGACATACACATATGCGTGTTGGGGAAGAACCCATTCAAAGGCGCGCTTCGGGTCATGATGCGGAAAACTGTCCGCGACCGACGCATCATGGTGCGTGATATCAGCCAGGATGCTGTTGATGGATGCGATGTGTTGTTCGTTGCAAAGTCCGCTGCAGACAAGGCTAGGCCGGTTCTAGCGGTGCTTAATGGCCGGCCAGTTCTAACCATTGGCGACCATGACAGCTTCATTTCAGCGGGAGGTGCCATAAATCTTTACCTTGTGAATGGTAAAGTCCGGTTTGAGGCCCGACCGGCTGCTGCGAAAGCGGCGGGGCTGACAATCAGCTCGCGGCTTCTGAAGCTCGCGAAGATCAGGCGTTAGACCGTGACCCAGACGAATGAGGCAATGCAAGGAAGAGGCGAATTCGCTAGCCGCGATAATCGGACGTTTCTGGCGTCGATGCTTACGTCGCTGCTGGCTGTCGCGATCCGTTCCTATGGTATTGTCTTCATGCAGAACCGCGTTGCAAATGAAGGTGCCCGCGCCACAACAAGCGCTGTCACCCAAGTCATTGCCTACAATCTGGCGGCTCCGGTCGCGTTCGGGGATATGGACGCGGCACGGGACGTACTCGCCAGCTTGGAATCACGGCCTGACATCAAAGCGGTGAAGATTTTAGACCATCGTGATGCCGTCCTCTCTATCTATGTTCCCGGCAAAACTGATTTGAGCTTCTACCGACGTGCGGCCGCCTACAAAGATCTCATCACTGAGGACGCGCACTTAAGCACGGCACCGATTGAGCTTGACGGTGAAGTGCTTGGCCGCCTGGAAATCGTCAGCAAAGATACGGTGCAGGGGCAGATCCATGACGCTGGGCGCGAATTTGCGGTATTAATTGCAGCCTTCGCGCTGGCGTGTTCGTTCTGCTTGTCCAGCATTATCTTCCTGGTGCTGCGGACGAATGCCGCCAAAGCAGAAGAACTCACGCCAGAGCCACAGCTTTCGCCTGTTAGAGAAAGCTAAGCGCCAGCGCCATTCCTGCCGCCACCGCCAGAACGGCTGCGACAGACCAATGCCGCCAAAGCAGCAACACACCGCTGACACCTGTAATCGCCACAACACGCCAATCCAGTGTCGTGACGTCGGGCAGCCAGAGTTTCAGCGGCCCAACCTCCAGCAATGACACGTCGCTGAAGAACACATGCAGCGCGAACCAGATCGCCAGATTGAGAATGACACCAACGACGGCTGCCGTAATACCCGCCAATGCACCCTTCAAGCGCGGTTGGCCATTCAACCATTCAATGTAGGGCGCGCCCGCGAATATCCAAAGAAAGCAGGGCGTGAATGTTGCCCAGAGCGCTACGGCGGCGCCCGCCATCGCAGTACCCCATCCCGCACCATTGAAGCCTGCTAGGAAGCCGACAAACTCCGTCACCAGGATGAGCGGGCCGGGCGTGGTTTCAGCGAGGCCAAGGCCGTCCATCATCGCACCGGCTGTCAGCCAGCCATAAGCGGATACAGCGTCTTGGGCCATGTAGCTCAAGACGGCATAGGCACCGCCGAAGGTGACGAACGCCAGCTTGGAGAAGAACCAGCCGACCTGGCTCACCACATGCTCCCCGCCAAGCGCCCAGGTCAGCGCCAGGAGCGGCAATAGCCAGAGCGTCAGCCAAACCAGGATGGTAACGCCGGTAGATCGTGCACTTAACCGAACAGGTGGTGCGTCTTCACGGGGCCCAGTCGCGCGGAATGCACCCCAGATTGCAGCTGCCAGCACGATCAGCGGAAAGGGTGCGCCCAGGAAGAAAATTCCAATGAACGCGAGGCCCGCGATGATCCAGTCCGTGGCCCCCTTCAATGCGCGCCTGGATATGCGTAGCAGGGCTTCCAGCACAATCACGATCACGGCGGCTTTGACGCCCAGGAACAGCGTTTGCACCAGTGGCACATTGCCGAATGCGGCATAGATGCTGGCCAGCGCTAGCACAATCAGCGCACCCGGAATAACGAACAGCAGCCCCGCCGCCAGCCCGCCTTTCAGCCCATGCAATCGCCAGCCGACATATGTCGCCAGTTGCATGGCTTCAGGCCCTGGCAGGAACATGCAGAAGCTAAGGGCGTTTAGGAATTGCGGTTCCTTCAGCCAGCGCTTTTCGTCCACCACGACCCGGTGCATCAACGCGATCTGCGCTGCCGGGCCGCCGAAGGAGAGCAGGCCAATCTGCATCCAGGCACGCAAAGCCTCACGGAATGTGGGTATTGGCGCATCATGCGGTTCTGTCATGGGTTCACCCTCCCGCAGAGGACGCGGGCCAATCATGGCCTTCGTCTGTGGCATCCCTGGCCCAGCGATAGAAGGCGTCGTAGAGGCCCATGGCGGCGTCTAATTGCGCCAGATCATCCCGGTACATCCGGGAAAGGCCGAGTGATGCTGCCAGCAGGCCCGCCGCTTCAGGCGCTAAGTCATGGCGGTTGGTGTCGGCACCCCGCACGATGGTCGCCAGATGGTCCAAGGGCGGGGTGCGGAGGGTGAAGGCGTCCAGCATGGTATCGAACGTGCAGAACTCGCCCTTATGGCTCCACGCCACACCTTCGATATCAAAGGGTGTCGCGTCAAACTTCTCCGCCACATCCAGCACGTCGCTGGACGCGACGAATAGGAATTGCGCGCGGGGGTCCACGAAGCGGCGGATTAGCCAGGGGCAAGCGATGCGGTCAATCTTCGGGCGTTGGCGGGTGACCCATACCGTGCGGCCCTCGGCATTCCGCTTTGGCATAGGGGCGGCGGGCACAAGCGGCGCGCCTGCAGCCGCCCAAGCGACGACGCCGCCCGCCAGCGTTTCGGTTTCAATCCCGGCATCCCGCAGGATCGCCGCTGCCCCCTGGCTGATCTTCTTGCCCTTCTGGCAATACACGACAACGCGCTTGCCTTGCAGCATGGGGGTGAGTGCGGCGACATCCCGGAACGGATGGCGCATGGCGGTTGGAATGGTGCGAGGATCAAGGGCGAAATCATCGTCGATGCAGGTGTCGATGATAACGGGGGCGGCGGGTGTGCCGATCAAGCGGGCAAGCTGAGCGACCGTAATTTCTGTTGGTGACGGCATGATGCGTCCTCCCAAACATGGGTTTCACTGGACGCGAAACTTCAGCTGTCGCCTCACGGGGCGCTCGCAATCCCCATGGCAAGGAAGATGCTGTCAGGGGGCGGTGGTGTCAATGGTGGAGGTAGTTGCCAGAATAACGCCTGCGCTGAGATACTTTCAGTAGCAGGGATGGATTCGAGCGATCGCGGAAGAGTATTTGGCGGCGGAACCGGAGGCCAGCGGCGATAGCGCCGGGGAGACGGGCGTGCTCAGCAATCTGCTCCGGGAACTAACAGACAAGGGTTTAGCAGACCTCATGCAGCTGCCCGAGGTTCGGGGGGCTTGCCTTTCTGCGCTGGAGGAGATCGGCTGCAGGCCGCCGGGGAACCATGTTGTGCTGTTCGCGCTGGAGAAGCTGGCGCGGGCGGGCGGTCTCCTGTTAAGCGATGCGATGCTCTCAAGGGTCGCGGCGACGCTGCTCCGGAACGGCAAATCCCGCGCGTTTATTCTGCGCATCCAGGGCCTGAACGCCACGGCACAATCGGAGAATGCGCTGAAGGAAGCGCTGCTGAACGACTTGGCGCACGGGAACGGCCCCGAGCGGGATTTCAAGGCGGATGCGGCGGCCGCATGGCAGGTCGTGGCGGCGGCCCATACGCGGGCGGCGCTGGATGGCCTCGACGCGGACCTGGCGGACTTGAAGGATGGCCTCTATGACGCATTGATCGGCGCACTGGAGGAATGGGACGCCTTCACGCCGTCCTGGGTAGAAGCGGCACCGGAAAACCCATCTGCCATCGCAGCGCTCCGTTACTCGGCGAATGTGTTTCAGTTCCTGGGGCGGGACGATGAGGAAGCGGATCTGGACGCGTTTCTGTTCGAGCCCGGGCCCGGCGGCCGCCTGGCACCGTTCCGCTGGGTGACGCTGACCGGCGAGGGCGGGCTGGGCAAGACCAGGCTGGCATATGAATTCGTCCAGGTCATGCCGGACGGCTGGGCCGGCGGCCTGCTGCGGGAGGCGGACCTCCGCAGCTTGACGGATAAAGCCCGCTGGCGCCCGAAACAGCCGACGCTATTCGTGATCGACTATCCCGGCCGCTTTCCGAAGCCGGTCGGCCAGTTCCTCGGCTATCTGCAGCGGAGCGCCAAGGATTTCGACCTGCCTGTGCGTGTGCTGCTGTTGGAGCGTGACGGCACCGGCCCGTGGCGGGATACGATTTATGACGCAGGCGGCGCCTCCCTTGCCAACCTGGTCTGGCGCGCGGCGGAGCATGAAAGCGGCTGGCCGCTGGGGCCGGTCCACCCGGAGAAGCTGATCGCCAGCATGCGCGCCCGCTTCCAAGGCCAGGACCTGATGCCGCCGCCAGATGATGTGCTGATGCCGATGCTGTTTCAGGTCGACGGCGGCCTCGTCCAGACGGAAGACCACTTTAAGCCAACCCGCTTGCCCCGCCCGCTCTTCGCCGCCGCCATTGCCGAAATCGGCATCCGCCGCATGCAGGAAGCGGTGCCGGGCGAGGCGATAGAACCGGCGGCGGTATTCGATGGCGTCGACCGCGACCAGGTGCTGGAGGCGATCATCAGTCGGGACCGGCGGCTCCGTTGGCAGGAAGCAGCGGCGGATCAGGCTGTGCTGGACGCCCACGAAAACCTGCTGGCGCTGGCAACCTTCTGCCGCGGCTTCGATCTCGCCAGTTTGAACGGCATCGCCAAGCCTCTGGCGGATCACCTGCCTAGCCACACCCCATCAGCGCCCATTCCTCTGAACCGCGCCCTTCTGGACGCCATGACCCGCATCGACGCCGCAGGCGAGCTGGCACCGCTGGAACCCGACATCCTGGGCGAACGCCATCTGCTCGACCGTTTGGACGAACTGCGCCAGGCCAGCACCGCCGAAGCTTTCCTGGACGCAGGCTATGCCCTGGCGGGCCTACAAGCTCCCTACACCGCAATCCTGACTTTACGCGACCACACGGCCCGCTTCGCCAAAGCCGGATATTTCTTCCCCGGCGTCCAGTGCACATTGCCCGCCGCCCGCGCCTTCGCCGCCGCCGCCATGGACCATATCGGCAAGCTCGGCGACGCCGGCGCTTGGGATCAGATCGAATCCCTCCTCGCGCACCTAGACGCCCTCCGCCAGGACGCCCGCTTCGCTGGGGACCGGGAGATTGCGTTGCGGGAGGCCATGGCCGCCGTCAATGTCGCGAACCATGCCGGGGGTGTGGGGCGCTGGGACGATGTGTCCGGTGCGCTGGCGCGGATAGACGCCCTTCGCCAGGACCCCCGCTTCGCTGAGGACGGTGAAATTCTACTGCAAGAGGGTATGGCCGGGTTGGCTGTGTATGCAAATTGCCGAACCGCAGACGACGCGGCGGCTGGTGATTTTGTGGTGCGCGGACTTGGAATGGCGCTTTCGCTACTGGCAGCGGCCGCGCAAGGCGTCGCGGAAGCAAAGCAAGGCGCGCCATTCGTTCTTATGGCTGTGAAAGACGCTGCCGTTCGGTGGCCGGGCAATGCTGAAATCACGGCGCTTAAGGCCAAACTTACTGAAGCCGGCGTAAATTGGGACAGTGTGCCCGATTGGCCGGACGACTAAGCCGCCCCTTACTCATACTTCCTGAGCGTGCGCCGGGCGATGACCATGCGGTGGACTTCTGTCGGGCCCTCGTAAATGCGGGAGAGGCGGAGGCGTTGGGACATTATGGCGAAGGGGAGTTCGCGGGTCATGCCCATGGCACCGAAGCTTTGCATGGCGTTGTCTAGGGTTTCCTGGGCCATTTCGGTGGCGTAGACCTTGATCATGGAGGCTTCGGTGCGGATGTCCTCGCCGGCTTCCTGCTTGCGGGCTGCATCCTGCACCATTAGCCGCGTGGCATGGATTTTGGTGGCGGCGTCGGCCACCCACCATTGGATCGCCTGCCGGTCTGACAGCTTCTGGCCGAAGGTCTCGCGCTGCTGCGTGTGGGCGCACATCATTTTGAGCGCGCGTTCGGCCATGCCAACGCCCATGGCACCCATTTCCAGGCGGCGCACGGTCAGGCGTTTCTGCATCGGCGCGTAGCCCTGGCCGACGGTTCCCAGCACCTGGGAATCCTTCAAGCGAACGTCGTCAAATGTCAGTTCATAGGTGCGGGCGCCGGCGAGCATTGGGATTTGCCGCTCGATAGCGAAGCCCGGCGTGTTGGTATCCATCAAGAAAGCCGTGATGCCGCCGCGGGCCCCTTTGCCAGGGTCTGTCGCGGCCATCAGAATGAGGAAATCCGCCTTAGGCACGCCGGAAACCCAGATTTTTCGCCCGTTGATCACCCATTCATCGCCTTCACGAATGGCGCGGGTTTTCATCTGCGCGGGGTCACCGCCCGCGCCCGGTTCAGAAATTGCGATATTGGAGCGGAGTTCGCCGCGGGCATAGGGCTCCATATATTTCTTCTTCTGCTCCGGGGTGGCGACTTCGATCATCATGTGGAGGTTGGGGCTATCCGGCGGGAAGATGAACGGCGTCACCGTGCTTTTGATCTTCTCCTGGATGGCCAGCATGACGGACGTACGGATGTTGGACCCGCCCACTTCCTCCGGTGCATCCAATGCCCATAGGCCAAGTTCTTTGCACTTGGCCCGGAGCGGCGCTTCTTCTTCCGGCAGTAGAGCGACTTCACCGCCCGCCGCCTCCCGCTCCATGACGGCTTTTTCGAGCGGCATCAGCTCGTTCTCAACGAATTTATCGACGAGATCGATCAGCATCCGTTCTTCATCAGCGAAATTAGTCGTCATGGATTTGTTCTTTCGTATATCTAGGCGTGTAAGCGGGAGAGAGGCAGGCGGTTGACTAAGCGTCTCTTATTCTAGCGGCAGGCCAGGGTGGATGTCCCGGCTGTTACCAATGGTGACGAAGCCGGATTTGAGGCTTGGCATTGCGTTTTCAGCAATGGTGTCAACCGTCCACCCGCCATGGCGATGGGCCATGCGAACAGGTTTCATGTCGCCATAGAGAGACAGTTCCGCACCGCGCTGGTGGAATACCTGGCCGGAGACATAGCTGGCTTGCTCAGAGGCCAAGAACACGCAGAGCGGGGCAATAGCGTCTGCCGGGCTCAAGCGCAGGCGCTCTTCGCGAACCTCTGCCGCGTTCGGGTCCTTCGGGGTTGGGACAGAGCGTGTCATGCGGGTATCTGCGGAGGGCAGAATTGCGTTCGCTGTGATGCCCTTATTGGCGTTCTCCATAGCGACGATCCGCATGAGCGCCACGATGCCCATTTTGGCAGCGCCATAGTTCGCCTGGCCCACATTGCCCAGCACACCGGAAGTGGAGGAGACCATAATCATCCGCCCATATTCCTGCTCGCGGAACAGGTTGATGGCCGCACGGTTCACGTTGTAATGGCCGTTCAGGTGAACGTCGATCACGTCTTTCCAGTCATCCGGGGACATCTTGTGGAACATGCGATCCCTGAGGATTCCGGCTGGGTTGAACACAACATGGCATCCGCCGAACTCATCCCGCGCCTGGGTGATCATGTCCAAGCAGTCTTCATAAGATGTGACAGAGCCGAAGTTGGCGGCAGCATCGCCGCCTGCCGCTTTGATTTCGTCAACGATAGCCTGTGCTGGCGTTTGGTCGCCGCCTTCGCCGCCGCCACCAACGCCTGGATCATTCACGATAACCTTGGCACCATTCGCTGCCATCAGCTTCGCAACCTCGGCACCAACGCCCCGGCCAGACCCCGTGCAGATCGCCACGCGACCATCCAACATACCCATAACGCTTCTCCTTCAATGTGATGCTTCGGTGGGAAGTGTCGGGCGTGGTTGGGGTGTTTGTCAAAGTGTTCTCGCTACCTCGGTTGGGCAGGGGATTTTGCTATGTCGCCAATCTGCGGCATCGTCGCCGACTTGGCGGGCTCGACTATCTGCCCACATATGGGGCACGCGCATTCGCGCTGGAATAGCGAGGCTGGAGGGCTAAAACATGAGCAACGACATTGAAGCCGGAAACCATGTCGACCTGACGCTGCATCGCCAGCCCGACGGTGCCAGTGATAAATTCGCCTATGGCGTAGTTAAGGTCCTGCGATTTTTTGCCGACAAGTTTTTCGCAAACCGCTATGGCAATCGCGCGGTAGTGCTTGAGACGGTCGCTGCGGTCCCTGGCATGGTTGGCGGATTGCTGGTGCATTTGAAAGCGCTGCGGTCAATCAAGGATGACGAAGGCTGGATCCGTGAATTGTTGGATGAGGCCGAAAATGAGCGCATGCATCTCATGACCTTCATCAAAATCGCGGAACCATCTGTATTCGAGCGGGCATTGGTGATGATCGCCCAGGCGATTTTCTACAATTTCTACTTCTTCCTCTACCTCCTGGCACCCAAGACAGCGCACCGGGTGGTGGGGTATTTCGAAGAAGAGGCCGTCATCAGCTACACCCATTATCTGGCGCAGATCGACGCTGGCGAGGTGGAGAACACACCGGCACCACCCATCGCCATCGAGTACTGGAACCTAGGAGAAGACGCCCGCCTCCGCGATGTCGTGGTTGCAGTGCGCGCCGATGAAGCGGGCCACCGCGACGTCAATCACAAGTTTGCCGACGCTTTGGCGACTAAGTAGACCAGCAGTTTACGCCTAGCCCGCCAGAATAGTATCCGCGATCTTCTCCGCTGCCATGATGGTCGGGAAGTTTGTGTTGGCGCAAGGGACGACTGGGAAAATGGAGGCGTCGCAGACGCGCAGTCCCTCCATGCCGCGCACACGGCCTTGGTTGTCCGTGACGGCCATCGGGTCGTCATCTGCGCCCATGCGGCAGGTGCAGGAGGCGTGCCACACGCCGACAGCTGTCTGCTTGATGAAGCCTTCCATCTTTTCGTCGTCCGTCAGGATGTCCTGCATCGTCAGGCCATCTGTCACGAATGTTTTCATGAACCAACGCCGCAGAGGTGCTGGGCCATCCATCACTTTGGCGGCAATGTCCGTCATGAGTTTGTTCTTGGTCGTGACGGCACTGATCTGGCGGACTTTGTCGCCCCAGCTGGCCGGGAACGGGTCTGACGTGACGCGCTGTAGCGCCTCAGACGCGTAGGCAGCAGCCATCATGCGGGCACCCTCTTTCAGGCGATCTAGATCGCGGCTGTCGGAGAGGAGATTGAACGCAACCTCCGGCTCCTCCGCCCAGTGTTTGGAATTCAGGCGGACATAGCCTGTCTCGGAATAGGTTTTATTGACGAACAGGATTTTGGAAGCGATCTGCTCACCCACAGCATGCCACCCAGATTTATGGGCAACGGCCACAAACATATCGCCCTGGGGCACACCTGGCGTAGAGGATGTATAGCGAAGGCCAACGACTAAGTGCCGCCTGGACCCTTCTTTCCGCCGCCGGGCGTTGGGTTTCATGAAGCTAGCGAGCGCGATGGATGGGTGATCCATGAGCTGATTGCCAACGCCAGGTAAATTATGGCGCACCTCAATGCCCATTTCCCGAAGGTGGCCTTCTGGCCCAATGCCCGCACGCAGCAGGTGGGCGGGCGAATGGATGGCACCGCTGGAGAGGATAATCTCCCGGCCCCGGAATTCCTGCGGCTTACCTTCGACCAGTGCTTTCACGCCAATGCAGCGGCGGCCTTCAAACAAAAGCTCTGTCATGGAAGTTAGGGTGGATAGGGTTAGGTTTGGGCGTTTACGGACTTCTGCATTGAGATAGCCGATGGCGGCAGATACGCGCTGGTCATTGGCGTTGGAGATGGTGATCGGGAAGTAGCCATCCCGAAATTCACCGTTCTGGTCTTCGATATACTCAAAGCCTTGGGCGGCGAAGGCTTCAGCGGCAGCTTTGCCAAGGCCGCTCCAATCCTGCGGCATGATACGGCGGACAGGGATATGCCCTTCCTGGCCGTGCCATTCATTGTTGAAGTCGAGGTCGCGTTCGATCTTCTTGAAATAGGGCAGGACCCCATCCCAATTCCAGCCTTTGGCACCACGAGCCTCCCAATCGGCGAAGTCTGTCGGGGCACCGCGGTTGGCCATTTGGCCGTTGATTGAGGATCCGCCGCCGAGAACGCGTGCCTGCTCATATTTCCTGAGAGGTGGTTTGGGGGCGTCTGGTTGGTTGTGTGAAATATTCTCTGTAGTGACCTTCAGTTCATCCCAGATGAAACGGCTGTTGAGGTAGGCGCGGCCAGGGTAGCTGTCCAGAATTTCATCAGGTACTGCACCTGGTGGAGTATCTTCGCCAGCTTCCAGTAGTAGAACTTGATTGGCACTGTGGGCAGAAAGACGGTTCGCTAAGGTTGTCCCAGCCGATCCACCGCCCACAATAATAAAATCATATTCCATAACCATTCCCCGCCGTATCTGTGTCATACATGAACTATAGAAGCGGTTTCGGGTTTTTGGGTAGAGGCTTGCATGGCTGAGAAACACTATCTGGAAGCCGAGTTGGAAGGCTTGGTTCAGAAAGACCCCGAAATGTGGCGCTTCCTCCAGCATGGCTCGCTGGATGGCGTTTGGTATTGGGACTTAGAAGCGCCGGACAATGAATGGATGAGCCCTGAAATGTGGCGCTTGTTCGGCATCGCTCCTGAAACAAAATCCCACGACCCAGCTGAATGGCAGGACATTATATTTGCTGAAGACTTAGCCCTCGCCCTCGATAACTTTAGGGGCTGGCCTATCTAAGGGTTTCGGTTCAGAGGTTTGCCCACTTGCGTAATACTTTCAAGAGGTTTTCGGTGGGCCTGTGATTGAAGCGCCATTCGCACTCTTTGAGATAGAGGTGAAAGTGCTGGCTAGGGACGC